>AP018320.1 GCA_003990705.1 Nostoc sp. HK-01
TTTCTAATAGCTATAGCCAGACCATTCCTTAAGCTATTGACTGTTTTAATCGTGGTGAGTAATGGTTGCAGTTGCGGGCTTGGTGTTTTCTTCTGTTCAACAGCAACATCATTACTAATCATTACTTGGCTGTATTTGGGAGTGCCGTTAGCAATTGCCAAACGAAAACTGTAAGCCTTGCGCTCACCAGTTGATGATTGTGTTACCACCGTTAACAAAGTTGTTGATGCTTGCGGTAAACCAGGAATGTTGACTTTTTTAATCCGCCGCAGATGAATTAGTCCCGCACCCGGATTTTGACAATTAGAATCGAGCTTTTCTAGACAGGCATCTGTATCAACCAAGATTTGTGACGGGTCATCTAACCAGACTCGTTGTATCCTTTCCCCTACTTCATAAAATGAGATGGCGACACCATGACCATTCCAAACATTGATAGTTTGGAGTACGGCCGTTTCACCCGACGCTTGAGATTGCCTAATGCTCCGAACTACTGGTGCGGCAAGTGCCATTACTGGAGTCAGACAAACAACCGCACTCATACAGCCAACAATCATGTTTTTCATGGCAATTCCAGGCTCCGGTTGACGATAAAAGTAACTTTCGTTCCTTGTGGGATGTGCCAAACATTCGGTCGCGCCAGTATTTCTTGAGTAGAACGAGCCGCGCGCTCGCTCAATATATCTCCCACCGAGTCAAATGCTCCTTCTAAGAATGCACCGCCAAGATTACGCCGATTGTTTTGTGTTACCGCACTGCTAAAGCTGCCAATAGTAGAATTGTTGATTGTACTTTGAGAATCCGGTTGATTGATGATTTCTCCTACCTTCGCTAATCCCCCAACCAATCCCACCGTTATGTCGTAATTGGCTATCGCACCACCCTTATCTTGATATTTCTTTGCAATTAAGGGTTTTCCCTTTTCTCCCTGTACAGAAATTGCACCAGCAGTTAGAGGATATTCCGTATTGTCTTTGATAATGCTCCGAACATTGGCTGTTGCATAGTTACCACCATCAACTCCTACCAATTCCACTGCAAGTAATGTACCCTTTGGAATGGCTACTTCACTATAATTGTCACGAAAGTCTTGGGTTAACTTGGCGACAAAACGCCTACCTTCTTCAGTTTGTTGCTGGTTGTTTTTGGTATCAGTTTGTTGTTTGACTAGTGGTGTAACTAGGATGCCTGTTGCGAATTCACCCACTGTTAGGTAACGAGTTTTGCGTTCCGTAAGAATTTGGCTTTCTTGCGGTAGGTAGTTATTGGCTATAAGTTTTTTGTCAGCTTTAGATTCCACTTGCCACCGGGGGCGGATTTTTTCAATCCTATTAGATGTGCTTTCTTCTGTAATACTGGATGTAGGCTCACTATCAACATCTATGGGTTGGGGTTGCACCTGATTTGTTTGCAATGATGAGGTGTCTGCCGGATCAGGCATTGTCGATTCACTTACCGAACTATCAGCATAAGCTATCAATCCGTATGAACCAATAGAACGTAGTCGGTTAAATTCATCAATAGGGTCTACAGTTTTTTGTACTCTTGCAATAGTGGGATTACTGACTCTCGGCAGCGCAAAACTACGTCTTGGGGTTATTTGGTTCCGAGTTACTGGCTGACCCCTCCGGGGTGATGAATACGTCACGGGTGGTGTTGGCTTTGAAGGCACTTGCGCCGCAGATGCTTCTCTCTGTATAGGTTTTGCTCTTGTAGGTTCTTGATTCTGGATTTTAACTGGCAGTTTTTCTTTTTGTTGTTTGATTTTATCTAACTCTTCTTGTTGTCTTGATAGTGCCAACTGTGCATAAACATCTCCATCTTTATTTTCAGCATCTGGCGTTAATTGCGCTGATTTATCTTGGGAATTTACCTCTGGTTTCTTAACATTCGACTGCCCATTTATGATGTTGTTAAACATCAAATAGAAAATCAAGAACCCTATCCCTAATGGCACACCAATTATTCCTATCCTTGACCAAGGAGAAGTTACTACCGTGTGTTGGGTTAAGAATTCTTCATCCTCTATATCATCGGATTTTTTATTGCTACTTATTTCTAATGGTTCCTCATCAAGCTTCAGTATTTCATCTACTGTTAATGGATTTTCACTGCTCATCTTCTTCTTCCTAAATCTAAATCTACAATTTGCGTAATCTCCAATCCACTGGCGCGAATTGCATAGATTTTCTTTGCTAGTTCTGAAATATCTGCTGGTGGCTTTTGCGGTGTCGTAACTGCCTCTAGCGTTACTGTTTTGTTAAACGCTATTGCATCTCCGGCATTATCTAATTTTTTAAACGTCACTAAAGTTGATTGAAAATCTACTTCCCATTTCCCTTCTTTGATTTTTCTCACAGAGGATATATAGTTGGGAATAATTGCCACCCTTGCATTCCCACTAAACACTTCTTGAGGGATCATTTGCGCTAATCTCCGCACGAATGCCGCGCGGAATCCTTGTTTTTCTGATAGTGCAAATGCCGCTTCGTAAGCCCTTGTCGTTACTTTTAATCTTGATTGATTGTCTAATCCCTTTATTTCTACTCCAGGGTCTGCTTCTACTATTAGTTTCCCTTGAGGATTGTTTTTCTGGATTAATCCGTCCCAGTTAAACATCCCTACAAATGTATCTGACACGAACTTTTTGATAGTTTCATCAGAGCGTTCAGCTGGTTCCACTGCCGTAGCTGTTATTGTTTCTCCACTTGATAACTGTACCAATGACGGTACTTCCTGCTTTGCTAATCTCCTGATCGCTCCATAGTTAAGAAACTGTACAATCAGTGATATACAAGCGACACTACAACCCACTACCGCTATTATTGCTATCCTTGTCGGCACGGACGGCCCATAACTCAAGAATGAATTTAATTGCTGCTGACTCGGTTGTGATTCCCGTTTAGCTAATCTCAGCATATTACTCCTTCCTCCCTACAAAATCAATTCGCAATTCGCAATGGGCTAACGCCCCGCTCCGCTAACGCAATTCGCAATTGAATTGATTGCGTCGCTAACCAATCAGCAATTCAAAAAGCTGAAAAGAGAACAGGGAATAGATTTATTTTTAGATAGGAAAGGTCGGTTAAATTTTTATCAGTTGTCCTTTCTTTATTCCCTACATCAAAGTTGCCGATAACAATTAATAATTCTCGATTAGTTCACTAAGTGAACAACCTAATTGCGAATTGCGTTAGCGGAGCGGGGCGTTAGCCCATTGCGAATTGCGAATTGTTGTTACCGTGGACGAACTAACCTCGCTATCCCCCCAGCACCGCCTGTCACTACCGTTACAGCAATATCTGCGGCTACATTTTTGGACTCATCTGCGGCTTTATTAATCTGTATTAGCAGTGTTAATCCACCTCCTGCTGCTATCCCTGTGGCGAGTGCTGGTGCAAATATCCCAATTGTGAATAGAAAGAACAACGGTTGATCCGAACGCGAATTCGCTATTAACTCTGCTGCAAATCCCGCAATGATATTGAAACTCAATTTCGCCATTCCTACTGAGAAGTAGCCCGTCAACCATGCCAATATTGCTTTGGAGCCATAAGGTAGTAAACTTCCTCCCACAGCCAGCGGCCCAAGATATGCCGTCAACAGCATTGTTAACTCTATTCCCCATTGATACGCCCCAGATAGCCCTACCAGAATATTTGTGATGTTCTCCGCTACTACCGAACCTACAAATGCACTGAAGGGTGATAACAATACCTGAATTGGGTTGGCTCCCGATTGTATTGCTTGTTGTGGTGCTGATATTACTCGATTTATTCGCTCAATTAAATATGCAAATGGCCCACTTGCCCCAAAGTAATCTGGGTATTGTCGAGATAATGTTTGCTTGGCTTGCTCCAAACACTCTACTGTTTCTTGCGGACTTAAATTTGATGTCCGACAAGCTTCTATTTCTCTCCCAATTGCCGCCCTCACTGCTGCTACTCCCATTGCTCTGGAGTACGCTGCTCTCAAATCTACTCCTACTGCTGTTCTTGTCAGCACGTAATTATTTACGTTATTTATGTAATCCTTAATGCTCACTGTTGTTTTTCCTAGTAATTGTCCATTATTTGCTAATAATGTGGCAATTATTAATGGCCAAATAAACGAGCTAAACGCCCTTTGTTCCTCGTTATTAATTACTTGTTTTGTCCACTCCAAGATAAAAAATCCCAGTGTTGTCACTGCAAATAATGTCCCAACTGTGCAAAGCGAAGCATACAGTTGCCCACCTAAAACTTCTGTCCATAACTCGTTAAATCCAATTGATACTGCGTTCGATACTTGGGCTGCTCTACTTGCCAAATTATCGTTAGAAATTATCCCATTCGATATTTGCACCAACAGATTATTCATTCTATCTTCTCGCTGGATCTAGTACAGACATCAACACTAATTCTTGAGTTAGTGATACTTGTCCTGTAGTTTTCAGTTCTTCTTTTGTCGTCGAGTTTGCTAGGCTTTGGGCTACCTGCGCCAACATCAAATTTGATTGAGCATTATCAAGCCGCGCTACCAATGAATCCGCATGAAACCGCGAAATTGCACTCACCATTTGTGCATTTTGCGCTGTTATCACTTTCAAAATATTTTGTGACGCATCCATAGACTGCGCTTGCTCTGCTAAATCTTGAACTTCTTGTGATATTTGAATCGTCGTGAGTATTTTTTGAGTGGTATTTTCTTGTCCTTCTCTTCCTATTGTCGAAGATACTGATGCACGAGCTATATCTCTTTCCAATAATCCAGCCAATGATTTCGTTTCTGCTATTCCTCGGCTATTCTTTAATCTTCTGATCAAATCTTGTGTACTTTTATCTGGGTCTGGTGTTCCCATTTCTCCTTTTGATAATTCAATAGCATCACTCGCATCTTCCGCCAGATTCGCCCATGTTGTTCTAATTTTTTCTTGAGCTTTTTCTTCTAACGTGCTGTACTCTTGTCGCATATCCTCTAATACTGAACTCAAGAAATCTTTAATTGACACAAATCCAAAACTTGGGAATGCCGTTAGCACTAAGGAAATCGTAATTGTGACTGGTATCAGTAGTTTTTTCAGTTTATTATTTATCATTATGATGCCTTGACTAAATTACTTTTAACTAATAACTGTTGCGCTTCGATTGATAATTCTTCTCCTCTAATCATCCGAATATAATCCTCACTAAACTTATATAGTCCTAGTAAAAGATTGTGATTATATTTTTTTAAAAATGCCTCTCTCAATTCTTGTTCTGCTGGATTATTAGCTACTGCTGCCAATAAACAATATGCTGGATAATAACGGCAGAATGTTAACTTGCCATTGTCATCTAATAACCACGATGAATATATCAGAGATTTTTTGGGATAAAATGCTTCTGTACTGTTTTTACTAATAATCGAATAAGGATATTTAAATCTTTCTACAAATGGATCTATTGCTGATGATTGAATCCTCCCCACTAACCGCGTCGTGATATTTGCAAATATTTTCGCTGCTGCTTTACTTTGGTATATACTTTCTGGTTCCTGGGCAGATAGAATCACTCTAATACCCGCTTTTGCACCATTAGCGCAGAGTCTCCCTATTAATTCGGCAATCGAATCAAACTCAAATAAAATCGGTGCTTCATCTAGGAAGAAAATACTTGCTTTTGATGACAGGGCGCGACGCAGGGCTGCTGCATACGCACTTAACGCCAGAATTGCTGCATCTGCATCGCTTGATAAATTCCTGAGTGCAAATACTAATAACTTTGCATCCGCCCTAAAGCTTGACGGCGATGAGATTGATTGCCCTACCTTTGACGATAGCCAATACTTTAATCTCACCTGTATATGCCCTAATGCTTGGGTTACTTCCGTGCTACTTGTAGATAGTGAATCCAGATTTATGTACCCTGGTGAACAATATTGGCAGAAGTCTTTGAGTGTTGGTGTATCAAGCCATTGCATAGTCCCAATTCCTGCCCTCAATGCTGCTTGATATCGCAGTTTTATTTCTTCGTCATTAAAAAATGTTTGTAGTGCCAACGATAATAACGATTCGATGATTGACACCATTGAAAAACTCACTCCTATTGAGTTCGTCCCTATAATCATCGTCATCAACACTGATTTCAAAAATTCTTGAAAATCTGACATTCGCTCTTTTATGGTTTCTTCATCCATTGAGCGCAAATCTGGTAACTCAAACAAGTTGTTATATTCTTTGGCTATGTCAAAGTATGCCCCATCTACTCCTAATAATCGCGTGTAATCCGTAAACGTTGATGTCCCATCTGGTTTTGGGTAATCTAGGGCTATTACTGGTATCTCTTGCGCGATCGCCGGGGTTAATATTCCTGCCACTAGCACTGATTTTCCAGAGCGCGTTGTCCCAAACACCGCTAAATTCTTATGGTTTTGGTACAAATCTAGATGTACTGGTGTTCCTCCTTCTGCCGCTATTAGCTCAAATCCTGTTTTATCCCCTGTAGCTGTGCGGATTAGCGGTGTTAATCCTGGTGCTTCTGATGTGAAATACATTAACCTTCTATTAAATGGTTTGGTTAATAACGCCTCCCACACTATCGGTGTACATTGCAACCATACCTTCCACGCATACTCTGTTTCTCTGTCTACTACTGCTGGCCGCAGAAAACAACTTGCTAAATATCTGCAATCCTCTTCTAGTTGTGCCAGATTTTTTCTGTGTACTAAGAACACTACTGCTGTATGTAATACAGCACTTCCTTTGTATAACGTTCTTTGTGCTTCTACCGATTCTTCTATATTTAATCCTGCCTTCACATCTATACTGCCTGAATCTGTTGACATTGCCGTTGATGTGATTGACTGTTTTGTTAATCTCTGTAAATTTGTTTTCGTTATTGTCTCGTTTGCTTTGCTGATTTGGCAAATAATTTCTGTATTTGCTATCTTCTCACGAGACATTACTTCCCATAAATATCTTAGTTGTGAATATTCATCCACCCACCCTCCAGGCTTTTGACTAAAATTTAATGCTCCTACATATTTATCCTGGATTTTTATCCACTTCTTATCAAATACTGGTACTGATTTCTCATTCTCTAGTAAATGATGTTTTATATGAAAATCACTTGTCTGCTTTTCACTTAATTCATTCAACGTTAGTTTTAATGGATTGGGTACAGGCATTGGCAGAGAGTTGTTAAATATTTCCCATACCGTCCCCCAGATTTCTTCACTGCTCAACGGCGTTACTGACAACCCCATCTTATTTGAGATTATTTGCTCCCAACCTTGAAATCCATCTAAGAATGAATTCCTTAATATATTTTCAATTCGATTTTTATTTAAGCCATGAATCTCTCCTGTAAATGAGTACCAAATTTTTTGCAGTTTTTTAAGTCCTATTTCTGCAAAGTCTTCTATTTTCTCATCCTCTTCTACTGTATATGTACACCATAGTCTCAAAAACTTATTCTTCCTCACCCCCAACTGAGTAAGTTTTCTCACACGCATTCTTTCCGAACGTAACAGTAATTTTATTGGCTCTAGGGCGCATTCTTCCTCTATTAACGATATTTCTCTTTGTCTTGTTTCATCTGATGTAAATGAGCCAAAATGTATTGTCAGTCTTTCTCCTGATGGTATTTCTTTTAATCCCCCTTCTATTCCTTCAAATATTGGCACTATTTGTTCTGCTGCGAAGTTTGGGTGGATTCCCCAGCAATCAAAGGCGAATTTTATTTGGATATTTCCTTTTTTTTGAATTATTAATGCTCCTACTCCTTTTCTCCCTCCTACCTCCATTTCGCATATCCCTGCTAGGTTTACTACATCTTCAAATGGGGTCAACGTTAATGTTCTTTTTCCTAAATTCTCTGCTTGTTTAATCATTCTTTTATTAGGAATAATCCTCTAAGTTGAACTTTAAATTTATCAATTTGTTTAATTTACTTTTTTATTTTATTAGTTCTTTTAACTTTATTTTGATTATTTCTTTGCTTAGTTTGAGCCGAATCATTCATTAATGAGATGAATTGCATATATCCTCTACTGATGCGTGGTGTACCTACAAACTTCCCTAAAAAACTTTTATTGCTCGATACAAACCACCATGTTGCACATCCCCATAATGATGCAAACAGCGTTGCTAACCACCCCCAGTTCAACATATAGTAAAATCCAAATATGCTCCCCATTGTTATCACCAACCACGGAAATATTTGCTCTGCTGGTAAAGGCCCTATTTTTGGTTGTGTTCCTAAGCTCTGATTTACTATACGGAATTTTTTTTCTGGCAACATTCTCTTGTACCAATTCATACTTCGTAGTTAATTGGCTTGCTCTTAGCAAGCCAATTATTCATTCGCAGTTAGTAATTGCCACTAACTGTCCGCTTGTTTTTAGGTAATTAATGTTGTTAAAAAATCGGCTCCAAACACCCCAACCAGAATAATCAATGGTGTCCTGGCTGCTGATGCCCAGTCTTCATCTCTTCTGACTGCTTGAATTACGTTCACCACAGACACCGCTATATACAACAAAAACAAGATCCGCAGAATATTGAAAATGCCTACTACCGTTGCTGCCGTATCCGGGTTGAGCGCTCCTCCGAAACCAGTGTTAGTAATCCAATCTTGCGCTTGTTGAAAAAACTGTGCGTTGGCTGGGGCTGCCGCAAAGTCCAGCATGAACACTAATGACAATAACGCAAATAGTATTCCGTAAATATTTATCCTATATTTGCGTCCTTTCTTGTCCCATTTGCGAAATAATTCATTTAGTTGCTTTTGGAATATTACTGCCATTGAGGCTGATAATATTAGCCCTCCCAGCATCACTCCATGCAAGCTCATCTCTGATATCATCAATACCCCATCCAGCCACATTAATCCGATTGTTCCCCTTTCGACTGCTTTATTCTTGGGCTTGATTACTGCTACTGCCTGATCTTCTAACTGCTCTTTTTCTCTATCTAGATAGTATGTTTGCATACCCACGCTCGAATCATGAGAAGTATTCCCCTAGTATTCATTTCCCTCACCACGATTTCAACTGACAAACTGCTAAACTTCTTGTGACAAAATGCAGTCCTTCTCTACTTTTTGTTAGGTTTGCTCAGTGACTTTTTGTCATTAATAGGACGTGTAGGAAACATTGGCCATAGAAGAGGCAGGGGGCAGGGAGAAGGGGAGAAGACCCTTTTCATGTATTGATTGTTATTTTTCTCGTTTGGAAGTACTGCTGTCTGAACAAAATCTTGGTAAGTACACATTAGTCTTCACTTGAATAATTCTTGCTTTCTTTTGAACTTGGTTGTTGCCAAGCTGCTTAGACATTATTCAAGTCTTTTTTTCAAAAAGAAATAGCCGAAATCTCGATAATTTAATCATCCTTTTGGCGTTTTTAGCCGCCAATACTCACCAAAAGTACTAGATAAAAATCATCCTTTTGGCGTTTTTAACTCCTCAAACTTCCGACTCCACCAACCCTTAGCTGTAGCAAAGTCAGCACATCCTTATGTTTCCTGCCCTGCTGTGACTGCATAGGAAAACACCGCAGCCCAAGCCAAAGAACTGCCTCTGTAGCCTAAACTTATTAAGACTTCACGAGTGAGTTAGCGTTGTAGTTGTAGGTGCTGCTGCTTTCACTCATAGCCTTCAAGATAGTATATTTGTATTGCTAATTTTACCTCTATTCCCGTGAGCGATCGCTGCCATGAGCAGAGTGTCCTTTTATAGCCGCCTAATACGGACACTTCACCAAGGGAAAATAATTGAAAGTTATGAGTAACAACTTCCGAATTGCTGGCATTTTCTAGAAAACATACGGTAAAAGCTGCAATTATTATTTATTAGTTGGAGAAAAAATACTTAAATTTTCCCTTTATAAAAGATATAAATTTTACGTAAAAATACTAAATTGAATTTGCAAACAGTGATATTATCTGCTGAAGTGAGCTTTAGCTGTTTTATAAGTAAGTTTAAAACGGTCATTTCGTTAATGACCGTAGCTTTCTGTGTCTAATTTTATTTTTTTCTGTAGATTTTGAGTTCCCTATTCAGTCGATTAATTGGCTATTTCAACTTAAAAAAGCTAGTTAATCTTTATAAGGTTAATAACATCATATTTGTTAACTTTCAAGATTCAAAGGCAAAGAAAGTTGAGGTGTTTGGTATTGCTTGCGATCGCATTACTCAATCCAGACTTTTGAAAATTGCCAAAGATGAGCAATTATCTCAAACTTTTTGATTAACTTTGGCTTTTTAAATTAGGAATTCAAAATTATGAATAATACTTACATCCTCCATAACAATCTAGTTGTCGAATCTCCCTTAAGCATTGATACAAATATATTCAGTTCTTTAGAACAAGCTCTGATTCTGGTGCAAGAAAGATTACAGGCTTTTGCTGGTGAACCAGAATTTACTCAAAAAATCGCAGTAGCTTTTGGAGATACGGCAGATGCTGACTCTTTAAAAACAGCGTGGTTAGCAGGAGATTTGAGTATTGCTCCAACGATAGCCATTCGTAATGCAGCAGATATCAATGGTGCAAATGGGGCTTATGGCGCATTTACTAATAAAATTTACTTGTCTTGGGAGTTTTTGCAAGCGAATCAGGCAAATCCAGAAAATTTAGTAGGGTTGTTATTAGAGGAAATTGGGCATCGAGTTGATAGTGTTTTGAATAGCAGTGATAGTCCTGGGGATGAGGGAGCGATTTTCTCGGCTTTGGTGCAGGGAGAAATTTTATCTGTTAAGAAAGTCGAACAATTAAAGCAACAACAAGATGTAGGACAGATTAATTTAAATGGACAGATTATAGAGGTAGAATTTCAGCAAGCTCCAAATTTAGTAGTGACTAATTTTTCTGCTCCTATTACTGCAATTTCAGGACAGGACATTTCTATTTCTTATACTGTTGAAAATCAAGGAAGAGTTATAGACACTGATTGGGAAGATGGTATTTATTTTTCTACTGATACTGTTCTTGATGATAACGATATTCTGCTCACCGATATTCCTATCTTTTCGCCAGAGATCGAACCAAATCAGAGCTATACACTTAATCAAAATATTAATCTAGCCGCCCAAGCTGTAGGTAACGGCTATTTATTATTTAAAACTGATATAAGGAATGACCAAGTAGAAAGTAATGAAGATGATAATGTATTCTACCCTATTCCTATTACCATTAATGCTCCTAATTTAGTAGTTACAAATGCAACTGCTCCTATTTCCGGTAGTGCAGGACAAAAAATTTCTTTGTCTTGGACAGTTCAAAACCAAGGACAAGTACCTACAAAGACTAGGAGTTGGTATGACAGAATTTATTTTTCTACTGACAATATTTATAGTGCAAACGATATTTATCTGACAGACGTTTGGAATTATAACTTAGCTCGTCTTCCTCTCGATCCCAACGAAAGCTACACAATTACTACAGATATTACCCTTTCTAGTCAATCTGCGGGCAATGGCTATTTGCTATTTGTCACTGATATAGATAATCGTCAAGGAGAAACTAACGAAGCAGATAATACTTATGCAGTTCCCATCACAATTGCTGCTCCTAATTTAGTTATCACTAGTGTAACTGCTCCTAGTTCTACTACCGCCGGACAAACAATTTCTCTATCTTGGATAGTACAAAATCAAGGAGAAGTTACTGCGACCGCATCCGGTTGGTACGATCGAATTTATTTTTCTGTTGATAACATTTTAGGTAATGGCAATGATGTTTATATTGCCGATATTGGGAATGGTGATCTTGGCATTTTACCTCTTGCTTCAGGTGAAAGTTATACTATTAGTCAAAATATTACTCTCCCTAGCAAAGCAGTAGGAAATGGCTATATTTTGCTGCAAAGTGATTTCTCTAACTCTCAGGGAGAAAGTAATGAACAGGACAATGTTTATTCTGTTCCTATTGTTATTACCAGTCCTAACTTAGTTATTACTAATGCAACTTTCTCATCTGCTTTAATCACAGGACAAACAGTTTCTCTGTCTTGGACAGTTCAAAACCAAGGAGAAGTCGCCACAAAAGCTTCTTCTTGGGCTGACAGGATTTCTTTTTCTGTTGATGACATTTTTGGTAATAGTGATGATGTTTATATTAGAGATATCTGGACTTCTCCTACTGCCAATCTGCCACTAGATCCAAACGAAAGTTATACTGTTACCCAAAATATTACTTTACCAAATCGGTTGGTGGGTAATGGCTATTTATTATTTAGTGCAGACAATTTTAATTTACAAGGAGAAAGCAATGAAAATGATAACGTCTATGTTCTAGCTGTTAATATTCAAGCTCCTAATTTAACTATTTCTAACCCGACACCTCCACCCGCATCAGCAATTGTAGGACAAACGATCGCTGTTTCTTGGCAGGTGACAAATACCGGAACTGTCTCTGCTGTTGCAGATTGGTCTGATGCAGTTTATATTTCTGATGACCAGATTTGGGATAGTAGTGACACCTATGTTACCCAAGTGTTCACAGGAGCTAATACGCCTTTAAGTGCGGGAAGCAATTATATAATTAATCGGAATATTGTCGTACCACAAACTAAATTAGGCGATCGCTATTTACTTTTTGTCACAGACTATGACAAAAATCAAGGAGAAACCAACGAAGCAGATAATGTTGTTGCAACACCCATTAACATCACTGCTCCAGATTTAATTGTATCAGCAGCAACCACACCACAGATAGGCGTTCTGAATCAGACAATTAATGTATCTTGGACTGTCACCAACCAAGGCAATGTTGCAGCGAATGCGGATTGGTACGACTCAATTTATATTTCTAACGACCAGATTTTTGATAGTAGCGACCGATATCTAACCTCCCGTTGGGCTGGTAGTAACACTCCACTAGCGGCTGGTGCTAGTTACAATGCTACAGAAAACATTACTTTACCAAATACAGATATAGGTGATCGCTATTTACTATTTGTTGCTGATAACTATTTTTACTCTTCCCGTGATTATCAAGGAGAAACCGACGAAACCAACAACGTTCGTGCTGTTCCTATTAATCTGAAAGCTCCAGATTTAGTTGTTTCACAATTGACTGCCCCCACAAATGGTATTGCTAATGGCAATATTAATGTGTCTTGGCAAGTAACTAATCAAGGCGAAGTTAATGCTTTCGCCAAATGGTATGATGCCGTTTACCTTTCCACAGATAATATTTTTGGCAATGGTGATGACTATTACATTACTAGCCAATATATTTCTAGTCAAACCCCATTAGCTGCTGGTAGCAGTTATAGCATCAACCGCAATCTTACGCTTCCTAATCGCCCTGCCGGAGATTACTATCTATTGCTTGTAGCTGATGGTTCAGGCTATCAGGGAGAAACCAACGAAAATAATAACGTTCGGGTTGTTCCCATTACCATTAGCGTACCAGATTTAACTGTTACAGCAGCCACAGCACCAGCGTCGGGAACTTTAGGTCAAGCAATTAATGTATCTTGGACAGTTGCAAACTCAGGCACAGTCACAGCTCCCGCAGATTGGACAGATAGAATTTATTTCTCTACTGATGTAAACTGGAACAGTTCTGATACTTTAGTCTATTCCGAATCCATCACCAGTCAAACTCCCCTGGCTGCGGGTACAAACTATACAATTAATCGCAACATTACCCTACCGAATCAAGCCCCTGCGGGTAGTGGTTACTTATTATTTGTCACTGATGCAACTTCTTCCCAAGGTGAAAGCAGTGAAACTAATAATGTCAAAGCAGTTCCCTTTACCGTTAATGCACCTAACTTGGTAGTTACCAGTGTGACATCGCCAGGGTTAGTGCCTGTGGGGGCTACTATCAATGTTTCTTGGACAGTCGCCAATCAAGGAGCAGTGAGTGCGAATGCAGACTGGTATGACACAATTTATATTTCTAACGATACGATCTTTGATAGCAGTGACCAGTATTTGACTGTGCGTTCGGCTGCTAATAACACTCCCCTAGCGGCTGGTGCTAGTTACACCGCTACTGAAAACATTACCTTACCTAATACAGAGATAGGCGATCGCTACTTATTATTTGTTGCAGATGACTATATTCGCTACAGTTACTACGACAATAACCTGCAAGGAGAAACCAACGAAACTGATAACGTTTATGCTGTTCCTATAAGTATTTCCTCTGCTGATTTAGTAGTTGAGTCAGCAAATGTCTCTGGGAATTTGGTTTTGGGTAGCACTGTAGAATTGACTTGGAAAGTCAAGAACCAAGGTACAGGAGTAGCACTCAAAGATTGGTATGACTACGTTTACATTTCGAGCGACCAAACTCTCAGTGATTCGGATACGCTAGTCACTTCGGAATCGATTCGTACTCAAACTCCTCTGGCGGCGGGAGCAAGTTACACCATCAGCAAAAACGTAACTTTACCCAGCACAACTACTGGTAATCGCTATTTACTGTTCGTTGCAGACCGGGATAATAATCAAGGTGAAACTAATGAAAATAACAACGTTCGGGTAGTTCCGATTAACTTGACTGCACCAGATTTAGTGATTTCATCGGTTACAACACCAGCAACAGCTTCCTTGGGCAACAGTTTTGAAGTGTCTTGGACGGTGAAAAACCAGGGGACAACAGCCGCACCAACTGATTGGTATGACCGGATTTACATTTCCAACGATCCAACCTTCGATAGTTTTGATACTTTGGTCGCTGAGGAGTTTATTTCTACTCAAACTCCCTTGAATATCAATGGTGAATACACCATTACTCGCAATATCACCATACCCAATACGGTACTGGGCAACCGCTACTTATTATTTGTTGCTGATAGTTCACAGAATCAAGGGGAAACTGACGAAAGCAATAATGTGCGGTCGGTTGCCATCAACTTGAATGCCCCAGATTTGGTAGTCAGTAATATTATCGCTCCTCTAGAATCGCGATCGGGACAAAGTGTTGATGTTTCCTGGACAATTACCAACCAAGGAACAGTCGCAGCAAGTGGTGGATGGGCAGATCGTGTATATCTGGTGAATGCTAGTACTGGCGCATACGTGAGCGATTTGGGAGTGTTCAGTTTGGCTGACACTTTAGCCCCAGGTGCATCTTTAGAAAGAACCCAGTCTGTTAATATTCCCCTGAATTTATTAGGAAATTACCGTGTTGTTGTCACTACAGATTATGTCAACAATATCCCAGAAGGAACACAGAATGAAACTAACAATACCACCACAGACGATCGCCCAATCCAAATTCGCCTATCACCAGTTCCTAATCTTCCCCCCTTAATTACAGGATTTCCTCAAGGAACTTCTGGCAGTAATAAGGGTAAAACTACCATCATTATTGCCGGACAGAATTTTTCATCAACCGATTTAGTTAGTTTAATCGCCGACAATGGAACGAAAAAGGCTGCTAGTAAAGTTTATTGGGTTAGTGATAGGGAATTATGGGCAACCTTTGACTTACAAGGGCTGACTACAGGGAAGTACGATGTCAGTGTCAAAAATGACGACAATAGCTTCGTTTCTAATGATGCCTTTACTGTCACAAATGGTGCTGTTGGCAATATTCAGGTGAAGTTGAGTTATCCAGCGCGGGGTTTTGTGACCGCTACTTATACTAATGTTGGTCAAACAGACCTTACCGCACCTTTATTCAGAGTATCGGCAACAAACGCTCAAGTTAATTTCCCAGAAGAAAACACTGCCAGTGCTACCCTGCGCCGATTCCTAAATTTAACTTTGGGTACGAGTAATAATGGCCCGGCGGCGATTCTTGCGCCCGGTGAAAGTGGTCAATTTTCTTTTAACTATACGCCTAACGGTAATGGCGTAATTAAATTCTTGGTGGAGCAAGTTCCCGCCAATGAAACCATTGACTGGGCAAGGATTAAAGCTGAATCTCGTGCTGATTATAGTTTTATTGATGCAGATGCTTGGGATGCGATTTGGAGTAACTTAACTGCGGCTTTAGGGCAGACAGTAGGCGAGTTTCAGGCTGTGATAGCGAAAGATGCCAATTATCTCAGTCAACTAGGACAACCGACAAGTGATTTGACTCGGTTATTTGCCTTTGAATGGAAGCAAGCCGCTAATACTCTCACCAATGTTAGCTTAACCAGTACAACGGATGTAGTTGATAATGCCCCTGGACTATCCTTGACTTTTGGGCGGACGTTCTATCAGTCGTTGGCGGAACGTTACAACTTAGGAAGTTTAGGACGGGGTTGGGCTAGTCAGTGGGATTTAAGGGCGACGAAAGATAGTCAGGGAAATGTGATCATTCGCAGTATCGGTGATTTACAGCGAGTTTTTCAGCTTCAGGACGATGGCACTTACAGCAAAACTGGTGGTGCTACTTTAACGATTAACAATAATGGAGAGTATCGTTTAAAAGAATCTAACGGCACAGTTTTCCTGTTTGCGGGTGATGGCAAATTTAGCTATATTCAAGATACCAACGGTAATCGGATTACGCTGCAATATACAAACAATCGCCTCACTCGTCTCGTCCACTCCAATGGAGACAGCCTGATTCTCAGTTACAATGCTCAAGGGCGGATTAGCGAAATTACTGATTCCACGGGAAAAGTCACAACCTACAGTTACGATACGGCTGGAGAACACCTGTTATCGGTGACAACCACCACAGGAACGACAACTTACACCTACAATACAGGGAATTTAGGGGCGACAAAACATTCTTTACTTTCGATCTCCTCTGATGAAGGTTATCAGCGCAGTTTTGAATATGATAACCAGGGGCGGCTGAGTCAAGAATCTAGCAACGGGCAAACTCAAACCGTGACATACAGCTACGATAGCGTTGGGGGAGTGACAATTACTGATGGTATTGGGGCAACAACAACCAGCTTATTAAACGACCGGGGAAATGTTAGTCAATTCCGTGATGTTAAGCAGGAGAATTATCTCTACCGCTATGATGCTGATGGCAATTTAAGAGGTATAACCCTACCTGATGGCAGCCAATATGCTTATAGTTATGATAGCTCAGGGAATTTAACCCAAATTACCGATGCTCTTGGTCAAAAAACTAACTTTACCTATGACACCACATTTAATCAACTGACTGGTTTTACAGACCCCAAAGGCAATGGGGTAAATTATTCCTACGATTCCAAAAACAATCTGACTAAAATCACCTATGCCGATGGCAGTAGCCAAAGTTTTGGTGTGGATGCACTAGGAAATATCACCAGTTACGTTAATCGTCGCGGGAATACGATTCAATACATTTATAATCCCGATGGGCTGCTGACAAAGAAACAATACGCTAATGGTTCTAGTGTTATCTATGGCTATGATACACGAGGGAATTTAAGCAGCATCACAGATACCACAGGAACGACGACTATACAATACAATAGCGCGGATCTTGTAACTCAGATTACTTACCCTTCTGGACGTTCGCTTCAGTATAGCTATAACAGTGATAGTCAGCGCACCCGAATGGTGACTCAGGATGGTTATACAGTCAACTACAGTTATGACGCAGTAGGACGGTTACAAACCTTAACCGATGGTGCAGGAAAAACCATCATCAGCTATGAGTACGATCCAGTCGGTCGTTTGAGTAAGGAAACCAATGGTAATGGTACTTATACTACCTATGAGTATTGCAAATGTGGTCAACCAAATCACATAGTCAATTACAACTCCGATGGTACGGTTAACTCGCGCTTTGATTATACCTACGATGATGTAGGTCGGCGTACCAGCATGACCACCCTGGAAGGAACTTTTGAGTATGGTTATGATGCCACAGGTCAATTAACTACTGTTGTCACTCCCGATAATCGCATCATTCAATATCAATATGATGCAGCCGGAAATCGGATTGGAGTTACCGATAATGGAGCTACCACCAATTACAGCAGTAATAACCTCAACCAATATACCAGTGTAGGCAATGCAGTTTATACTTACGATACTGATGGGAATTTAATTAGCAAAACCCAAGGGGGACAGACCTCAACCTATAGTTATGATGTCGAAAACCGACTGATTAAAGTTGTCACTCCCCAGGGAACTTGGGATTATGAATATGATGGCTTAGGCAATCGTGTTGCTACTGTCTTCAATGGTCAACGCACAGAATATTTAATTGATCCTTCTGGTTTAGGGGATGTTGTCGGGGAATTTGACGGTAATGGTAATTTGGTTGCCCGTTACAATCACGGCATTGGTTTAGTCAGTCGAATTGATGGCAGTAATGTTGCTGATTATTATGATGCAGATGCCCTTGGGTCAACGGTAGGATTGACAGGGAATAATGGGAGTTATGTTAACCGCTACAGTTATTTACCATTTGGTGAAGATTTAACCAAAGTTGAAGGTGTTGCTAACCCCTTTGAATATGTTGGGCAGTGGGGGGTGATGGATGAAGGTAATGGACTCGATTTCATGCGAGCAAGGTTTTATGACAGTAATTTAGGGCGGTTTACGGTGGTCGATCCGATAAATTTAATAGGTGGAGATACGAATTTTTATACTTATGTCCTTAATTCTCCAAGCCATCTAACCGATCCGCGCGGTCTTACGCCTGTATGTCCCTCTTCAATCTATGAATTTGGCTGGGAATCTAATGATCTTCCTCCTACTTGGATACCTTACAATAATAGACAAGTAACAATATCATTGGGACGATCGTGGTTAACATGGTCATTCCCAACTGATAGCACAGTGTTTCATGGTAATGATATTGGATTTGTTGAAAATAGAATACCTACTGATGCATTTTGGAATCCGAGCAATCGTCAAGGTGAGTGTTTTTATAATCCTGAGAATGGAAAGTTAGTTAAGGGAGGAACTCCTGATGCTTATGATGCGGTAAATGATCCTATCAAGCATTTTTTTCTCGATCCTGGTGGGCCGCTACTTTATAGGTTTGTAGAAGTCTATGAATCACTAAAAAACCTTATTAGCCACTCAGGGGGCGATGTCCACCTAAAAACCTTCGACGGTATTCATTACGACCTCCAATCTGTCGGAGAATTTACTCTCCTTAAATCAACAACAGACGACTTAGAAATCCAAACCCGACAACAACCTTGGGGCAGTAGAACTGATGTATCCGTCAACACCGCCGTTGCAGTCAAACTAAACGGGCAGCGCATCGGGTTTTATTTAAATCAAACTCAACCCTTAGTCATTAACGGGACTGCCACTAACATTCCAGATGGCGCAGCTTACGCAATTGGACAAAACCTAATTGTTCGAGAAGGTGACACTTACACCATCGTTTCTGCCAATAACGACCTAATACAAGTCAGATTCCAAAACAGTTATCTCAATATTGCTGTAGGTCTTGCCGATAACCGCCAAGGTAACATTGTCGGACTCTTAGGCAACAATAACGATAATACCAACGATGACTTTGCCCTACGCGACAGCACAGTTATCGGCGGTTCTATCACCAATCAACAACTCTATGGCGACTATGCCAACAGTTGGCGCATCACTCAAGCCGACTCCCTATTTGACTATGCTGCGGGGACAGATACCAATACCTTTACCGACCTCACCTTCCCCCGCAATATCGTCACCGTTAACACCCTCACCCCCGAACAACGTGCAGCAGCCGAAGCAATTGCCAGAGCCGCAGGCATTACAGATCCTAACTTACTCGAAGATGCCATCCTAGATATTGCTTTAACCAATAACGCACCCGAATTTATTCAGGGATACACCGCCCTACAACGACAAGAAACCCTCAACGCTGCCAATACCTTAATTAACCCTGACGGTTTCGCAACTCAACACTGGTTAACAGCAAGTGCAGTCATTCCCTACACCATCCGCTTTAGCAACAACGCTGCCCAAGGAACAACCCCCATTGCCCAAGTCACCATCACCCAACAACTCGACTCAGATTTAGACTTCAAGACCTTTACCTTAAATGATTTCAGCTTTGGCAATATCTCAGTAGATGTTCCCCAAGGAGTGCAGAACTACAGCCAACGCCTTGATTTACGCAGTACCTGTGGAGTTTTTGTTGATATTGTCGCTGGACTGAATGCAGATACAGGGGTTGTCACTTGGACATTCACCGCCATCGACCCCGCAACAGGAAATCCTGCTACTGGCAATCTTGGTTTCTTGCCCCCCAATGACCAAAACGGCGCAGGACGAGGTGTTGTCGGCTACAGCATCCAATCAAAAGCCAACAGCACAACCGGAACTCGCATCGATGCTCAAGCCACAATTACCCTTGGCAATCAAACTCCCATCCAAACAGCAGCTGTTTTCAATACCCTGGATGCAAACTTACCTACCAGTCAAGTAACTGCCTTACCTACAAACAGTAACTCTAACTTCATCGTCTCTTGGGCAGGTAGCGACACAGGTAGCGGACTAGCTACCTATGATATCTTCGTCTCCACCGATGGCGGTCAATTTGTGCCTTGGCAAGTTAATACTACAGCCACTTCCGCTACTTATATTGGTCAAGCTGGACGCAACTACGCTTTTTACAGCGTCGCTACCGATAACCTTGGTCAAAGAGAAGTAGCCCCCACTCAACCAGATGCAGTGACAGCTATTCTCGCTGCTAATAATGCGCCTACAGTTCAGCAAGCAATTGTAGACCAAACAGCTCCAGAAGACAGTACCTTTAGCTTCCAAATTCCCGCTAATACCTTCATTGATGTGGATGCAGGCGACATTCTCACCTACACCGCCACCTTAGAAAATGGTGCAATTTTACCAAGTTGGTTAAGCTTTAACACCACAACTCGCACCTTTAGTGGGACTCCAAGTAACAGTGAAGTTGGTACGCTAAACATCAAAGTCAACGCCACTGACAAATCTGGAGCAAGTGTCAGTGATATCTTCACTTTGACAGTGGCTAATACTAATGATGCACCAATATTAGGAAGTGCGATCGCAGATCAAACCATCGGTGCAAAAAGTCTTTTCAGTTTCACCCTTCCCGCCAACACTTTCACAGACATAGATGCAGGTGACAGCCTCACCTACAAAGCCACCCTAGTAAATGATTCACCGCTACCAAGCTGGTTAACTTTTAACCCTGCCACTAGTACTTTCAGTGGTACTCCTAGCCTGAGTGATGTTGGCATCATTAACATTAAAGTAGTAGCTACCGATAGCCAGGGTGCGATCGCCAGTGATATCTTTACCATTAACATTCGCAACCTCACAGGTACATCTGGCAAAGACACTATCACTGGTACACTCAATAATGACTTAATTGAAGGCTTGGCTGGTGATGACACTCTGGTTGGTTTAGCCGGAGACGATACCCTTGATGGCGGCTCTGGTAAAGATACCATGACCGGAGGATT
Organism: Nostoc sp. HK-01; assembly: GCA_003990705.1. Classification (GTDB taxonomy): domain Bacteria; phylum Cyanobacteriota; class Cyanobacteriia; order Cyanobacteriales; family Nostocaceae; genus Nostoc_B. The sequence continues at coordinate 21,272 of AP018320.1, forward strand.
GGGCGATGATATTTACATTGTGGATAACAGTGGTGATAAAGTCGTTGAAAACGCCAATGAAGGAATTGATACCGTTCGCGCATCAATTAGCTATACTTTAGGCGAAAATGTTGAAAACTTGATTTTAACTGGTACAAGAAGCCTCTCAGGTACGGGTAACGCACTCAATAATCTAATTACAGGCAATAGTGGTGGTAACATCCTCAAAGGAGATGCAGGTAACGATACCCTTGATGGTGGTGCAGGGAATGACACCCTTGATGGTGGTGTGGGTGATGACTTAATGATTGGTGGTGCTGGTAACGATATTTATTACGTCGATAGCAGCAACGACCAAATCACAGAAGCAGTCAACGAAGGTACAGATACAGTTCGAGCCAGTGTCACTTGGACTCTCGGCGATAACTTAGAAAACCTCATCTTAACTGGCAACAGTGCCATTGATGGTACTGGCAATGCTTTGAAAAACAGCATTACAGGTAACTCTGCTGATAATAACCTGTTTGGTGGCGACAATGATGACACCCTCAAAGGAGATGCAGGGAACGATACCCTTGATGGCGGTGCTGGTAATGACACTTTAGACGGTGGTGTAGGCGATGACTTGATGATTGGTGGTATTGGTAATGATACTTACTATGTTGATAGCATTAACGACCAAATCGTAGAATTAGCTCATGAAGGGACAGATACAGTTCGTTCTGCTATTACTTGGGTGCTAGGGGATAATCTAGAAAATCTTGTACTGACGGGTAGCAAGGCAATTGATGGTACTGGTAATGCTTTAAGGAACAGCATTACAGGCAACAGTGGCGATAACAGCCTGTCCGGTGGTGATGATAATGACACCCTTAAAGGAAATGCCGGAAATGACACCCTTGACGGTGGTGCTGGTAATGACACCTTAGATGGTGGTGTAGGCGATGACTTGATGATTGGCGGTACAGGGAACGATACTTACTACGTTGATAGCATTAACGACCAAATCGTAGAATTAGCCAATGAAGGGACTGATACTGTTCGTACCAGCGTCACCTGGACATTAGGCGACAATTTAGAAAACCTCATCTTGACTGGTGCTGATACTATTAATGGCACAGGTAACGCCTTGAGAAACAACATCACTGGTAATAGTGCCAATAATCTACTATTTGGTGGCGATGATATTGACACCCTCAAAGGTAATGATGGCGATGATACCCTCGATGGCGGCAATGGCAATGATACTCTGACTGGTGGTAATGGTAATGATACACTCATCGGTGGTCTTGGCAGTGATCGCCTAACCGGTGGCGCTGGTAATGACAGATTTGTCTTTAACAGTCTGACTGAAGGAACTGACACAATTACCGACTTCAGTAGTGCAGATGATGTGCTTGTGGTGACAGTTTTGTTGGCTAACTTAAACTACACAGGCACAAATCCCATCGCCAACGGTTACATCAGAGGCATACAATCTGGGTCAAATACTCTCATCCAAGTTGACGCTGATGGTGTTGGTAGCAGTGCAACTTTCAGCACCTTAGTTACACTCAACAACTTTACTGCTAGTAACTTCAGCCAGAATAACTTGATTTTCTAGTCAAGAGTCACAACAGCGATCGCGCTCCTATACAAAATAAGAGACCATTATCTTTTGTACGATATAATCTACGATTAAAATTAACCTAGAAATACTCTTCAATTATTTTGTATAATTTTATATATTGATTTCAGTGTTAAGCCACGAAGCGATCGCTCTCTTCAAAGCCAAACCTTTGCAAAGTGCGTATAATTTCTCCGTTTTCACACAATGAAGCCTAGATTTATCATCTGGCTTTAACATAGACTTTTATCTATGCGTTGCTCTTAAAAATTAATTGAATATCTATAAAATAGAGTACAAGTAAGAAACTCAGTTAAGAAAAATTTGATAATTTCGCTCAATAGCTTTTCCTATAAGGCTTATAGCCGCCAATGCGGCGCAACTTCCTTGCGAAGTCGAGGTCGTTGCCTTTGTGTTATATATGCTATGTCTGTTTCCCTAAGCTTCTCATTTAAACTTCAATCCCTTCTAAAATTTTCCTATAATAGCTGACACTCATCATTTAGCTTGTAAGCTTACTATTGTGTTTCTTATATATAATTTTTACTAAATTAAATATCAGGATAATTACTAAAATTGCAGGAATGACTACTTTAAAGCCTGCTATTACTGATGTATAAAGACGAGGAGAAGGAAGGCAAGAACGTACATCTTGATTTCCACAGACTATGAATTGCAAAAGCATTTGCCCTAGAAAAGAACATAAAAATGAAAGTAGACCAAGATATATCCAGCCTAAATTTTTAGACCACAGGCTATCTTCTAAATGTTGCTCTGCTGTGTTTAGTGGAGTAGTATCATGCAGCGTCGCCTTTAGAGTTGATTTTCGTCTTTTTCTTTGATTTTTTTGTTCATACCATTGAGAAATGTTTTTCCCTGCTAACCATCCTGCGAATCCAGCAATTACAGATGCAAGTACAGAGCTAAAACCAATTAAAACTGCTGAGGATGGGGTCATGTATTGGGAGGAAAAGTACCAAGGGCCAAAGGTTGCAACCCCGACTCCAGCTACAAAAGCACTAATGACTTTGACTATCAGATTATAGAGCCAAGGATACTTTAATGGGTAAAAGAATAGACAGGTTATGAAACTCAGCAACACCCCATTAACTAACCCCAGTCCTAAGCCTAATCCAGTACCAAATGCTGCCGTCCAGATTGAGAATATCATGAAAGCACAGCCAAAAAGTGCGCCCAGTACGCTTCCAGATATTAGCCCTATTATCACGCTTCGTAAGACAATGTAAAGTGCTAGTTTCAGCCTTAATATAGGCCTTTGACGCTTTGAACCATACTGATGACTATTAATCATTGTTATTTTCTTAACAGGCACGCTTTTAATCTATTATGCGGTCGTGTCAAGACATTTACATACTAATCCCTGTAAATCTCACTTCCAATTGCTTGCAATGATGCATATCATCTTTGAATGTGCTTTAGAGTTAGTAAGTAATAGTTAAGAAAGATAGAAGTGTACCAAACAAGATTTGCTTCTGGACACGTTTTCAGCAGCCAATGTGTCGCACCTTGATTGCGAGGTCGATGTTAAGAAAGACAAAAAAGATATTAAGGATAAGCTTATGAATGAGTCTATCTCAAGGAAGGGAGTTTAGGTTTCAACAGCAAAATCATTTGGGTCAACTCCCCAATTTACCCAGCAAATAGCTTCCCGTGCAGATTTCATATTAGGTGGAACACGCAATACATGAATAAACCCTGTACTGGGGCAAGTCATTTTCAAAAGATAAATTGGTTCAATATCAATATCATTAACAATTTTCAATAATTTGTATTCTCGATAAGAGTCTAACTCAATTGGTGAAAGTTCTTCAAGGATTTTAGTGTAGCCAAGACCTTGAATTAAAACTCGCCGCAGTTCAGCATTTTCTTCTTCTAAAAGCCATTTAGCTTGCCAATTATCAGGATGTACACTATATTTTTTAGGTAAAATAACGCCATGATAGGCGTAGATGCTATATCCGTCTACAAATCTAATAGCAGGTTTACCCTCTGCATGAATACGAGGGTAAGAGGAAGAAAGATTGTTGAATGAAAGCTCACTTGGTCGCTCAGAGATAAATACGATTTTTTCATCGGGAAAAATTAAACCACAGTGATCCATTAAACCTTGTAATACAGTCCACTCTCTTTCTGGATAAGTGCAGTTTAGTACGGAAATACAAAAGTCTAGTAAACTCCCAGGTACGTAAGACCAAAATCTTGGCTCAATCTGATAAATATCAAAATTGGAATTTGCGTATATTTCCCATACTTCATTATTAATATCGTCAGACAATTGACTTACTAACATATCTATAAAATTTTCAAATATATTACAATTAATATCATGAAGTTCTTGAAATAATAATGGCTGAATAAATTTATCTAACTGAGAATTTAGACATTTCCATATAGGTTTTTGAATCTTCTCAATCAAAGAATAATTTATTGGGGTTGATAAATTATTAATGAAATTGATAAATGCTATATAAGGGCTATCATAAAATCTAATTTTAGGTTCGCTTAAGCCAATAAAGGCATAAGCTTCTTTAATAGCAATAGATGCTGCTTTCCTATTAATTCGCTCAGTAGAGAGTGCAATATTTATCCATTTATGATGATAAATAGGAATTAAATCTTCTTGCTCTGGAGTAAAAAAAATTGTTTTTTGTGGTGTCATATATATTCATATATTTTTTCTAATACTATCCCTCTTACTTAGAGTTAACAGTTCAGTAAAATTATTGAAATCAATTTTCCAACTCTCAACTTGAAATTTACTTTGTTTTATTCTTATTCCGGGCTGTATCATGCGTTATTCATAGAACTTACCCTAAGCGATCGCAATTTTTCAGGTGCGACCGCACAATAGAGATACGCAACCGAAGCTCTCAAAACTCCTGATATAGCTAATTTGTAGCAATTATTTTCAGAAATGCCCTAGGGAATTTTCTTACCACCAATTGTTGTTGGTACTATTTCCGAATTCAGCAAGTCCCGCAGCACCATTCCAGGGCCAACACTCGGTAATTGGTCAGAGTCTCCTACTAACAGGATTTGTGTTTTTGTTGGTAAAGCTTTCAATAGGGAATTGAACAAAAATATATCCACCATTGAAAATTCATCAACGATTAACCAATCAATAGTTAAAGGATTATCCTCGTTATAGTAAAAGTTTTGCCCTAGTCCTTGCCATTGGAGTAGACGATGAATGGTGCTTGCCTCCATTCCAGTAGCCTCTTTCATCCGGTTGGCTGCCTTTCCGGTCGGGGCGGCAAGAGCTACATTTACCCCCCTTGATGTTAACCATTGCACCAAGGTTCTTAGCACATAGGTTTTACCACGCCCAGGCCCTCCTGTAATGATACTAATAGGATGTTTAACTGCCATTAACAAGGCACTGATTTGTTCAGGAGTTAAGCGTGAGAGTTCACGATATTCAAGGGCTTGGAAGTCAGCTAACCAATTTTCTAGATGTCGGGTTGGGTAAGTTGGTCGGTTAATTAGAGTTTGAATTTTTAGCGCTACAGACAGTTCAGCACGGTAGGCGGCTTTTTGATAAATACTATTCGCTACCTCACCATAAACTAAATTTTGCTGCTCAACTAACTGACCTAAAATTGTATTCAAAGATTTATAGTCTGGTGTGTGGTGAGGACGCTGGAGCAAAGATAAAGAACGCGCCAGCAAATGAGATTCAGGTAGAAAACAGTTACCTTCACTCAAAGCCTGATTTTTAGTTCAGCAAGCGGTATGGCCATTGCTCATCTCCTGTTTTGGGGAAACGCTATCAATTTTGATATCAATTTCTTTGTCAAGAAAAATTAGTCACGTTATGGGGATTTTACTTCCAAGAACGTTAGCTATCAATTTTGATATCAATTATCCTGCACCCCGTTTGTGATATTAACTTAGCAACGCTGACCCTGGGTGGTATATAGAAACAAAAACTGTACAGAAAATCATCTACAATAATAAGCTCTGCTGTATAGATTGCGTGTAGATAACTGTAGAGAAAGCATTATCCTGATTGACTTTCAGAAGATACATTTGATAAACAGCTTGTGTAGAATTGGTACAGAAACTATATATACAGTAAAAAATGTTTTGAGTAAGTGTTGGAGTAGTTACTACGCAATTGTGGAGCATCACAGAGAAAGGCTGATGGCTGATGATTGGCATGAGGGTTTTCAATTAGGGAGGAAACCAACAATAGATATTTTTTACTTTGGTAAATAAAGCCCAGTACTATCATTGGGGCGAACATGAGTGTAGTGTCCAGTTTGTTTCAGCGATGAATGGCCTAAAGTTTGCTGTAACAGTTGTATAGGTGCGCCACGATCTAAACTGTGCGTGGCATGAGAGTGCCTCAGCCAGTGTGGTGACACATTAGCGCAAATCTGGGCTACCGCCGCTGCATCTGCCACAATTTTGCGAATACGTCGCTCACCTATTGCCCCACCTTTACGGCTGACAAAGACTGGTGCATCAGGAAGGGTGTTAGTTCTTTGTACAAATAAATCCTGGTAAACACTTTTAGGAATAATCACAGTTCTAGTTTTCTGTCTCTTGCCGTAAAGCGTCACTTGTCCGTTGCCATCATGCCCCGGTTGCACTGAACGCCAAGTTAAAGAGGCAATCTCGCTGACTCTTGCACCAGTGTAATAAAGCATTTGAATGACTAATCGGTCACGTCCTTTTGGAGTCAGGGCTATCATCGTCATCACTTCTAGTTCACTGAGAATGCGTTCGGCTAGTTTATCTTTGGGTTCTGGCAGTGGCACAGAGGCCGCTACATTAAATTTCGTCCATTCCACTTCATTAGCAAACCGCAGTAAACTTTTGACAGCAGCTATTCTTCTGGCACGAGTAGAAGTTTCATAAGACTTGGTTTCTAGATAATCAGCAAACGCCATCACGTCATTCATTGTTACTGTCCGCAAATCTAAATCATTCAGTTGTACTAGTTTGGGACTTACACCTAACACAAAGCCAATAAATTGGCGGATATCTGTATCATAAGACCGACGAGTTTGGGGTGAGAGCTTACTACTTTTCCACAGCTCTACAATTTGGGCAGTGTTGGTCACATCTGCCATTCGCTGCACAGTATTTTCTGCCCCTGGTGTCAGCATCTTCCTGATGAGCTTCCACTCTCCTATACAATCAGCCGGGGACACTTGGGTAGATTGTTCATCTTTTATGTCCCTTTTTCAATTATCAATCCCAGTGGAACCAGAATTGCGGGTCAAAACTAAATTTTCACCAGCAATATGACCCTAATTTCTTAGATCCGATAATTATAGTTTTCGGATCTTAAGACGTGAAATTCTATATTTCTCGTTGCCAGGAATCAGGAACTAGACCAAATTTTTTACCATATTTGTTGGTCGGACAGGTGCATAAGTTGCTAGGCACTACCCTCCACAGGCAGCACATCCTCAGATAACCAGTCATAAAACTGAGGGAAAACAAGAGTGATCTCCTGCAATTCATCCTGCGCTACAGCCTCCAGTTGCAGCACCACCTCCCACCGCCAATCAGTAGCCCATCGCTTGAGAATTCCTTTGATAGCATCGGCTCCTTTGGTAATACCAGAGCGAAGCATTTCTACACAGTGAAGTAGGGTAATTCTGTTATTTGGATCTGGTCGAGCCAGCGTAGTATCCGCCCCCTCAACTAAGGGATTTCCTATACCAATTATGGGGGGGGTGGATACGGGAGAAGAAACAGGTTCTACCCCTTGTGAGGACTGGGTTTGAGCGTAATCAGTTCGTTGCTGCTGTCGGTGAGCGATAACTTGTAATGCAAAATCTAATTCGGATTTTGACAGCGAGAACAATTTAACTTGTTGGCCACGTTTTCCTTGTTTGCGAAAATCTAAACTTAGTCCCAACTGCGCGACTAAAGTAGCCAGCAGCCAAATCGGTTGACAATCACTTGGGATAGTAAACCCCAAAATTGCTTTGATGTGAGCAGCGCATTCTTTTGCTTTGTGGGTCATAAGTAATAGTTGTTCGTCGGCGGCAGTAATTTCTTCTCCTGTGACTAATCGTTGGAGAATTTGGTGTAAACCTAAGTTAAATCGAGCTAACCACTTGGCGGAATAATTACTCCAATCCATACAAAATGGTAGTTTGTTTCGCTCGGATAAGTCTTTGGCACTGACAAATTCTGGGGGTGCGGGGTATTGTTGGTTAGTCCGAGAATCAACAATTGTCTCTTGGGATGGAGATAAGATGGCTTCCAAAGATGCGATCGCAGCAATTAATTTACCGCCGTGATCTTTTTCAACCAGAGATTCGGTAACTTCCATGCCGTAAGAATCCCAAATCCGAAACTTCTCACACTCATTCATCTCTTCAGGCGAAAGATAATCCTTACTTTGCCGTGCGCGGTACTCACTTCTTGATATGGTATTGGCTTTGGCGACAGACTGATGATGAGCAGCATCCAGGGCATCAGCCGCATATTTTAAGGATTCCCAAGCCTCAACATCAAGATGATCTCCAGTTGGGACAATAGTATTGCCCATGTCGGACAACAGCGATCTTAGATCAGCCCGAAGATTGTTAATTGATTGATGGCGAGAAGCTTGAATTTGACAGTAAGCGTCTAATGCCCAATCTTTCTCAACCCCCCGCTTGCCTGTTTCCCGGTCGATTTTGATTAAGAAAGCAGTGATTTCATTAGTTTGAAGTATCCTTTCCTTGATTTTGGTGGGGTTAGTTTCTTTGTAACCGAAGGGTGGAGTAGGAGCTACCCACACATGAATTGGCACTTTGGGACGATAACGCCACAGCTGTTGAGCGCATTCGGTGGCAGTTTGGCTCACGGCATGAAACACACCGAATACTAAATCAAAATGATATTGTGAGATGTCAACACCAGTACCCAGACTAGGCGAAGTTAGAAGTACATCTATATTCTTGACAGCGTTGGTAATGTCTTTGATAAATGCTACGTTTTCTTCAGAACCACTATTATCTGAATGAATCGACCAAATTCTCAATGGTGTAGTTTGGTTTGTGTGTGGGTGAGAAGGCGCAGATGATGGTTCAATACGTACAGTGAACATCCGTTCAAGTTTCTTGATGAACCGCTTTGAGTCAGACACCACCATGACTTTTTGACTCATCATGATTGCCGCCGAGATTTGCGCCACCAACGCGGAAGAATCCATCCCCTCATACCAATAGATGGTGCGCTCTCCATTCTTCCATTCATTTTTGATAATGTATGGTTGTTCCCCTGGTGGTCGCATGGACAGGAAAAAATCAATGGTGATGTCGTCCATGTGAGCGTCAGCGATGACAACCAAAGGCGCATTGTAGACAATATGTTCTAATACGGACAATATCAGGGCGCGGTGTTCCTTGCAAGTATTACTGTGCAGTAGGTGTGTCAGGTATTGGCAAGTTTCGTCAATGAAAATGCAGCCATAAGCTAGGGCTTGGGTGTTTAACTTATATAAACTGTCAATGGTGATGCTCAATGCCTGTGCAGTAGCCATGCCAGCATAACCAAGGTCAGAATACATCAAGGTTTTCAAACGCTCTGCCAAGTTTTTCAGTAGATTCACCCGATGCCCGTTGTTGAGAAATCGTTGATCTGGGTGAGCATCACGCCACCAACGCATTAACTCGGTTTTACCTGTTCCCATATCAGAAATCAGTACCACTAACCCAGTGAGTGGGAAGACAATACTTTTGGGTTGTTTATTCTGTCTCAATTTTTTGAGTTTGTAGCGAATTTTTCCGCGATGACCTGGGGGGATTTCCTCTGGTGGTTTTGGCTGAGTCGGAAAATCAAAAGCTTCAAGTGGCTTTTGGGTTTGTAATACACATACTGCCTGTGGTATGTTGGCTGTTTCTTTGTCCTGAACTGCAACTGCCTGGGTTAAATATTTTGTATTGATCAGCGCATCTGGTCTATACTTTCTCAGTCCCCGGTGCTTGATGAGGAATGATTGCTGATAATCCTTCAGCGAGTGAGCATCATCAATAATTGCCGTCAGTAGTGCGTTAGCATCATCACCCCGTTCAACTACAAAATCATCTACACCTTTTTCGGGGCCTGGCAGTAGTGCCACCTCACTCCTACAGCCAACAGCCTCAATTGCCTTTCCCGTGCGAACTGTGGCTTGATACACCGACCAACGAGTTTTTAGCTTCGTCTCGTAGTCAAACAGAATAACGAATTTCCGCCCAGGTTGTGCCAGTGGTAGTAGATCCGGATGCAGCCTTTCATCGAAATCCTTTTTACCTACTCGTCCATTCCAAATCCCTGGCAGTGCGATCGCTACAAACCCCAGACTTAGCAAACAAGCAGCCTTCTTCTCGCCTTCGCAGAGAATAATCGGGATCTCTGGATGAGAAATTACCCATTCCCAGAACTGGAGAAAGCTGAACCTATCTTGTAAGCGTCGGGCTAACGGTGAATCATAGCGTTTAATGTTGTACCGCCGCGCTACCAGCTTCCAAATACAATCGGCAATATCAAAATAAGTGACACGGTTGGGGACTTTTGGGGGCGACTCATACTTAACCGACTTACCTTTAAGCCAATCAATGCGAGGGTTTGTCGGCTTGATGCGCCCCCATTCCATTGGTCGCCAGTCATTGTATGGGTCAAGTGAAGCAATCCACATTCCCCCTGCCATTAAATGCAGATATAACTTCAACAGCCCATCCGTCACTCGCCCAGCGTTTTTCCGTGGCAACGATGGGGAAATAAATAGATACTGGTAAACTGTTTCTCCCTCAATATGGAAGAAGTTGCGCTCAATCAGTGCCGGATGAATGGCACTGCCCACCGCCAGTTCATGATACTCCGCTGCGGTGAGGTTGTTCGGGTATTCAATTGGAGGTTGGCTCATTAAATGTAGCCCCCAATCTCAGCAAAAGAGAGTGAACTCGGCTCAATAGCATCGGAGTTACTCTGCGCTACTGTTCGAGAGTTCTGCCCCAAACACTTTTGCACAGCAGCACACCTGTTGTACTGCTTTTGTTGCACAAACCGAATGTGGGTACTGAACATTTCAAAAGTTTCTAAGACTGTGCCAAACACATAATCTTCCTGGGGCGAAATCAACAGCAACACTTCTGTAACAGGATCTAAATCTTCCAGGGTACTGGCTAGATGATTGTGTTTTGTTAAAATCTGCCTGTAGTCATTTGTGTTATCAGCAACCAGCGCAACTGCTTCCTTGCATAGCTGCATACTGCTGTGACTATGCCAGAAGCAATTGACTTTTGGTAGGACTGTTGCCCTTGCTAAGACATTTTTAAAACGCGTCTGGACAAATGAACTAATCAGTCTTTCTTTCCATTGCCCATTCTGGCTGTGTGCGTATGGTGCAGTTACAACACTTGACAGCTTTATTCTACCAGTATCTGTTACTGGAGAATTGTTCTTTTTCATGATAGTTTCCCCTGATTACTTGGTTGATAAGCAAGTTTCAGAGGGGGCTGATTAAATCAATTCGCAATTGGCACCACAATTCGCAATTCGCAGTTATATCTACGTCTGTAGCAAAATAACATAGGGTAATCAGGGTACAATCCCTTGAATTGTTTAATCATCCAATTACCTCCACAATTACGAACTGCGAGTTATGAATTGGTTTACACGCGCTGTTATGTATAAAAATAACTCAGCAGGAATTTAAAAATCTTTACTAGAAAACAAAAATTTTGGCAAAGTGTACGTTTACCACTCCCAGAAAAGTTATAATCAGCATAACAAAGTGGCGTGGGAATCTTTATTGACAAGTCTGTGGAGCTAAGTCGGCAAACTTTAATCACCACTTTCTTCGTCATCACGAGATCAACCCCGCTCAGAAAATATGCTATTTTTTAGCCTGTGGGCAAAGCGTTACTCCTTAGTTACGTTTTGCCCTTTAAATTTTTGGTATTTTTTTAACCTCCACACTTGCTTCACAAATTGAATAGCTTGATCTTACAAAACTTCGGTTATTTTCGGATCTTAGAATATTGTGATTGTTTACTTTCGTTACCTCCTTATTGAGTAACTTTTGTTCAGATTTGCCCTACAGGGTAGGTTTTCTCAAGCAGTCCCTGGTGCATTTGTTGTCTCTGTCACCTTGGGCTGACGCTCGAAAACTTGTATATTGGGTTCAGTCAAGACGAACCCTTGCTCATTAGGCTGACCTAGTTTACCGGAGATAGTTACTTGCAGCATCGGTCAGCTTCTTCCAAACCTTTGGTTTTACTGTGACTGTTTTGATGCGTCCGTCACAGTCAATCTCAAACTGTTGCCAATTCTTTTCTACTGTCTGAGCTTGTGGTAATTCGTTGATTTTGATTGTTACTTCTAACTTTCCTGCTATCATAAAAACTCCTATTAAGATGCGATCGCTATTTGGGATGAAGTGTCAGATGAATGTACTAGTCCCAAAGGATCTGTCTTGATATACTTTTTAATTACTGGTTGAAGTGTAAAACTAATCTCTTTAGTAATAGGATCTTTTATGCTTTCTATTAATGAATCTTTTTCAAGACCCTCTAATCCTTTAATTAGTTCTGAAGTTGATATTAATCCTTTATGTTTATGCCCCATATCAAATAATAATTTGGCAAAGCTTACACTATTTAGATTTAAAGTTAGCTCTTCAGCTAAATAAATCATTATTTCCTTCTGAATTGCAGTTAGTATTTGCTGACGAAATATTTGATTTAGCATTTCTCGAAACTGATCGCTTACCAGCGTGGTTGGAGTTTCAAAAAATTTTTCTGTACTACTAGCAAAGAAATGATGAATTCTATTGACTACTGCTTTTAATTCCGACGGATTACCACGATAAGTTTTTATTAGTTCATTACACTTTTCTTTGTTTGTTAATCCTTTACTAGATAAAAGCTGTAACGCAGCATCTGTTTCTAAGCCTTCCAGTCTAATAAAATTAATAGGTAATTCAGCAGTTATTAAAATTTCAATCTCATCAGGAAAAATTCTGCTAGTTAAGAGTATACAGCTTTGACTTACTTCCTCGGCTAAACGGCGAAAAAAGAGCCTATAGTCTAATCGTTGCTGAAAGTTATTTTTTTGAAGTAAAGCATCAAACGTATCTAATACTATTAAACAGCGATGTGATTGCAAAAACTTAATTAGCAATGAAATCATTACCTGATTAGATTCCCTTGAAATTGTCTGATGTTCTAAAGGTTGAACTATTTCTAATATTTCATAGATAAAATCTTCAAACAATGGTGCATGAGCTACTGATTTCCAAATTAAATAATCAAAATTTTGAGTGGCTTCTGCACTAAGCTCTGCTATTAGTTTCGCTGCTAATGTAGTCTTACCGATTCCTGCAATTCCTACTAGTAAGATGCAACGCTGCTTGATTGTTAATTCTTTTAAGAGGGCTAATTCTTTTGTTCGTCCATAAAAAGTAGATACGTCGGGAAGTCTACTTCCTAGCAGTTGCACCGATTTATTGGAAACCGATTTATTGGAAATAGATATTTGGTCTTTATTTGTTAAATTTTGCTCAAGATACTTTTTTGTTACTTGCTCTAAAAAATAGCGCAAGTTCTTTTTTCCAATTTTTTCTCCATTTCCCAGCAACTTTGAAAGCAGATCCCATAAAGGAGGGGCTACACGTCGTTGTAAATAGTTAAGACTATAATCTGAATTGTTTGCTAACTCCTCATATTCATCATCATGCCAGGCTCCCTTGAGAACAAGTATCTCAGCGCCAGATAAACACTTGCGTCTTTCAGCTAAAACTAGATCACTTAGTACTGCCAATGCTTCATTGAAAGTTATATTTGCTGGAAATACACGTCCTAAAACTTCCTGTCCTTGAGGAAGAGTATGGAAGGAGGCAGTAGACTGGAATTTTGGTTCAGCAATGAAGTCCATATCTTTCCTAGTTTTAGGGTTGTATCAAAATATATATTGTTTATATGTTTTTCTAGATTAGAACGGGTTATTAGTAAAAATTTTACTGCACTTATGTGATACCTCTTATTTATTTATAATTATTTACATATTTGAATTTATAATTGCTCTTAATATTATCTATTAGATATTCTAATAATTAAGACAAATATTCCATTCCTCCATAATTGCTATCTAGCAATGCAAGCTTATGTTACACAAAGCCATAGCTATGGACATAAATGTAAAAAACCAAAATACAGATTCGCTAGAGTGCAAAGACACAGTGGCTTCCCATGAGCAAATGTCAAAAATCAAAGAGGCTGGGCATTTTATTCTAGGTAAGTGCAATAGAGAGTTGTGCTTTAGTTATAGGAGAGTAAGGGGTGAGAAAATTTGGTGAGTTACTGTATAAATCCCTTGTGCGCTCATCGTCAAAATTCCGATGACTTTGAAACTTGCATTTCTTGTGGTACTTCATTACTTATTAACAACCGTGTCCGCCTAATTAATCCAATACGACCGCTTACTGATAACCCTTACAACTACTTTGATGTTTTTGAAGTGGAGGATGCTGGTACTAAATGGCATCCTGTTTGCGAAAAACGAGTTATGAAAATCCTGAAATGGAATACACCTAAACTTATAGAGCTAATTGAGCGTGAATCTCTGACTTTACAACTAATTCGACATCCAAAAATTCCTCGTAGTAGTTTGGACGACTATTTTACTTTTGTTCCCAACAATAGTTTTTTAACATTGCATTGTCTATTAATAGATAAATTTGACGGGGATAATTTGGAGAAATGGGTAGAAGCTAATGGAAAAATTTCTCAATCCCTAGCACTAGACTGGCTTAAGCAACTAATTGAAGTTCTTAGTATAGTACATGGCTCTAACTTTTTTCATAGGGATATTAAGCCTTCTAATATAATTTTACAACCAAGTGGTGAGTTGGCATTAGTTGATTTTGGAACTGCACGACGTGTAACTGAGACCTACTTGGCGAAAGTCAGTGGCAGTGGAGGAACTGGTACAGGAAGGGGGGGGATATATGAAATTACAACTATTGTCACGCCTCGGTATACTCCACTAGAGCAAATTAATGGACAAGCTGTACCTCAATCAGATTTTTATGCTTTAGGACGAACTTTTGTACATTTAGTTACGGGTACTTCATTGATGCGCTTGCCAATAGATGAAAAAACAGGCGGTATAATATGGCGAAATAAAGCATCTCAAATTGATAAACCTTTTGCTGATTTTATTGATGAATTGATGGCTCCTTTACCAGGGCAACGCCCACAGACTACACGAGTAATACTGCAAAGATTAGAACGTATACCACTGCAATCAAAGATTAACCGGATAGTTAAATCGCCATTATTTCAAGTTAGTGCAGTTACTGTATTGGCCTTAAGTTCATTTGGTTTGTATTGGTCATTGCGTCCGGCGATAGCGGATTATTTGATGTACCTGGGAAAAAAAGCGCAACAAGAAAATCGTTTTGATAATGCTTTAGAAAAATTTCAACAAGCAGTTAACTTTGAACCTGCTGCTTCTGATTCAGTGTCGAAATTTTATGTTGAGCAAGCATGGACGCGTAATATTACTCCTGAAGATGCTAGAAAATATTATGAACTAGCTATTAAGTTTAATCCCAAAAATGATACGGCTTATAATAATTTAGCTCTGCTATGTCAGCAATTACAAGATTTTCAATGTGTTAATGATAATTATGCAAAAGTGTTTAAACTCAAACCTGATAAATGGGAATCACGTTACGGTTTAGGAAGCTTTTATGATGATTTAGGCAAATATGATTTAGCTGAAGAACAATATAAGTTAGCGATAAAAAGTAGTGAATTAGCTTTGGATGCTGTAAGTAATCTAGCGAGAATAAAAAACTTGCAGGGGGAATATAATGTAGCTATCGATACAGCTTGGCAAGGATTAAAAAAAGCTAAAGACCCTGGTTTAAAAGCAGCTTTATATAAGAGTATAGGCTGGGCAAAGTTAGAACAAGGTAAATATAGCGAAGCGAAAAAATATTTAGAACAAGCACAAAAACTTGATATTCAAAGAACTGATACTTATTGCTTATTGGCGAAAACGGAAGAAGCATTAGGTAATGTTGATAATGCTTGGAATTGGTGGCAAGCCTGTTTGTTATCAAAATCAGATTTACCAGAAGTGTTGATTTGGAGAGATGAGGTATTAGAAAGACTTAGATTGCCGAGGAGTTCAAAAAATAGAAGTTAATTTGTATATATTTTGAAGAATTCAAAAGTCAGAAATAAAATAAATTAACTAATATTTATTAATTTGACTTATCAATATTAATTTTTTATTCTTGTAATTGTAAATTCTTGTGCAATGTCATGCTTAAATTTCCAATATTTACCATAGTAATAGTAGGAATTACAATGATTCCTTTGTTGTCGTGGGATAGCGGATGGAGCCAATCTCAAATACGAGTGACAAGAGGTAGCTGCATTAAACCTATTGGTCGAATCGTTAGCTCTCAGAAGAGTAGGCAATTTTGCAAAGGAGAACAAATTAATATAATAAATGAAACATTAGTTATATGTTACTCTAATCAGAATTTTTTGAGACTTCAGCCCGGAAACTACAGAACTAATTCGCTATGTGATCCAAGACAAGTTAAAACTGCACAACGATGTACTCTGTTAACAAAAGAAGGCTGCCCCAATCGCAAAGGGCCAGGTGAAGGAACTGAAAACGCACCAAAAATCATCCAGCCCTACGGCAAAATGTTAGTGGATAATAGGCCATCAATATCCTGGAGTGCTGTTCCAGGAGCCAATAGTTACATTGTGAGACTTAAAAGTTATCACGTAAATTGGATAAAACTAGTCAATGACACGACACTGCTATATCCTCTAGAAGAAGAAGAATTACACTATGGCAACGCAATTAAATTTATCGTCATTGCAAAGAAAGATAATTCTTATATCAGTGAAGATACCCTACTTGTTCATTTATTACCTGAGCGTAAAATTGAACCAATCAAACAAGTAGTACAGCAACTAAAATCTTTAGACTTACCTCCAGATGAAGTGTTTGTTGATCTAGATGCAGTATATATGTCAGAAGGGCTGCTGAATGAAACAATTGAGTTTTTAAAAGCGCAAGTAGCAGCAGGTAGTCAGAATCCAACCTTGTATAGAATTTTGGGCGATCGCTATGCACAGGCATGGTTGCCCCAACAGTCCGTGAGTGCATATACAAAAGCAGTTGAATTGGCAGCAGTTCAAGGCAAAACAGATGAAGAGGCGATCGCCAAAGAACGTTTGGAATTGTTGAATTCTGTTCTCAATAATTTTCACAACCAACTACCAACGAGAATCAAGCCCGACCAATAATAAGGATGACTGTATTGAGGATGAGAAAGCACGGTAAGTTGTGCCTGTCGCAGAGATTCAGCTTTAGTTAGACCGTTATCTAAACCCTTGTAAAATTCTCCGACAAGCATAGCAGTAGATTTTGCATCTACCAGCCAAAGAGATGCAACTGTACTTCGTGCGCCAGCTTGTATGGCCACTCCTGTAATACCCAATGCCGAACGTTTGTTTCCTTTAGCCGTTTGACAGGCGCTCAAAACCAACAATTCAATGGGGTCGAGATTTTGTTGAGCTTTTAACCAACCATTAAATTCTCTAATATTGATTGGTTTATCCCAAGCCAATAGAACTGTACGTTCCGGGTCAGAACTGAATTGCCCATGAGTTGTAATATGAACAATGGGGAAGTTACTAGTATTTAACTCTTGTTGAAAACGCTTGCTAGTAAAATTTTCGTTCAACAAGGTGACAGAAGACTTAAGGTGTTTTTTGATATCTATTAGTTCCTGGTTTATTTCTGGTAAATCTTTTAAATTTTGAGGAGCGTTGGGATAATTAAAACTAGGACTGGCTTTGGTTAGCCCAGCAATCAAGGCTTTCTGTTGTTCTTGGGCTAAAAGTTTTGGATCTCGAATCCGAGAACCTAATGCCGTAGTAATGCTGTAATGCTTGATTAGATAATCTTTGCCATCATGTAGTAAACCCATAGGGATACTTTGAAATGACTTATCAAGATTGAAAACTAGTATTCCTGAAGAAGGAAGGTATTGTTTAACAGGCGCAAATATTTGATTATATATTACTTGAGAATAATCAAGGATTGCTGAATCTTCTGTATCAATAAAATTTTGGTCTTGTAAAGCATTTAATAAATTTTCTACAGCATCTCTTACGAGTTTTGAATTAATAGAGTGATGATATAAAGACTGGTTAGAATATTGAGTTATTACTTCTATAGTATTTCCTAAATCGATAATATATATAACTGTATAGTTTGTATCTAAACCTTTAATTTTATTTAAATCAACAAGTTCTAATCTTCCGCATTGAAGGTAGTTTTCTAGTTCGGCTATTTGCAGTTGTTCCACTGTTTTAATAACTTTGTTTAAATTCCGAGGATTAGACAGAAGTAATCTTAAATAATCCCGGTACATAGGGTCTACAGTTTCATAGAAAGAGTACTGTAAATCTGCATTGGTTGACAAAAGATTGTCACGAACTTGCTGGAGGTTTTTGATTGCTGCTTCATACATTTGGAGAGCTTTATCATGTTTATTCTGCTTTTTGTACAAAGCACCTAATTTTTGCTGCCATTGATAAGCTAGATCCCACGCACGAATCGATTGAGCTTTACTTAAGGCTTTCTCGAAGTAATACTGAGCTTTATCTGATTCATTCTGTAATTTGCCTAGTATACCGAGGCTCTCTGATTCTAATCTGAGATTATCTATGTCCTGAGCAACTTTTAAAGCTGATACAGCATACTCTTGAGCTAAGAGGTTCAATTTTTCATTTGAAATTTGATTCAGACTATTAGCAAAGTTAAGTTTAGTATAAACAAATTGGCTTGGAGATAGTTGTGTATAAGAGTTAGAGTTTTTTAAGATTAAGTCTAGAGATTGCTGAATTTTTTGGTCAAGGTTAGCTTGAATATTAATGGAAGGGATAAATGAATTAGACTTGTTGTTTAACCATGATTTTAAATCCAGTAGTAGACTCAATTGGTATGCTTGAGAGTGTAACCTTGTCTCAAGGGAAGCATGGGAGTCTTGAATAACTTTTTGATAAAGTTCAATTGCTTCTAATGCTTTTTCTTGAACTTTATCACCTGTTTGCTGCTGAAAAATAGATTCTTCTATTTGTAAATTTCTATCTTTAAGTCGTTTGTAAGTGTATCTTTTGGTTTCGCCTAATGAAAGCAGAACAGGGCTAACATTGGCAGAAGGCATTTGTTTGGAAAGTAATAAGACTTTTTCTATGATAATTTCAGATTCGTTGAGCTTGCCTAGCTGACGTAAAACATTTCCTAAATTATGTAACGCTAATAATCTAGTTGCTGGAAGAGGCTGTTGATTATTAGCTTTCACCAATAGTTTTTCTATTAATTCATCTGATTGCTCTAATGAAGTATTACAAATATCATCTGTATCTATTTTTAAAGCTGGTAAAAGAATTTTACAAGCACGAGAATTTAAGCCTAAACCTTGTAACGCTAAGTTTTGATTAATCAAGCTTCCTGTAATACCTTCATCATACTTTAATTGTTGATAAATTTTGGTAGTTTCTTTAAACGTATCAAGTGCTTCTGCTGGTCTAGCTAATCTTAATTGTTCATTACCTTTTTCAGTTAATAATTTTGCCTTTGTTTGTTTAGTAATAGCATAAGCCGAATTTACAAATGGCTGATTTGCAACAAGGGAAAATCCAAGAATAATTAGCAATGAATACTTGACTATGTGACTATACTTAATCATTGCTAACCTTGTGTACCATGATTATTCTTAAAATCTGTTGCCGAAGGTTCAGTAGAGCAAGAATTGTTGGATGAAGAAGCTTGAGCATTAGTTGTATTTGGTATTTCTGTTAGCGTGACTGTTCCATCAGCATTGAACTGCCAACCTTGTGCCGATGTAATCTTTGCATTTTCTAGAGATGGTGGCAGTTTTAAGCTTTCTTGTTCACTAGTAAACCCATCTGTTATTGAATTGTCCTGCCAAGTGAGATTGCTGTTTGGAATATTCTCAAATCCTTGTGGTATTCCGCTAGTACCAGTAATCACAAATTGATTAGGAGTAGCGTTTGGATCTATGCGTCCTTGGCAGACATTAGTGATCTCTGGATTTGGTGAGGATAATTTTGGTGGTGCTTTAGTGGGGTCTGGTTGAGTGTGAGAGGCGTTGATTTCGACAGTGCCGTTGATGCCTCGTTCTGAAGTAGCCGTAACTATGCTGTCAGGAGAGAAGAAAAGTCCTTGAGTATTAATTCTGATATTGCCGCCTCTGCCTTCAAAAGCATCTGCCGTGATGTGGCTGTTGTTGAAACCGGCAATGACATCTGCGTTAATTCTGATATTGCCACCGTTGCCAGAAGTGCCTTGTTGTCCTGCGGTAGCAGATATAATGCCGTTGTTCAAGAATAACATTTTAGAATTAAGAAAAATATTACCTCCTTGACCAATAGCTGTTGTAGCGTTAATTTCACCTTTATTAATAATATTTATTTTATTAGCAGTTACTTCAATTGAACCGGCATTATTAAGCCCTTCATTTCTAACGCTGACTAGTCCACCATTAATAATATTTAGTGTAGGAGTGTCAATAAATACATTACCGGCCTGCCCAATAAGAGAAGGAGGCTGCCTATAAAATAAAGCTTTTAAATTTTCATCAATTAACGGAAAAGTCGATGATTCAATAAAACTTGGTGTTTTTAAATTTGAGCTTACACCTAAAACATTTATTAAATTAGTTGAGTTAATTTTGATATTTCCTGCATTACCAGCAGATAAAGTACTACTAGTGATGCCTCCTCCATCTCTAATAATTAATTTTGAAGTCTCAAGTTCTACATTCCCAGCATTGCCGCTACCAAAAGTTAATGAGTTAATGCTACTAGAGCGTAATGAAGGTGATTGTCCTGATATATCTACATACTGACTTTTAATAAAAACATTACCTCCTTCCCCATTGCGAAATGTACTAGAACCTAATGAAGCACCACCATCTTTAAGAACAAGGTTGTTTGCATTTATTAATACATCTCCCGCTCTACCTGAACGAAGAGAACTAGTGTTTATAATTCCATCTAATCCTATTGAGATATTGTTAATGTTAGCAATGATATCTCCACCCTTCCCAGAACCATAGCTAAAAGTATTAATTCCACCGAAACCATCAGGATTAGCATAAGAAGGAATATCGCCTAAAATTTGTGATAAATCTGAATTAATCTGAATTAATCCACTTGAAGCATTAGTAAAAGTAGTGGTTGCTATTTGTCCACCTTGAATGTTTATCTGTTTGGCTGCAATTTTGATATTTTCTCCAGGAGTAAACCCAAAGTTACTTGTATATATTGCACTCAAAGCCAAATTAGATGCTCCTTCAATATCTAAAATTTGGGTATTGATATTCACAGAACCACTTTTAAACCCATGATTTTGTGCAAATATTAATGAACCACCTAAAACCTTAACTGTTTCACCTTGAATATTAATAGTATTTCCACTTCCCTTAGTACTGTTAACAAACAATAAAGAATTGTTTGTTAATTGTATTTCATTAAAATTATTAGTGAAACTATAATTAAAAGTAAAATTATTCTCATTCTGTTTGAAACCAATATATCCATTTCGGACACTAGCGATTTCAATTGCTCCATTCTTGCTGCTTAATATACCACCTTCAAATAAAATATTACCGCCTATTAAAGCTAAACTATTTCCTGAATTTACTTGTAATCCAGAAAATCGACCAGAATCTATAGGCGTGACAAAATCAAAATTTCTATTGGCAATTCTGTTTATATTATGCCCTTGATTCTGGACTTTAATTCCGCCAAAATTATCTGTAAAAATTAAACCTATTGGTCTACTAATCGTGAGTAAAAGGCTAGAATAATTATTATTTGCACTAAATTCTACACCATCAGAGAATTTAATACTATTCGCTGTACTTCCTAAAAAAGAACCACCAATATCTAAAGAAGCATTATGTCTAAAAATAATTCCATTAGGATTTATAATAAACAAATTCGCTTGACCATTATTGCGAATTAAACCATCAATATCAGAGATGGAAGTACCTGTGACTCTACTAAAGATATTTTGTACTTCTAGAGAATTATTAAAGAAAGCTGTACTTCCTGTAGGGATTGAAAACTTCTGAAAACTATGAAATAAATTATTCTTTAACTGAGTACCACCTTCAATAATGGTTGTATTTCCTTGAACTTTAAGCTTACTATTTTGTGGTAAGCTCCTGTCTGGAACTATCTGCGCTTGAGATGGGTAAAATGGAACAAAAAAATTAAAAAAAATAGGATAACAAAAATATAAAAATAATTTATAATTCATTTCAAATATTTAAAATTAGAACTATTATTTTTATTTGTACTTTTTCTCGCAAAAAATGGACATATTATTGCCAAATCAAGCAAAAGAACGTAAATTAGCTGCAAACTCTAGTAGTATTCCATTTGGATCAAAAAAATAAAACGAGGACATAAAAGTTGTGTGATCAGGCTTAGATACTAGTCCGCCTGGAACATCTGCATGATGTAGTAAAGGAGTTGCTTGTACTCCTTGAGAGATAAGTTTTTTTCTATATTCTTCAAGCTTTTCTAAGGGAACATTAAAAGCTACATGATTCATAGAACCTTGAGCAGTTATAATATCCCCGGTAAGAAAAGCATCTAATTTTACAGAAGATATTCCAGGTATGGCATTTGGGGCTTTTGAAGACCAAAAAAAAGCTAAACAATCCCCATTTCCAATACCGAAAAAGAAGTGCTTTCCACCTGATGGTAAGTCTAGGACTTTAAGTAAAGGAAGTCCTAGAGTATCCCTGTAAAAGCTCATGGTAACTTCAAAGTCCTTGCAGACAAGTGCAAGATGATTAATTCCTTGTAACTGAAATTTTTGCATATAGCATTTGTACTCCACTATTTTGCTTTGTATAATCTAAATTCAAGATGTTTATAAAAGTTGCTTACAGTATGCTCATCAATCACAGAAAGCATGAGTAATAAGCTTCTTCTAGATATCAAGTATCTACCAGAACTATCAACTGATTGAACTACAAAATGCGCGGACATTGAAATATGCCTAAAGACAGATTGAGAGCAACATGAGCGGCATTAATAAAAAATCATCGAAAAAGCGTGTGCGAACAGCCCAGTAAGCTCTATCTTCTTCTGGATCTTCTAATGCGTGCGATTGCTTCGCCTTCAGGTGTGGCTAGTTCAGCCGCAAATGGATCAAAAAATAAGCGGTCACTTTTTTGATTTTCTACTGCTCTATATGCTGCTATCAATGGTGTGGATAACAACACAAAGTCCTTGTGAGAAAGTTTTTCTTTACTTGGTTGACTCATAAAAATATTTCTTAAAAGTCAAAAAATCTTCTATCACAATCTCAAATCACGTAAAACCTAGCAATCGAAGGTCATGATTTTAAGGACAAACTTAAGCCTTAGTACTTGTCAAGCAGATATTATGTGATCACTCAATTATTGAGCATACTTGAGTTTTTGACATTTGACTATTTTTATTTTTTTAAATAAAAAAATTCTTTATGAATCCAATGTAGTTGCAGAAGAACATTATTCAGGAGTAATCATTACAACTATCTAAAGATAGATTATCAATCACAAAACCCATCAACCCGCAAATCCCGCCAAATTTCCGAAACCTGCCAGCCGGAGTTACCCACAGACTGAAAAAGCGGAGCATAGATCGAAAGCTCCTCGGCGACTGTGTGAGCGACTTCTTGTGCTGGCTGCTCAACAATAGGATCTTCAACGACAAGCTCAACTGGAGAAAGTTCTTCTGTGGCTGGCTGTGGCGCAACAGACTTTTTGAGAGCGCGAAGTTCAGGTTTTTTGATAATGGGGTTCATGTTTGTTCATGTGGTAAAAGCTTGACATCGAAAAACTAGATGCAGCTAAATTTGTCTTTTTGCCTCATCAGATATAGTGAGTGAGTGGTCAGGACAAGTAGTGAAAACAAGGCTATAAAGTTCGGTCTGCGAAATTTGACGATTGACGACAATTGTAAAGATATAGGAAGCTAATGAAAAACCCCAGCCCTATTAGAAAGGTTGGGGATGCTTAAACCTACTAACATGATGCCACAATTCAATATTTGTAACAGGGACATTAGCCAAGAGGAGGGAAGATGACTCCTACTCCCCCTCGCAAGAAGACAGCCGCCCCAACTTCAGCAAAACCAAAGCCAGCCAAAAAAATTCAACAACAGGAAGACCAGCCATTAGAAACCATTGAGGTGAAGGCTGTTGAAGTAACGGCGGTGGATGTGATATCAGACGTTGCTTCAGAAGAATTGACCGCACAAGAGCAGCGCGATCGCCTGAATTTGGAACGGAAAGTCGAACACGCTTTCTATGAAGCAGGGAAAGCTTTAATGGAATTGCGCGATCGCCGTCTTTACCGTTCAACACACAAAACGTTTGAGGAGTATTGCCGCGATCGCTTTGGTTATAGCCGCCGGCAACCTTATCTGTTGATAGATGCAGCAGCAGTGTTTGATAACTTGAAAGAAAAATGTGATCCATTGGATCACATTTTGCCGACTAACGAAAGACAAATACGACCAATGGTTCATTTAGAACCCCAGCAACAGCAGCAAGTATGGCAGCAAGCAGTCCAAGAAGCAGGTAAGAAAAATCCCTCTGGTCGCATAGTCCAAAGTGTTGTGGATAGAATTCGAGAACGCACAAAAATCCCGAATCCCTACCGCGAAGGAGAAATCTGCATTCTCATCCCGAAAGATAACCCAGATTTACGAGGTAAGGGCGGATGCTGGGGTGTAATAATTCATGTTGGAGATTTTAGCTGTACCGTACAAACCTGGGATGGAGACTACACCGTAAAAATCGAGAATCTCAAGTCTTTAGAGTTGCTGGATGATGATTGCAAGTCTATGCAACAGTTATGTATGCGATTGCGGCGGTTACATCAAGTGGCAGACCATGACCCATCTGTGGATTGGCTGTTGCAGGGGTTGGCGAAACAGGCGAAGCCTTATTTGTCTTCGTTGCAAGCAAGGCTGTTGGGGGCGGTGGAACGGGAGTATGGGCTGGATGGGAAGAAGAAGAAATGAAGCCTGAGCAAATGATTGATAGCGTAAATAGCTGTCTCTACTGATCAGTTGAAGGCGTAGTTAGGGAGTAATCAGCAGCAGTATGGATGAAGTGCCAATTGTCAGCTAAGGAACGAATATTTTGAAGTTCTTCCGGCGAAATCCGCTCTAAGTTACGTAGTATTTGAGTCATACGTGGCTGATTTTTCAGTTGGTCGTAATGACGAGCCAAGAAGTCCCAGTAAAAAAAGTTAAAAGGACAAGCATTATCTGTACTCCGCTCACGATGGTTGTAAGTACAATTTTTGCAGTAATCGCTCATGTTGTTGATGTAATTGGCAGAAGCAGCATAGGGTTTAGAAGCAATTATCCCGCCATCAGCAAACTGTCCCATACCAAGAACATTAGTTTGCATGACCCAATCGTAGCCATCAATAAAGGCGGCATGAAACCAATTCTCAAGTTCTTGGGGTGAAATGCCAGCAATCAAAGCAAAGTTGTTAAGTACCATCAAGCGTTGAATATGGTGGGCATAAGCGATTTGTTTGACCTGAGTTAAAATTTGATGCAGACAATTCATCTGTATATCACCTGTCCAATAAAACGCAGGTAAAGGATGAGTGTGGTTAAACCAGTTATTTTCAGAGTAATCTTGCTGAAAGTAAACATAAACCCCGTGCATATACTCTCGCCAACCTAATACTTGGCGAATAAAGCCCTCAATACTGTTTAACTCCCATTGCTGCTGATTTTCTAGATATGCTTGCTCGGCTTTTTGAACAACTTCCAATGGATGAAGCAGTCCTAGGTTGAGATAAGGGGAAAGCATAGCGTGCCACATAGTCTGCTCTCCTGTGACCATTGCGTCTTGATAAGGGCCAAAAGCAGACAGCCGAGTTTCGACAAAAAACGTCAGCACTTGTAGAGCCTGCTGACGTGTGACTCCCCAACGGAATGGCTCAAGGAGCCAGTAACTTTGACTTTCCTTAAATGCCTCAGATTGCTTAACGAAATTGATAACATCTTGTGTAATCGAGTCCGGTTCAAACCATAGATCTTCTGGTAAAGTTAGCTTGCCTTTGGGTGGTTTACGATTTTGTTTGTCAAAATTCCATTGACCACCAATTGGCTGATTGCCGTCCATGAGAATGTTGAAGCGTTGTCGTCCTTGACGGTAAAAATCTTCCATGAGCAAGCGTTTACGACCCGCCGCCCATTGTCGGAACTCCTCATCGCTCCAGATAAAGCGATTATTAGGGGTGAATTGGACACCAATTGGGAGATTGAGATTTTGAATTAACTCGGAAAATGGGCGATCTGTTGGAGTCATCACGCGCAGTTCGGTAATTTTGTACTGCTTAATCCACTCCAGTAAAGGTGTGCGGAAGTCTGATGCTTGAGTGTATGTAACTGGCCAACCAAGACAACGAAGTTCCTGTGCGAAGTGACGCATGGCTGACCAGACTAAAACTAGCTTTTGCAAATGATAAGGACGTTGCAGAGCATGGGAAAGCGATTCAATCAAAATGACAGGAGTTTGTTGGCATAGATGCACACAACTTTGCAGTGCGGACTGTTCAGCCCAAAGTTGATCACCGAGAACCCAAACCCCAATATTCATTCTCTTACTTCCTCTGTTGCGGTACGTTGTCAATGCGGTGGCAAAACACTGTCTTGTATAGCTTAACGCTATTATTACAACCTTGTTACAAAGGCAGATACATAAATAAGTAGGTACAAACCTGAAATAGAGTAGTGCTGGTGTACTATATTAAAGGGCAGTTTGTTGAAAGAATACCGCAACAACTAAACTGATGCGGAAGATAATACACACTGATATGGATGCGTTTTACGCATCGGTAGAGCAACGGGACAACCCGCAATACCGAGGCAAGCCATTAGTGGTCGGTGGCAGTCCAAATCAAAGGGGTGTGGTCGCAGCCGCCAGCTATGAGGCAAGGAAATTCGGCATCCATTCAGCTATGCCATCAGTCACAGCGATCGCTAAATGCCCCGAATTAATCTTTGTCAGACCGAGATTTGATGTTTACCGAGAGGTGTCTGCTCAAATCCACGAAATATTCAAACGTTATACCGATTTTGTCGAAGGGGTAGCCTTGGATGAAGCATATTTAGATGTGACCGAGAATAAGCAAAATATCCCCTACGCTTACACCATTGCTCGGTACATTAAAGCAGAAATATTCAAAGAAACAAACTTAACAGCAACAGCCGGAGTATCAATCAACAAATTCCTAGCGAAGATGGCATCAGGGCAGAATAAACCCAACGGATTGACGGTGATTTTACCCGAAGATGCAGCAGCTTTTGTGGAAGGGTTAGCAATTGAGAAGTTCCACGGCATAGGGGAAGTAACAGCAGCAAAAATGCACTCTCTGGGTATTCATAGAGGTGCAGATTTGAAGCAGAGATCGCTTGCCGAGTTAACACGACATTTTGGGAAGGTAGGACATTATTATTACAAAATAGCCAGGGCGGAGGATGACCGCATAGTTGAACCGAATAGAGTTCGCAAATCAGTTGGTGCAGAAACATCATTTACGGTTAATCTGAGCGATCGCGCGATTCTGCTGCATGAACTCGAACAAATTGCTTCTATTGTCCAGCAACGACTAGAACAAAACTCCACAAGGGGACGGACGTTAACGTTAAAAATCAAATTTTCTGATTATCAACAAATCACACGCAGCAAGACTCTACCTAATTACACCCGCGAGTTAGATATCATAATCACCACAGCCACAGCACTATTTGAGGCGGTTGAGATGGAGAACCGTAGTATTAGGCTGTTAGGAATTGCATTGTCCAATCTAGAAAACGCGAAACAAACACAAGTGATTCAATTGCCATTGTTTGAGTATGTGGAGAGTGGTAATTGTTAGATGGTTGCTTTCATGAAAAAGTTGACTATGCACAGCAAAGCGAGTTTTAGATACCAAGGAAGGAGAAAGGTCAAAAGATTCCTGAACGAATGCGTAGGTAGACAGCAGGTTGTTATGGAAGAGAACAAGGGGCAGGGGAGAGGTTACTGTCAATTCTCCCTTGCACCCCTGCTCCCAAGATACCTTGACGAGTAAGTTCCTTATCCGAACCGTATTGCCGCCTCCCCTGCCTCTACTAGTCAAGAAGAGATGGCAGCAGAATTGTAAAAATATTGTTACAATCAGTAACAGAAGTACATATTTAAATGGAATCTCGTGAACCAGGGAATTCCAATAAGTGTGATGAGTGTACGAGTGAGATGAGGGAATAAATATGAAGACTTCCTTTTAAGGCAGCATTTACCCTTTAGTTTTCGTCCAGTTGGGCGATAAGAACTTTGAATCAACCCATAAAATTATCCTTAGAACAAGAATTTAGCCTGAGAAGTTTTGCTGACCAAGTACAGCAAATGTCCCGTGAACAAGCTCAAGAGTTTTTACTCAAGCTTCATCAGCAGATGATAATTCAGGAAACAACTTACAAAGAATTGCTCAAGCATCAGTGGGAGCTTGATGCAGACCCAATCTTTGGCTGATGCACACTCCCAAGAACAGGGGGCTGGAAACTGTTGGTTAATGATTTAATCTTTGTTCGGAAAGTGTATAACTCTAGCTGTATCTTGTATACATACCAAATTAGTTAAATGTAAAGCCAGGGACAACAGCCGAAAAGTCCCTTAGATAAACTCCAATCTTAAAGCTGCTCTTTCCTTGCGCCAGAGCAGCTTTTGGCTTGTTCATACTTACAACAACGATGGCTACGCCAACCCCAAAGGCGATCGCCCATAGCCCATAGCCCACACCCACCCCCAATCCGATAAAATTCATCAGTAGAACTGAAGTTGCCAGTAGGGGAAGCAATTGAGCCAGAGTCCACCAAAGCGAAAACTAAAGATTACGATCCTGACATTTGGTTCTAGGGGCGACGTGCAACCATACTGCGCCCTAGCTATTGGCTTGAAACGCGCAGGGCATGAGGTAACAGTGGCAGCCAACGAAAACTTTGAGTCATTCGTGAGACAGTTTGATTTGGAGTTTGCCCCTATAGCTGGCAATTCGCAAGAACTATTGCAATCAAAAAAAGGGATGCGATTGATTGCGGGAGAAAAAGTCCCGATGGTGAGTGATAAGTTGTTGCTTCAACAGATGCAGTCAGCGATCGCTGCTTGTCAAGGAACTGAAGTAATCATCTACACGCCACAGACGAATTGGGGGTATCACATCGCGGAGAAATTAGGCGCACCCTGCTTCATGGCATCGGTATTGCCGTTGACTCCCACAGGCACGTTTGGATTTTTGAGATTCGCTCGAACAACAAAAAATCCGCTAAAGAAAATCATCAACTACACCAGCTACTTCATTGCAGAGTTGTTGTACTGGCAGAAATATCGCCAACTAATCAACTCTTTCCGAACCGAAACATTGAAATTGCCGCCGCTACCGTTCTTGGGCAGTCGATTTAGGAGAAAGACTCCGGCTAACGTAGCACGAATTCCCGTACTGTATGGGTTTAGTTCGCACGTTATCCCAAAACCAAGGGACTGGCCAGCATGGGCTTATTTAACTGGTTTCTGGTTTATCGACCGTGCTGATGAATACGAAGACCAAGCCCCTGATGAACTGTTGGATTTTCTAGGATTCAAGCAAGCTCCTCTATGCTTCGGATTCGGCAGTATGACCATGCCCAACCCAGAATATCTAACGTACTACATCGTGGAAGCTCTAAAAAAAACTCATCAAGGCGGCATCATATTGTCAGGCTGGGGCAATGTGGGTCGAATAGTCAATCCCAAAGATTCACGGCGAGTGTTTACGATCAACGATGTTCCGCATGATTGGCTACTGCCTCAAGTGAAAGCGATGGTGCATCATGGCGGTGCAGGTACAACAGCGGCGGTATTAAGAGCAGGGATACCGTCAGTGACAGTCCCATTTTTCGCAGATCAACCGATTTGGGGTCAAAAGTTAGCTCAACTCGGAGTCAGCCCCAAACCGATACCGTACAAGGAAGTATCAGAAAAAACTCTAGCGGCAGTGATTGAAGTTGTACTGGGTGATGAGTCGATGCGCTTAAAAGCCCAAGAGTTAGGTGAGAAGATTCGGGGTGAGGATGGTGTGGCAAATGCGGTTGAGGCTTTCCATCGGCATTTGGGGTTGATTGGGTAGTTCACTAACTTGATGTATGCGCTCGCCCTGACTGCTGCCAAAAAGTCTTTTATATTAAACTCTACAAGAGCAAAGCTGCCCTGGTAAAAGTCCAGAACAGCTATGGAATTGTTAATGCTAAACTAGCTCAGATTTTTAATTGTGAGAAATCCGAATACCACAGGAAATTAATTTAAGCAGGAATAATTTGAGCCGTAAGTGAACGTTTATCAAGTGATTGGACTTTTCCTACTTGATTTAAGGCAGTGGCCGCCCGTTCTAACAATTCGCCTGCTTGTTCACGATATTGATTTTCTCGACCACGTAAGCGAATAGCAAATTTGACGGAATCACCCTTACTCAACCACTTAACAGCTTGCTCAATACGTAAGTTATAATCAGCAGCACCAATATTAGGACGCAGCCGAACTTCTTTCACGGTTGGTCTAGCACTTTGTCCCTGACGCTTTTTCTTTTGATACTGAAGCTTACCATAGTTAAGAATCTTGGCGATTGGAGCGTCTTGGCCTTCAGAAACTACAACTAAATCAAGCTCTAAGCTCTCGGCTAACTCTAAAGCATCGTTAGTATTTATTAAACCACGATTGTTATTTTCGTGATCAATCAAGAAAACTTGGGGTGACTTGATTTGTGAGTTAATTAGTTGTTTTTGGATGGCGATAAGGTTTTCCTCTTAATGAGTGCAATAGTTTAGTGGGTTCAAGTAACACTTTGCCCAACAAATGCTCTTGTGAATATATGGTAACGTAATATGCCGTTTAATCCGATTCGCAAAACCCGTCAACTCATGTTCGGCAGTCGTTGCCTGTAGAACAACCTTATTCTGTGCGTTGGCGTTCGTGAGAGCCGCGTCATTCCAGTAGTACAATCAACCGCGCTCAAGTAGAGCGAGCGCGCTGATTGTGGGTTTTGGCTCGGCGCAGCAAGTGTAGAGAAAAAAGAAGCCCAATCGTCAAAACTCTAGACATAGCCTTGGTTATAGACATTGCGAATATTTTGATAAGTAAACCACAGGCATAAAAGCACGCATACCCACCCTCACTCAGGTCTAGCTTCGCTTGATTATCGGTTTCGACCCTGGACTGAGTGTAAACAGATGGGTGTTGGGTTGAAGGTGTCTTAATCGTCAAAACCAATGATTAGCCTTGTTTGTAGAGATTGCGAATATTTTGATAAGTAAACCAGAGGCATATAAGCGAAATACCCGTCCTCACTCAGGTCTAGCTGACGCTTGGTTATCGGTTTCGACCCTGGGCTTAGTTTAGACAGATAGGTGTTGGGTTGAAGGTGGCAAAATCGTCAAAGCCTAGACGTAGCCTTGGTTGTAGACCAGGGCGAATATTTTGATAAGTAAACCACAGGCATAAAAGCAAAACACCCACACTCGCTCTTTCCTTGCAATGCTTGAGAAGTTCGGGTGATGAGCGCAAGTAGTCAGCTACAAGAAGAACTTAAAATTTGTGTGACTTCCTTGCTTTCATCAAGGACAATTGCAGATAACTCAGCTTCACACTCACAAATGCCCCAAATCAAAGTTGATACAGTTGTTTGCATCAACGGCAGTATCCTAATCGTCTATTACACGCCCGGCCAGTGCTGGCAGTTTCGGGTCATCAGCCGCACAGGTGGCATATTTGGCGAAACGAAGATCTATTACAGTTCAGAAGCAGCACGGAGGACTGGTCTGGAGTGGATGAGGGATGAGGGGTGATGTGTGCGTTGGGGTGATTGCCCAGAGAGATATATGGTGGCAAAATTCTTCTCCCACCAGTCCAGCATTGTGCGTTATCTTTCAATACCTTAGCCAATTTACGAGGTTGAGTTGATGTATTAACGTCCTGTTCTCAACGGTTTGGCAAAAACAATAAGTCCTAAAAATTCCTTCAAGGTTTCCCGCAAGCATTTTTTAATGTCTTCTGGCAGCATCAAGGGTTTGAGCTTCCAAGCCCCCTGGTCAGATAAACGCTTATGTATGAGTCATTTTGCCGTTTTTGCCAAAATTTTTCTAGGCTCTTATTTTGGCAAAGGTATTGTCTTTAGCACCCAATTTCCATTACTGTACATTATCTAAATCTAATGTGCTATTTCTCCATTCCTCTACCAGTAGGCTTTTCGAGACTTAACCGGAAAAGTCAGATCAAAAAATTCTCCACAATTAACATAAAAGATGTTAGCTGTTTGAAGAAGCAACAACCTCAAATGAGATAGCCATTGCTGCTAATTTTTGAGTGTCAATACCACGAACTCCAGGTGGTAATTGTATCTGTTGTGCAGAAATACCACCACGAGTACCTGCATCTAAATCATCTAGTATATTATTGGTAACATCTAACAGTTCATCTGTGATGGCAATAGGAGTACTGCGATTTGCTAAGTTTCTTAAACTAGCAATTTTTTGCAATGCTAGAAGTGAACTTCTCAAAGGTGTTGTACTGGCAATAACTAATGCTTCAGAAGTGCCTAAAGGCTTATCAATAGTCAATACAAACTCATCATCAGATTGCGGAATTATTTGTGTTTGTTTTGCCTCTACTAAGGACGCAGTTTGCATGGCAGACCAATTATTAGGAAAGATAACTGTCATTTCGCCATCAGCATCAATCACTAAAATACTGACATAAATTGGTTGATTTTCGTTATTTTGAATTTTAAAAGCAATTTTGGTTCCTACAGCTAGTTGGTTTAAGCCTGAGTCAGATAATTTGGGAGAAACTGCTGAGGATTGGGGCTTTTTCGTGATAGCTCCCCGAATAGGAAAGGACTGGGCTAGAACTTCATTGCTATCAGCCATGTTCATAGAGACAGTAACATTGATGTGTGATGAATTGGTATTACCAAGAATTTGTTTAACAACTCTGGCAGCCAGCAAGGATTTGAACTTAGGCTGCAAACGTTTTGCTGCTTCAGTTATAGATTCACCTGCTTGACCAAATGACTTAGCGATAATTTGGTCTTGGCTAGGTAGAAATAAACCAAAACTACCAACTTCTGGAAGATAAGAAATCCGTTTTTTCTGTAACTCTTGATATTTAGCCTCAGTCATCTGCCCAAAAATATATTGCACGGCTTGTTTCCCCAAAAATTGGGGTTCGATGCGATTAAGCAATTGAAGAGCTTTTATTGCTTGCTGGGCAGTGTTTTTGTCTAGAGACTCATCAATGCCAATTTTTAAAGTAGGATTGTTGGGAATAGTGCGAATACGTTCTTGTAATAAATTTCCAGGCTGTAATTTTAATGTTGAGCGATCTGTATTGACTAGTATACCGCTGCCAATTAACCCTTGACGGGTCTCTAGCTTGACCAATCCAATTTCATTACCTTGAGAATTGACAACGGAAAATAAGGGATTATTTGTGAAAGCTTCTAAGCTTTGTGGATCTAAGCCACCCAACCAAAACTGAACTTGATTACCGTTGACTTGAGTAACTACAGCCTCAGCTGGAACAGCCTGGACAGGGATAAAATAAATAGGTGCGCTGGCTTTGCTGGGGTTGAGATTTGACTCAAATTCTGGATCTTGGACATTACCATTGTCCTTCGCTAATCTTTTAGTACTGCGTCCAATATTAGCGATCGCACTGCTTACAGATTCATTCCCAGTTTGTTGCCAAAGATACTGTGTCAACAAATAAGTAAACGCCCCAGCATGAAAGCCCTCAAAAGGTACGTCAGCTGCTAATTGTTCACGTTTAGCACTAGCAATGATAACTCCTTTAGCAACAGCTTTTCTACGTTTTTGAATAAATTCTTGTGGTGAGATTCCTAGTCGCTTTAACCATTGGCGTTGATATTCCATTTCTTCTGAACTGGGTTGTAAGAATCCACCGCCATTTACAGAACGAACTCGTAAATTTCCCCGTTTACCACCACCAGAATGACAACTATCTAGCACAACAGTAATATTGTCTGTTTGTAATGCAGACATGAGTAAAAACAGTGTGTGTCCCATGATGTGATTTACAGGGCCGCTTCCTTCAGGAGGTAACTTCCCATCTATTGGAATAAATGTACTATTCAGCCCATCTGGTAAATCCTGTTCCGGGTCTTTGACTCGTGTACCATGTCCAGAAAAGTGAAATAGTACTATATCACCGGGTTTGGCTTGTTTAATCAAGTGTGTTTCAAATGCTGTAAGGATGCCTTGACGAGTAGCTTGTCGATCAGTCAAGGTGACAATATCCTGGGGTTTAAAGCCAAAGCGGTGAATTAATAATTCCTGCTGTAACCTGACATCTGTAACACAACCTGATAGAGGTGGCAAACTGTCATTTTCAGAATATTGGTTAATTCCTACTAATAAAGCTAGTTTACGGCCTGTATTTTGTGCAAAGGCTTGTCCTACATTATTGCCTTGTTGCATAATATCTAATTGGCTTAAACCCAGTGTAGCTAGGGTAGAAGCGGAAAATTGAAGAAAATGGCGGCGTTTAATATCAGACATAGAATTTTATTTATATCAAAGCTGAAATCGCTGTATAGGATTATATTTCTGAGGCATATAAGGTTATGCAAAATATTCAAGCTGATATTTTGCACAATTAGACTTAGTGAGTATCTAGCAACCCATCAAAATAAATACCACAGACTATTACTCGGCTTCACCAATGAGAATAAAAGCAGCCCAATTTATGGGATGAGGATGCTTTTTCATGGTTATCAACATGGCATTTCTCAACGCCACAGCCTTATCAGGATTTTTCTTCCACTGTTGATAAAACTGGATCATTAATTCCGATGTTTGTGAATCAGGAACAGACCACAACGAGACAATCATACTCGGTGCACCAGCGATAATTAAAGCACGTGATAAACCAATTACTCCATCACCAGTAATTGTGCCTCTTCCTGTATCACAAGCACTCAAAACTACTAACTCTGAGTTGATTTTTAAATCGATAATTTCTGCTGGCGTAAGTAAACCATCATCTGTACCGGAGGGAGCAAGGGCGATCGCAGTAGGTATACTCTTATCAGCATCATCTAACAATCCATGTGTAGCTAAATGGATAATTTTAGCAGTTGATAATCTTTGTTTGAAAGCTGCTTTTGTCGCATCCTTACCAGTGATAGCTTTAGTTTTGAATAAGTTAGCAATATTTAATGCTTCTGTTGCTGCACCTTTGAGAGGAGCAAGTTGCACAGGTGGAATTCCTACTTTAGGCATGATAGGATTACCCATAACTAAGACATCTTTAACTGTAACTTTTTGCCGTTGTTGACGAGTTAAATCTAGAACTTGAATAGCAGGCGCAGTTAAGATAGTGTGTTTTTCAATTAAGTATTTGCTGTCTTTATCTTGCAATGCTACGAACGGTACTAAGAATAGTGAATTATGAGGTATGAAAATAACTTTATCTTCTGGATTAGTCGGCAGTACAGAAGCAATTGGTTCAATCAATATTTCATGTAATTCTTGTAAATTTTGTTTGTGGTTTGATTCTTCTTTAGGGTCGACTCTAATACCCCTTCCGCCAGCACCAATGGCTAAACGGCTTTTACTGACTAGTTCCGCAAGTGGTGCCTTTAATGACTTGAGAGCTACTTGCTTAAATTTAAAATCACCAGTTGGTTTGATAACCCAGATATATAAATTTGATTCGTTTACTGAATATTCAACAAGTGTGGCATTTTGTGCTTTGGCAATTTGCTGAATTTGCTCAAAACTAGGTGGTTTTATATCTTGCTTGTTATTAGTATTCTCAGATATTTTTAAACCTAATAAATCAACTAAAGCCCTAGCTCTACCCCGTTCAGCTACTTCTAGAGCTTCGATATTTTTTTTCTGAATAATTAAAACTTGTTGGAGAGCACGGTAAGTTGCAGCTTGTGTTTCAAAGATAGATACTTTATCCGGATCAATCAATCCTACGCGTAGAGACTCTTCTATTTTCATAGCAGAGAACAAAGTTTTTTCAGCATTCGGATACTGACCAAGATCTCTGTAAACTAGTCCTGTACTATAAAGAGTTACTGCTTCTCCAGGAAGATCTCCAATTTTTTTAGCAAGCTTTAAGGATGCTTGATAAAACTCCAAAGCTTTGTCATATTTTCCTTGTGTTGAATAAACTACCCCAATATTATGCAGAACTGTTCCTCCTGCTTCCATATTACCCAAAAATTTGTTAATGGCTAAAGCCCTTTGGTAGGCCTCCAGAGCCTTGTCATATTTCCCCTGTTTTAAGTAGACACCTCCGATATAATTAAGTGTAGTTGCCTCACCTTCATAACCTTTTCCTTTTTTGGTTAAAGCTTGTTCGTGAAACTCTAGAGCTTTGTCATACTGACCAAGTTTTTGATAAGTTCCTCCAATATTGTTAAGTATAAAAGCTTCATAATCTGAGTTTCTCAAATCATCGATATCAGTCAAAACCTGATCGGCTAGTGTTGTTGTATTAGTTGGGCGGTTTCCAATTTGTTTATTAATAGCTAAAGCCGCTTGATGAAATTCTAATGCTTTGTTATACTGCCCAATTTCTGTGTACAATCCGCCAATGTTACTTAGCGTTAATTGTTCACCAAAAATGTCGTTGTTTTTTTTCCTAATAGCTAAAGCCTGTTGATAGAATTTTATAGATGTGGCATACTTCCCTAAAATTGAATAAGATACAGCCATATTATTCAAAATAGTTCCTTCTTTATCAAAATCTCCGATTTCTCGGCTAATCTGTATAGCTTTCTGTAATGTTTCTAGTGCTTCTGTTACTAAACCTAATTGCTCTTCGTCTTTACTTTTTTGAATCAGTTGATTTAACTCATTGACTCTATTTTGATTGGTTTGCGAGTTAGGAACTTGTGCTATCACTTGTCGATTAGTAAATAAGCTTTTGGCTTCAGCTTTAGGTGTAAAAGTTAATGTTGCTAATACAATCATAGTTACTGCTAATTTTGAGCTTTTCATGAAATTCTCCTAAATACTTGAGTTAGAGTAGTTATCTTACTTTCACAGATAGATATTTCTGAAGCTTTGGAAGTTATGCAAAAATCCAGTTAAAAATCAAAAATCCCCAAATACCAAGAATTTAGGGCTTTAAGCGCATATTGAACTGCGTTATTAAGAGTTACACAAGTTTTGAGAAATTTGTGTACGCAAATTTTCTAACTCTGGGTTACATGATTTTACCGAGTAGATCTCCTGCAATACATCTGAACATAATTCATTTTTGGTAAAGTAATTGGCTTTGGCAAGGGCGGATCGTTACTGGTGACTTTTTTTGAGGCTTCTGAGTCCGGCATGGGTTTATTTGGGCAGGTTTCAGCGTTGAGGTTTACGCTAAATACACCTTGAGTATGCGCTTTTACGCAATTTTACACAAGTTTTTGTTATGAAGAGTAAACAAACGGGAGCTATTCCGACTCAAGTAAAATTCTGTTGGCTGCGTAGACGCTCTGCTTCGGGTAGGGGTCGAGGTGTACATTACTGCATCACCCCTCCCATCCGAAACCGTGCTTGCGGTAGGGTAGGTAGCCAGCGAGTTACCGAATATTGGCACTTTTCCAACCACCCCCCTCCAAACGAAGCATGACCGTTTCCGTATCACTTCGCTTTCTAGTAATTTTTACGTTTGAGAGCGTCACCGTCGTAGCGTCCGTATTGGATTTTCTCATGGCACTGACGGCAAACCACCAGGGTTTTACGTTTACGTGCTGACATTTTAAGCATCCATTCAGGGCGTTCCTTGAACCTATCCCACTAATACTAGTAATATGATAATCTGCTGTTGATGACGGTAAGTTGTATTAGAGTATGGCGGGGAGATTTGAAGGGTTAAGTGACCTTGAGTGGAAGCTGTTTGAAGATATATTCCCAAGGAAGCAGAAAAGAAAGGACGGGGAATGCCTCATGCACCATTTCGTCATGTACTTAACACCTTACTGTATATATTGATAACAGGATGTCGTTGGTGCGATGTTCCTATTGGAGAGATCTGGGCATCAAAGAGTGCAGCACACAGATGGTTACAACGCTGGCAAAAAGACGGAACATTAGATAGTTTACAAGCAAGGATATTAGGTGTCGCAGAAGAAAGAGGACTAATCAACTGGAATTACGGTGCTGTTGATGGGTCTTTTTCCCCAAGGAATTGGTGGCGGTGAAGGTGTTAAGTACGGTCATAAAGGTAAGGGAATTTTAATCCACACCTTAACTGATGGTAATGGTCTGCCCTTAGCTAATCGCACAACTCCAGCCAACGGTAGCGAAAGAGATCAAGTTATACCACTGCTAAATAGTGTCAAAGTCAAAACGAATAAACCAGGTAGACCTCGTAAACGAGTCAAAGTCTTGGCTGCTGATAAAGGTTACGATTCTAAGGATAAACGTGCCGCCGGAGTAACGTGGTATCAGACCACAATTACCTAAGCGTACTTGGAAGACCAAGAAAAATCGAGGCAGACCAATTAAAATCTCAGTTCCACGTTTT
This sequence comes from Nostoc sp. HK-01, assembly GCA_003990705.1. Lineage (GTDB taxonomy): Bacteria > Cyanobacteriota > Cyanobacteriia > Cyanobacteriales > Nostocaceae > Nostoc_B. The sequence continues at coordinate 59,535 of AP018320.1, forward strand.
CAACAAGAGCGTTGTTTCGCTTGGTATCAAAGAAAATATCGCCGTCTGGTTGTGCGATGGGAGCGAATTTCGGACTGCTTCAACGCTTTTCTTTCTTTAGCCACAATTCATATCTGGATTAACCGGATTTTATTAGTGGGATAGGTTCATCCTCTTGCTCCTCAAACGCCACCATCACCCCCTAACGTTCGTCCAAAGTGAAGGTGGAGAGGAACTCTTTAACCGCTCCTACACCATCTTTCACTCTTTCCATAAACCCAGCAGCGTAAGACTTAACCTGTTCCCACCATGAATCACTGAGGTTTTCCTGTCCGCCCATATCCTGATTACTGGGGAGTGATGTTGTGTCAGTAATTAGTGTTATTAAATCTATATTACTAGTGACTGACACCAACTCCCGATTTAACCACTTCTTGAAAATGCTATCTCGCCCATCATCAGAAGCTACAAACTGGTAAACACTCTCACGATTACCTCGCGGCCCTAATCGCCCCATATACGACAGCCGCAGGTCAATCTTGTCGAGTAACTTTTGAGCGATGCCTACGGCAAGCCTAAGCGGGAAAGCTATAGGAGTAAGACTTTTTGAAATAGTCACTGACAAAAAATCCTCTAAGATGTCTACTGATATCTGGACTATACTAATAACCAGAACATGATTTTTTTAAGAATAAAAAGAATGCGTAAACAGACCATTCAATATACATCATCGTTAGATGCTCTGCTTGCTGTTGCCAAGCGACTTAGTGTGTATGAAAACCAGCAAAAAATGGACTCAGAAGATTTTTTTTACCAATATACTCAGGGAGTATTATCAGATGATGTCCTATTTATAGAATGGGCAAATGATTACCGTCACTACCTGGCTTTGCGGCAAGAAATAGAACGCATATTGAACTATGCTGCCTAATATTCTATCTGATTACCTCAATCAAGTAGAACAAGCAATTGTTCAATGTCAGAATGTTTATGTAGAACGTTATGAAGAAGAAATTCTAACATCACAACGGGCGAATTTAAGAATTAGATTGCGCTTCAATCAGACACATTTATTAGAAATAAATGAAGCTTTATTAATCATAGGTAATCAGCTAGAATTTCTTGACTATCGTTACCATTTTCAAGATGAACGAAGTTGCCTAGTTTTTCGTTATGATAATACACCTCACTTTCCCAATCTTTCTACTTTTCCACACCATAAGCATTTACCAGATGATGTGATAAGTTCTGCCAAACCTGAAATTACTCAAGTATTAAAAGAAGCAACAGAGTTATTAACGCTTAACTCTTAATAGGGAGTTGATTTGACAAAGGTTTCTGAATTTTGATATGTTGCTGAATTTCTTTTAGCAGAGGCGTTATTAGATTTTTCCGTTGTGGCTGATTTAGAAGCTTGGTTAAACCAGCAAGCCGGGTAATATATCAATTCGCAATTCGCGGTGGACGCGACGCTTCTGCGTCGAAGGTCGCTGTGCCATCGCGGACTCGCGCTTCGCTCTTAAGATCGCAATTAAAAAACTTAGACGCAGCAAAGCTTTTAGAGTTTACATTTGTATCAGATTTTCGTGAAATGGTATTACGATGCACTTCAACGGACTAAGGACAAGCAACTAAATCGAAATTACAATCATTACGAGACAAAGTAATCATGGAATTCAACCAAAACAACAATGTTGTTAAACTCTGTCTTCAAGGTATGGGCATGGAAGAAAAAGGCAAACCAGCAGAAGCAAGTAAACTGTTTCAAGAAGCCTGGAACGAAGCGACATACGACTTGGAAAAATTTATTTCAGCTCACTATGTAGCTCAATATCAAAAAAATGTTTCCGACAAATTAAAATGGCTCGAAACAGCTTTGCAGTTTGCATTAAAAATAAATGACGACACTGTTAAGAGTGCAATACCTTCTCTATATTCAAACATTGCCAAATGCTATGAGGGCTTAAGCAACCCTAAAAAGGCAAGAAAGAATTATAAATTAGCAACTTCGTTTAAAGATAAACCTTCTGACAAAGGCCCCTTTTATCATGGCACGAAAGCAGATTTGCTCCTTGGCGATTTGCTGACAGCAGGGGGCAGTTCTAATTACAAACTTGAACTCAAAATGAATCACATTTATTTCACAGCCCTTGTCAATGGGGCGGGACTAGCAGCTGCATTAGCAAAAGGCGATAACCGTGAACGTGTTTATATCGTTGAACCAACAGGGGAGTTTGAAAATGATCCGAATGTTACAGACAAAAAATTTCCGGGCAATCCGACACGCTCATATCGCTCCCAAGCACCATTAAAAATTGTTGGCGAAGTCACAGATTGGGTGAGACAAACACCTGAAGAACTCCAAAAATGGCGTGAAAAGTTGGCCAATAACAAAGGAGAAATTATTAATTAGTTTCTAAGATTCCCACACCCTGCTCACCGATTGAAGACCGCTGAATTTTGAATTTAGCGCGGTGTTTCACCATTTATTCATCCGCCATCCACTGCACCCAATCGGGAACCGCCGCCACTAACTGACCAAACATCTGCGGCTGTGCCTCCTCAAACGCCACCATCACGCCCCAACGCTCGTCCAAAGTCAGGGTGGAAAAGAATTCTTTGACCGCCCCCACCCCATCTTTCGCTCTTTCCATGAACGCAACAGTATAAGACTTAACTTGTTGCCACCATGAATCAGTCGGATTTTCCTGTCCGCCCATATCCTCTTTACTGGGGAGTGATGTTGTGTCAGCAACTTGTTTTTGTAACTCTATATTATTAGTGACTGACACCAACTCCCGATTTAACCACTTCTCAAAAATCACATTCCGCCCATCATCAGGAGCAACAAACTTGTACACACACTCCCGCTTCCCCCTTGGCCCCAACCGCCCCACATACGACAACCGCAAATCAATCTTATCCAGCAATTTTTGTACGATCGCCACAGGAGTCAATTTCTCCGAAATAGTCACGTTCAAGTAATTCTTGATCAAATACCGATGCTTTAGCGCGATCGCCTTAAATTCTTGCATCACATCATCAGACCCCCGCAATCGCACCCCAGTCTTGAGCAACTGCAACAAATTGAGCTTTTCCAACAACAGCACAGAAGACAACATCTGCCCCTTGTTAAAGTCAGGTTTCCAAATAGCATTGTCTCCAGCCTCAGCCTGTGCCTTAGCCCTTTTGCTATCCCGACTGGCTAAAAACTCCCTCCCCACAGTCAAGTAATAGTGCAGCCGCAACTGCGGATACCAGCCGTCATCATCCTTTTCTACCAAGTCAGGCGTAACATCAACCTCATAACGTCGGGACAATTCACCCTTACGCTGCTGATACCGTTCTTCTTTCGTTTTAACGCGCTTCTCCTGCAATTTCTTGAGTTCCGCATCAGACACATCATCAGATTCAGAAACCCCCTGGCATTGACCAGAATATAATTCCTTGGAAGCTGCTTTCACCTCTTTAACAACTTCCTTGGTTTCGTCAGGGTCGGAATCATCCGCATCAATCACGGTATAGCCATCAGCCACCAACCCCTTCAGCACAAATTCCTGGTAACGGCGCATTTGGACGTTAATGACAGCACCACGCTTGCCCCAAGTCTGCAATGATTCGGGCTGGAAATTTTGGTCAATGAACGAGTAATCGTCGTTATCAGCCGCAGACAACAGAGCGATATTAGCCTGGGTTGCAATATCCTGACTCCGCAACAATCCACCCATAGAAGTTGAACCATTGCCCACAATCCCCATCCCGTATCGACTAACCCAGATGTGACGGTCAACAGTTTCCCTTAACCGTGCTAACATCTGCCGTACAGAATCCACAGGCTGCACTCCCTGGAATATCCCCCAAACCGAATCAAAATGACCTCGAATGTCGATAGACACGCCAGTTTCCAAGCTGGGCGAAGCAATCACCAAATCATACTGTGTCAGAATTTGGTTGAGATGGGCAATACACTCAAAAGCTGGGTGTTTTGGGTCTAAAACTGAATGACTGTCAATTCTCAGAACCCGTAAATGAGGAAATTTCTGTTTAAACCGTTGTTCTAAGGCTTGAGTACCCCATTTTGACTTTGCTTTTTGGGCAGAACAGCATAATAAATGATGTCCACCTTTCTCAATAGCCCGATCTAACGCCGCAATCAAATTCTTGGGATTACTGCCAGAATAGTTGTAGCACTTGCCAGATACCGGCTGGTAATTGTTGACGATCACGAAGGGGTTAACTCGATATTCTCCAGCCAGAGAAAGAATGTACTTGACATCGGTATCTGAGGCATCGGCAGAAGACAGATAGATTTTACCGTGTTCGCTGCCCAAAACATTCTGTACCAACTGCTTGAAATTTCGCAGTATCGCTACCCGCCGCTTGGCCACATCAGTAGTAGAGTGGAGTAAATGCCAGAACACTTGGTCGCATTCATCAATAATAATGACATCGTTTGACCAATCGTTGGGGTTGAAATGGGCTTGACTATCCTTATGCAAAGAATCAACGCAAACACCATACCCTAACAAGCCGCCTGTGTCAGATGTATGGATCTCGCTAACGTAATCAACACCGAAGCGATCGCTCAAAGCCTCACCCAGTTGTATGCGATGGGTAATAATCAATACCTTACGCCCCTGGTCATGTGCCTTGGCTACTTCCTGAGACAACCACTCGGTTTTACCTGTTCCCTTGGGAGCCTTGAGGACAATCAGCTTCTCGCCTTCTGGTGCAATCAATCCACCCAAGAATCTTTGGTTGAGTGCGATCGCTGGCGGATAAGTCAGCAGAGTAAACAGCTTGATTTCCCATAACTCCAACGTTTCGGCTGTATTGTACAGTGAGTGAAAAGCCGCCTCACCATGAGCTACAACAAAATCATCAACTCCCTTTTCGGTTCCTGGTAGATCAATCACTCGTAGAGAGCAACCCTCAGCAATCAATAAACGACCCATCCGGCTGATAGCAGTTCTTACCCGTTGAACAGTTTCAGGTTTGGTATCGTTGTCAAAGCAAATGTTAACTTGTCTGCCTTGTGTTGCGAAATGTTTCAAATCAGGGATGAGTGACGGCTTACCAGTGGCAGTAATGGAATCATCTTTTGGTGTGCGGTAGCCAGCATTTACCCCAGGAATAGCGATCGCCGCATAACCAGCACTCAGTAAACAAGCAGCTTTTTTAGCTCCCTCGACAATTACAATTGGTACATTGTTTTTCCAAACCCAATGCCAGAACCCACCCGGATGCTGTAAATCTTCGTCAGTGATGGGAATACCGCAACGATTCGACACTTTGACCCAAATCTTCTTGGTAACTTGTAAAAAGAAAGCGCGTGTTTGCTCCCTGTAAGGATGCTCATACTTGATGAATTTGTGGATTTTCTGTGAATCTCTGCGGGGTTTGTCGGGCTTGAAACAACCCCAGAGCATTTGTTCATAATTGCTCAGTGGGTCAATGCCGTTACACCACCAACCGCCCAATTCAATGTGTTGGTATTTCTTCAAGTCCCTGTCCCGCAATCGCCCATCGTTGCGGCGGGAGATTTTATCGCTGTACAGCAGGTATTCATAAGGTGTTCTGCTGACAAGCGATCTCACGTTCAGGGCAATCAGTTCTTCATCAACGCTACTGCCGAGCCATTCTTGTAAGTGATGTAATTCGAGACTCATAATTCCCTCCGATAGACGCATGAAAGAGTTAGCGGTATGCACTCATACCGCTAGAGCAAAAACAGAAATTAACTAAAAAACTAAATTGAGTAGTACGTCTGAACTAAGTCCACATACTTTACACCATTTTGAAAAATTGGGTTGAAACTCAAAACAATTAAAGAGGCGTGATTGAACAAGTGGTTTTTATCTGCCCCCGGTGTGTGGTCGAAAAGTCAGGTTGATTCGTGTGGTGACGAATTTGGTTGTTTTTGGAACCTGATGTATATGAGTAGACTGACACCCTGGGTGCATCAACAGCAGACTGCCGTGTTCCAACCAAAAGTCAGTGGCACTACCACCTATCGGTTTAATCTGGAATTTACGAACAGCACCCAAACTGATGGATGCGATCGCCGGGTCAAGTCCCATAGATGAATCGGTGTCCGAATGCCATCCAATCGAGTCCGCGCCTGTACGATACTGATTACCTATAACAATGCGAAAGCTGTATCCAGTGAATGCAATGATTCTGTTTCTCAATTCGGTGAGCTTGTCAGTCCAGGGTAAGGGTCGGAGCAATACACTCTTGGAGTAGTAGTAATTACAGCCTTTGTCGCCATATAAACATTCCAAGCGTGGAACATCTGTAGTTTTTCCCAGCATCCTGATTTGATTCTGCTGCCATTGCAGTTGTAGGCAGTGCTGGTAGAGTTCGTTGGCTTCTTGAGCGGTTAGGAATTCTGGGTAATAGGTAACGGGTAAGGTTGGGGTGGATTCGGGAAATAAATTGAGTTGTTGCATAGTACTGTTTCTCCTGTGTTTGAAGGCATTGCAACTAAGTCAAGCAACTTTTAAGTTTTGTAAAGGGATGTGTTAGCTTGTTACTGGTGTTTTAACCACTCTTTCCTTTGGTATTTGAAGCGATCGCTTGTGCGGTTGCTTTTTACTTTTTGGGGGATACTTGCATCAAAGTTCATAATTTATGGACATTGGAGTGGTAGAGACAAAAACTGATACCGTAGGATTAAATTCGGCACAATTACAACCAGATAGCGATCTCAAAAGTTGGACTTAAGAGATCGCTCTTACTTTTTGACCAACCTCATCCCCTTCTTGTTGGTAAAAGCCCCAGCCTGCCTTAATACTGCTGTTGGGTTCGGGTGTGCAAAGAACTCCTCGATTGCCTTAGTTAATCCTTCGGCGATCGCTGGGTCATGGCAGGGGCTTTGTTGCATGAAAGGAAAAAAGGACACTCCAATCCGAATTCAGGATAGGAATTAGCCTTCGACTTTATAAGAGTCAGGCTTACCTAACTGGATCATGCGATTCAGGGCAGCACATTGTAAAAATAACTCGACAGCTTGATTGTCAAAAAAGCGTCGTCTTAACTTGCCACCAAAGATGATCTTGAGCCGAAATATAGCAGTCTCAGACAAAGAGCGGCGATGATACCTGCTTTCAAGTTTCCATTGCTTGCGTCCAACTTGATGTATTCGACGCAGATTCTCATCCCTAGGATACGGCGGTGCTTGAGTGTTTGAGGGAAGTTGAATTTTGGCGTTACTGCGTGGTGGAATTATCGCCCTCGCCCCATGTTGTGAAATGGTGTCATAACAACCTTTTGTGTCATAGCCACCATCACCGGATACTTGCTCTATCGGTTGATCAATCTGCTCCAATATGTCAGGCAGTACCTCGCAATCAGCCATATCATTAGTCGTCACCACTGCACCCAGGATTTCGCCACTGCCCTCATCAACTCCTAAATGCAACTTCCGCCACGTCCGTCTTTTACCTACTCCATGTGTGCGGACTTTCCATTCACCTTCACCGTACACTTTCACACCAGTTGAATCCACTACTACATGGACAGCCTCATCTTTTGGCACTACAGGTAGTTTCACCAACAACTTGCTTAAACGACGAGATAGCGTTGAATGGTCTGGTACTTCTAGCTCAATTCCCATGAGCGTGAACAGCGATTCTAAAAACCCCTCTGCTTGTCGCCCTGGTAAATGAAACACCGATTGAATTGTTCCCATAGTGGCGATCGCCACGTCACTATAATAATTCGATGCTCCTTTTTTCCCAGTTTTCTGCTGGTTGCGCCACTGCTCTATTATCTCTTCGTTTACCCAGAAAGTTATACTGCCTCGAAGCTTTAATGCTGCATCGTAAGCGTTCCAATTCTTAACTTTGTACTGAGCTTTCGTCTTCATCGTTGGACTAGGCAGTGAGAGAACATAGGCGATAAATAAAATTTACCATTTTGCCTATTCACGCAACAACGCCCATGGCAGGCATAGATGTAAACTGACTGCTGAGTGCCGTTGACCAAACGATTTTCTTGGCGATCGCCTAGGTGTGGGTAAAACGTGCGAACCCAAGTACCCAGATGACCTCGATAATGTGAACCGTGCAGAGGAACTTTCTTGCCAAGCTCGATTTCAGCAAAATTAACAACCCCCATCCATTTTTCAGAAGTGCCACAGAGTGCTTGTCTGTTGTGTTCAGCCAAGAGGTTAGCGGCGTAATCCTTGAAATGCTGCTCGATGTAGGGATTGAGTTTTCCCCCGGTGAGGTCAGCTAAAGTTTTCATCGCGTCAACCAAAGTCTGCAAACGTTGTTCAACTGGTGGCAGGGCTGGTGCAGATGGTTGTTCTGGTTGCTGCTCTTTCTTTGTCCAGCCTGTGATATCTTGCATCCAGGCACGGACACCGATAGTTTTGAATGCTCGACAAACTAACTTTGCTTGTTTAGTGCAGTACCGACCTGCTTCATAAGCGTAGTAATCGAGGATGATGGCGATCGCCATATCAGGAATGCCATTAATGCGCCACCCATTTTGGTTTGCACCATCAAACCCTTGTTCCATCAGCATTTTAGACAATTTAGATGGTTCCAGGTTTGCACTATCTAACGCTTTGATAATAGCCATATCACTTACCCCAGCTAATCTGGCTGTTGCCCGAATACTGGTCTTCCCTTGTCCATTCGAGTCAACAGAAATCTCTTGTTTAATCTGTTCGATGATTTGGGCGATTTCAATCTGTGACATAGTTTTATTTGTGTGATGAGTACAAAGTGTTGTGTTTGGACTTAGACATTCACCCGCACTAAGTCTTCTTCCCGCACCAAAGAAAAGCGATTGGTGGTGATGAGTGGTTGTTTAAAAGTAGGAAATGCCAATTCCACCAGATAGAACCAGGACTTTTCGATTAACTCAATCCCCAGAATTAACCTTTGCTTTGTGCCGTGATTGGGAAAGCACAACATGACTCGCTCTCCCAAAACAAAAGAAGGTTTTTTCACAGTTCTGGGTTGTATATTACCCGTGGCAATAATTTGATGTTTGGTTGCATAGATGAAATCATTTTTGATCTCAATAATGTAATTCCAGCAATCGCCATACCATTGCACACCCAAGCAGTAACCGAATGTTCTGTTGTCTTTGATGTAGACTTTCTCTAACACATTGACTTCTACAGGCGGTATGGCTTGTCCCCAAGGTGGGGATAAAAACCAGCATCTTTCTAAATCTGTGATTTGCTCTGTCATACTGTTTTACCCAACAAATAATTAATAGCTTTGGAATCAAGAGATGCAATGCGTTTTTTAATCTGATGTGGCGGATTTTCTAAAAACTGTTTAAGATTTCCTGGTTTGACTTGATAGTATTTGGGACAACTTTGATTTGCCTTGAGCCAGCCTCTTTGAATCCAATGTCTGACAGTTAATAAATTTAATGAGAGAATACTGGCGATTTGATGGCAGGTATAATTTTCTGGATTTGTTAAAGTTTTAGTCATGTCGCTTTGCTCCAATTCAAAATTCAAAATTAAAGATTAGAGTAAGAGCAATAGCTTTAAAAGATTAATTAATTCAAAATGATTTGTATTCTTCATTTTGCATTTTGAATTTTGCATTTTGAATTCAAAAAAAGTCATGCTTTAGTTCCCTACAAGATAGTTAATGGCTTCAGGCTCAAGAGAGGCAATGCGCTCTTTAATTTGATGTGGTGGATTTTTTAGGAACTCTTTAAGATGCCAAGTTCTAATTTGGTAACAGCTTGCAGAACGCTTGTTAGCTTTGAGCCATCCGCGCTTGATCCAACGACACAGGGTAGATAAACTCAAGCAAAGGACTCTGGCAATTTCTTTGCAGCTATAGTTATCAAGTGTGGGGCGTGTAGAATAACCCAAACGATTTAACTTCAGCTTAATTGCCATAGTTGAACGATGATAACCTTGCCTTTTTAACATCCTGGCTATTTGCTCTTTGGTGTAAAAATCAGCCTTTTCTTCCAGGATGGCAATCTCTTCTTTAGACCATTTAGCACTCATTTCATTACCTCCAACTTTTCATCTGGACAAGAGAAAAAGTGTTGTGAGAATATTAGGTTGTTTATGTTGCTTGAACTTCGCTAACAATTTGTGCGCTAATCGATTCAAAATCAACCTGAAAAATATTCAAATCAGTCTGCATTTGACCACTGTTGTAAAGGTCTACTATTTGCTGTTTAACAACGTCCTGGGTTAAACCATCTGGGATATTAATGTGAGCTTCACTTGTGATTTTTTCAACTACAGTAACTATGACTTTCATGAGATAATTTGATATGACTCATTGATGTAGATAGGAATCGAAAATAAGCCAGGGTGCAGAGCGTAAGATTATGGGGGAATAGTCTTATCTGCCCCTTGCCTTTCTCTTATTTCAAGCCACCCCAGCATTTACTGTTGTTAACTGCTGCATCCATGAGCGAATCGCTGCCACTTCATCAGCCCCACTAGCGATCGCGTCAAGAACTTGCTTTTGATACGAAGATTCAGCATCATTGGGGTTTTCAAACTTATCAACAGCCCAAGCCAAGCACATTGCTTTTACTAGAGAATCAATCTTATTCACAGGAAGTAAACTCGGACGATCCACATCTTGAAACTGCAAATACTCCCGTACTAAATCAAGCGGGTAATTCAACAAAGTCCGTATCTGCTTCACACGCAGGTCTTGAGGATGCGGGGGTTGTTCTGGTGTTAAGTGAAGGGATGAAGATGTTCCCAAGCGAGATTGAATTTCAGCAATAATTGATGCCCAATCCGAATTCGGATTCCATTCTTTGCGGATTCTGACTTTGGTAGTGGCATCATATAATCGGCAGAACACGGTATTTTCTTCACCGCTAGTAACAGCAAAAATCAGGGGTTTAGAAAAGTCTTGTACAAGCGATGCTGATAATAAAAATGGTTTGAGTCGATGGGGAGTATTATCTCCCGCACCTCTCAGTTAGAACCGGACGTGCCACTTTCATGGCATCCGGCTCCCGATATTCTTAGGGATTAACCCTTTTGCTCATGTGTAAATAGTCGTGACAGGATTCATGGATTGCTTGGAGGTTTTTGGACTTCCAGTTATCATGATTACCGTCTATGTGGTGTAGATGAACTCGTTCGTCACTCGTCAATTTCAGTCCACATCGACCGCATGAATGGTTTTGCTTTTGTAAAGCTTTAGAGGTTATACCGTTGTATAGCTTACTGTTGCGTGAACTCCAGTAAGTTAAGTCTCCATCGAAGGGGGATTTATTTCCTTTGACCATGACATATCCGTTTTGGGAGTAAGGAACGGGTGGGAATGCCTTCTGCACAAGCTCGACGCTTGTCTGGCGGTCGTTCTTCGTTTCCTTGTTAAAAACTATTCGGGTTCTTTCGTTCATGAACCAAAGTGAGAACTTCGCTCCTGCCATGTCACAGAACCTGTGGTAGTTTCTCCATCCTCTAACTATTGGTGCTAGCTTTTCAGCCTTTACCTTAGAACCATAGTTCGAGCAGTTGACGATTTTCTTTACTTTCTCACGGAATTTTTTAAAGTTCTCCACTGAGGGGGTACAGTTAAATTTTCCGTCGGCTCTTACTTTGAAGTGCCATCCTAAGAAGTCGAATCCATCTGTCGCGGCGGTTATCTTAGTCTTGTTCTCACTTACTTTCATCCCGCGTTCTGCTAAAAATTCGTTAATTTTTCCGAGTATCTCGATTGCATCGTCTTGAGGTCTTAACATTATTACCATATCGTCAGCATATCGGACGCAGGGGGTTATAATGTCTTTTTCGGGGGTTTTTTCAGAGACTCTGAGGTTTCTAATCCCAGAATCTTTGTGATATCTGTGAATACCTTCAATCCCGTTTAAGGCGACGTTAGCTAATAGGGGACTGACCACTCCGCCTTGTTGTGTTCCTTGCTCTGGAAATTCGGGGTTTATTCCGGCTTTTAAGCATCTGAAAATCCCGATTTTTACCCCACTAGGGGCTATCAAGTTTTTCATTATGGCAGAGTGTGCTATCCTGTCGAAGCATTTTTCGATATCGAGTTCGATTACTCGTTTTTCTCTTCCGTTGGCTTGAGAATTTAGTTTGTTGAATATGAGTTTCTGGGCATCGTGTGCCGAGCGCCCTGTTCTGAAACCGTAACTACAAGCGTGGAAAGTTGCCTCGTGTGCTGGTTCTAGTGCATATTTTGCTAGGCATTGCCACGCTCTGTCTGCAATAGTGGGAATTTTGAGCATTCTGGTAGTACCGTCCTTTTTAGGGATAGGTATTTCCCGTAGTCCTTGATGTTTCCAGTTTCCGGCTTCGTTCTTCAGTGTGGTTTCTAACTCGAAACGTTCTTCAAACGAAAGGGATTTCTTACCATCAATACCTGCTGTCTTCTTCCCCGCATTTAGCTGAGATACTTGTCTAATTGCCAAAAATCTAGCTGCTTTGGATTTCAGAATAAGTTTTTGCAATGACCGCGCTTTCCGCTTGTCGCCTGCTTGAACCGCTTTAAACACCCTCTTTTGTAGGCGGAATAAATCTTTCCGGAATTTTTTCCAGTCCAACGTCTTCCAAGATTCACTAGTATTACTACTGTGCCTAATCATGCTCTTCTCCATAAAGTGTTTTCTGAATACCTTGCAGCAATTACGCTGCATCCTACCCGACTTGAGGGAATTCCGCGTCTCATCTCGCCTACCAGGGTTCGACTATCCCTAGACTCTCAAATCGTTTTTATTCGTTCCCTCAGATGATTGTTCGTTCCGTTAGGTGTAGCCACTTCAACCATCAGAAACCCAGATTCTTGCAGCTTACCCAAAAATATGCTGCGGGTTTTAGCTCTGATTAAGTCAGGGATTTTGAGTTATGCCCTGCTTATTTCTAGGTTGCTTTTTTAGGCTCAGTTTCACCGTGGGAACCCCCTATTAGCGCCAGTGTCAGCCCATAACAGCCGTCTGGTTGCGGTTGGGTAAGGTTTGAGCGTCACCGCTCTCCCCTCCCCTGAGAACCGTGCGTGAGACTTTCGTACTCACACGGCTCAAGCCTTACTTCAAGCGAGTTGACTTGGTTTTTGAATGTTCCTGTTTATGACACGCTTTGTGTAAATGCTGAAGGTTTTCTAGGTCGTCTAGTCCACCTTGGGCAACAGGAGATATATGATGGGTTTCAATTTCTTCCCCATTGAATAATGGTTCACCGCAGATTGGACAAGTCCAATTTTGGTTCTGAGCGATTTTATGGTTCCGAGAGTTTTTTTCCCAGTAGCTCTTCCCATATTGTTGGTAGCGTTTTTCCCAATATTCTCCGAGTGAGGGGTCGTCTGGTGAGGCTTTACCCTTGACCTTTACATGGCGTTCGATGGGCGTGTGCGCTATTGGGTATAGGATTAAATCCTTTTGTTTCCCTCGGCGGTCGCTGGTTGTTGTAGCGAACGTCCATTTATTGCCATTGATGGTTTTAAAGTAACGCTTGTGTACCCATTTTGTATTTTTGTTTGGGTGTCTACGCTTTGCCCAACGCCAAAGGTATTCCCATGTTCTGCTTTTAACATAGGCGAAAGTTTCTTTGCTTACTACCCCTTTGTAATAGTTAGCAAAACCACGGAGAATTGGATTAAGTTTTTGAATAACTTTCTCTTGTTCGCTCCCATTCATTGCTTTAATTTCTTTCCCAATTCGCTTACAAAAATCTAGGACTTTTTTCTTCGAGGGTTTGATAAGCAGTTTGCCATTGTAGTGGCGGTGGTTGAAACCAAGAAAATCAAAACCATCTTCCATTGACGTAATTAGCGTCTTCTCCGAACTGAGTTCGAGTCCTCTTTTAGATAACCATTGCTGAATCTGAATTTGGGCAATTTCGAGACAGGATTTATCTCTAGCTGTAATGATAAAATCATCAGCATAGCGAACCACTCCAAGTTTTGGATTGGTGGATTTTATGAATGTTTCTAATCCATGCAATCCGATATTGGCAAGTAGGGGCGAGCAAACCCCACCTTGTGGTGTACCAGTGTTCGTTGGGTTAAATTTCCCTCTGAACAGAAATCCAGCTTTTAACCATCCTTCAATTAGGTTCCTTTTCGGAAACTTGCTAATCATGTTTAGGATGGATTCATGGGCAATATTATCAAAGAATCCTTTAATATCAGCTTCTAAAACCCATTTGTCTCTATCGCTTTTCAGTCTGATATAATTCTGACTAATTGCATCTAGGCAACTTCTACCGAGTCGGAATCCATAAGAATTTGGTTCAAACACGGCTTCCCATTCAGGTTCTAGTGAGTTAACTATTATTGCTTGTTCGATTCTGTCCCGCACGGTTGGGATTCCGAGCGGTCGTTTCTTACCGTTGGATTTGGGTATCTCCACCCGTTTTGTAGGTTGTAGATTTCCGCCGTTCCAATTATTAACTAAAATCACTCTTTGCTCTGGGGTATTGATTATTTCTTTATCAATTCCTGCCGTTGCTTTGCCTTTATTGGTTTGAGTAATACGTCGAACAGATAATAATAGATTTGCGTAGCTTCTTTGCATCAACTTCTGTAAGTTTCTCAACTTTCGGAAGTTACCAAGTTCTCTTGCACGAAAGATTCTATGTCGTAGATTCTTAACAAGCTTGTTAACTTTACGCCAATTAATTTCGCTCCAGTTTTCAAGTTGTTTCTTTAGTCCGTTTGTAGACATTACTGCCTGCATCTAACTTGTCCTCGGATTAAGTTTCTTTGACATTTAGTTCTTTCGTATAAGACCCAGATGAAGTCTGCTTTCCTTTCGGTTAGAGGCAAATTTTGAACCTCTATCCTATCCATTACAGATAGGCATTCGCTTTTTCATCCATCCTCTCCCCTCCAGAGATTTCTGCTTTCCTTACGGTTGGCTTACTAGAAATATCGACATTTTCTAGACTCTGTAGGGTTTACCCCGTTGTGTCGTTTAGTTTTTATGTCATCAATTAGGTGCTATTTCTTCTGCGGCAAGATTTTGTTCATACGATATTTAAAACAGGGAGTTAAATATCCGCTTGCTTACCTTTTGGTTGGAGCTTATCAGCCTTATTTAGCTCCTTGCTGGATAACGCAGTTTAAAACAATAGTTCACGTTGGTTCACCGTTTGATGACTCTCTCTCGCTCCTAACCGGCTTAGGCTGCTAGTCTCGGTTACTTTCGGGGTCTGCACTCCGTCTGTTTCGTTATCTACTTGGACGTGACCAGACTCTCGCAGAGTCTTTTCCGTGAGAGTAGCGGGTATGAATCCGCTAGGGAAGTGGGCTTCCCTTTCTAAACGACCAGTTCGGGTCGCACCCCTGTTCCCAGCTTCACCCTCCAAGAATTGAGCTTGGTCAGTGTGGGCAGATAAGGAGTCACGCATGAATCTTGCGGAGAGGACTTTCACCTCTATCCGTCTGAGAGTTCAGCCTTTAATGTCAGTAATCTGCTGACTGGCTGGATTAGTTATGTACGGACTAGAACCGTGATTCACTAATCAACGAATCGCACTTTTAGCGAAATTGGTTTCAATGCCAGTTCGTATGACATAAACTTCATCAGATGTAACAACAATGTCTAGCTTAATGTTCTCCTTCTTTTTGAATTCTTTCGCTGTCACTCGTAGTTCTGATAAATAACCTGTTAACCCACGATGTTGAACTGGGATGGTTTTGTCTTCCTCAATGTTGAAGTGATACCACAGATATGATTCACCACTTAATTCACCACTTTTAACGTAAAGATAAACTGGTTCAGGAGGATTGCAAAAGCCTAGTTTAATTTCAGTATTCATTCTGTCCTCTTGTCAATTCAAAATTCAAAATTCAAAATGCAAAATTAAGAAGAAACTCATAATTGATATTGTTTTGAGTACAAGCTGTTATGGATTTAAGAATTCAAGATGCAAAATATAGATTTATCCTTCAATTTTTAATTTTTAATTTTGCATTTTGAATTCCCGAAGGGTTGCTCTTTCCTAATCAACACTCTCGAAAACAATTGAAGGCTGTTGATTATCTTCTAGTTCGCATTTCAAATACGACAGTGCTGTTTGAGCATCACCGATTGTTAAGTCTGGCTGATAGTCAAGTGCTTGATAATCTGGGTGTTTTTCTATTTGAGATATCAGATATTTTGCAGATTCAGCTAATAGTAATAAATCTGGTAAATCCATTTGAGTCACTTCCTTGTTTAGTTAAAACTTCTCGACAACTGCCAACAAAAAGCCGTGGCCAGTATTCTTGATTTGCACTAATTTCTTGTCCAACAAATACTGAATGATGGTTTGTGAAAACTGAATCCGGTGCAGAGGAAGTGAACCACCAGAACCTTTGAGCGATCGCAGTAGTCTTGCAGCAGTTCTTTCCACGTAACAATCGACAACTTTAGCCATCGTTTGACCCTCCAATTGCTACCAACTGCTGCTGAAGTACCTTGATTTGCTGTTGATGTTCTTCAATCTCCGCCTGTAATTGCTCTTGTATCTCTGCGACAGAAAGCGTTTGGAGTTGGTCATCAGAGTAATGGCGGACTTCATCTGTATGTTTGTCAGGAAGCACGGTATACCGCCAACAAAAACAATTCGCAAGTCGCAAGTCGCAATTCGCAGTTAAATAATTGCGACTTGCGAACTGCGAATTGGTAATTGCTTTTAGGTAGCCCCAGTGTTTGGGGATGGATATCGTGGCTTCCATAGTTTCGTTAATGAATGAGGAGATTTTTGAATTGATTTGAGTTCGGATTTATGCTGCAATGTTTTCGTCAGTAGTTATGGTCATACTTGCAGCCAAAAGAAAATCATCGAGTGCTACTACTGCGTTCAATGGTTTGGCGTAACGAATTTCATCTATCCCGCTTGACCAATGGGTTATGTGTTGGAAAATCAAACCCAACATTGATTCATTTTTGTAAACGCGGTAATTTTTCGGACAAGCGCCATTGCAGTAAACGAGTTTGTAACCGAGAATTTCGATTACCTCAGCATTTGGATGAGTTGGGGGCAAAAGTATTGGTTCACAGCATTCGCCCCAGTCAGGTTCTTGATGGAAAGACATATTTGCTGTACCTTGTAGCGGAATTCGGCAATTTGTCATAGTTGTATGGCGATCTCCGTTAACCCAACAGCGATCGCCTTTTCTACTTGCGGTACTATGCGGCTACAGTTTCTCTAACGCCCAAAAGTGCGATCGCCGCATCGATACTGTCAGTTGTGTGGCTACCACCTAACTGGGTTTGTCGGCTATACCATTGACCTTGGAGATTACAGCCAAGGAAGCCAATACGCTGACGGTTCACATATAAGGTTGTGCTGAAGGAAAGCCAGTCCACTTCCCCGTGTGTTAAACCGTATTTCTGACAAGCTGTTTCTAATTCTTCGCTGAGGCGTTCGTTCCGTTCTTTTGGTGTTTCGGGCAATGTTGCTTTAACTTGGGCAACCCGTGAAGCAAACCAGTCACGCTCAAACGCTAATCTTCCACCGTGAATCAACTGCACCCATACGGTAATTCCGCCTTCAATCCACAGAGTACGGATTGATTCGGGTTCTATTTGGATAATCTCGCTAATGATGTGGCGGTCACGAGATGTTAAGAAGTCTGTGGTTGGTGCTATCGCCTGCGCTTGCTCCGCAATGTACCCGTTCAGTTCGGCTTGAGCAATCGCTTGTTCGTCGGGGGCAGCAATTCTTTTGAGGTGCGGTAGGGCGCAACGGACGGACGGTTGCTGGGCGGGGGTGATCTGTGGCATGATGAGAATCTCCTAATTTTTAGGGAAAGAGAAAGCACTTCAGATTGACGGTCGGGGGTGCTTTCTCTACACCTATAATGTACACTACTAGTTTATAGTGTGTCAACTACTAGTTTTTAGTGTATGGTAAAACTAATAGTTAACGCTTTACTCTAAGGAGGTGATAGTGTGATTAGTACCAGAATGCGGATAAGACAAGTCAAGGAAGTTGAGATTGAAGGGCTAGGAGAGCGCATTAAGCAAGCTCGGCTGGATTCTAATAAATCCTTAGAGCAAATATGCGATGAAGTTGGTGTTTCGCGGACTTATTGGTATGACGTTGAGAAAGAAACTCTCAAAGGTGCGCTTTCAATTGAAAACCTTCGCAAAATCGAAGAAGTTTTAGGTGTTGATTTTGGTGTAAGCCTAGAGGGGGATTGTGAGATTTAATCATGTCACTGTCAGACCTTTGGTGTCTTTTTCTCAGAAAGATAATTTAAGACAACAAAAGCTATCTACAACATTCGGCCTTTATTTTGCAATTCACTCTGAGTAAACATTGCTGATTTTCAAGAGTGGAAATGAACAAACCACCTTCTAAACGCAACAAAACCACCTCTGCCACTTCCAGCAACCACGAATCCCCCAACTCAGATATCGCTCCTTCAGAAAATCCAGCTTCAGCAATCATTGATGTTCCTGCCGTTGAAGTACCTGAATTGACCGCAGAAGAACAGAGCGATCGCCTGCATTTGGAAAGAAAAGTTGAAAGGGCGTTTTTTGAAGCGGGTAAAGCACTTGCAGAATTACGCGATCGCAGACTGTACAGATCCACTCACAAAACCTTCGAGGAATACTGCCGCGATAGATTTGGCCACAGTCGTCAAAAGTCAAATTATTTAATTGCAGCATCCCAAGTCTACGAAAATTTGACAACAATTTGTTGTCAAAATTCTGAAGTTGAGGATTTGACAACAAACAGGACAGAAATCCTGCCGACAAGTGAAGGGCAAGTCAGACCCATGACCAAGCTAGAACCGCACCAGCAGTGGGAAGTGTGGCAAACGGCGGTTGAAGAAATTGGCGGTAAAGCACCGTCTGGTCGTGTTGTCAAAGATGTGGTGCAAAGGATAATGGAACGCACCAAAATCCCCAACAGCTACCAGATTGGGGAGGTGTGCCAAATTCTAGCCAAAGACAATCCAGAACTCAGGGGCAAGAGCGGCTATTGGGCTATTGTTACCGCTGTTAATTATTTCAGTTGCACTGTAAGACTCTGGAATGGCGAAGTCACAGTTGGAGTACAGTACTTAAAATCTTACGAATATCTGCCCCAGGAATGCGAAAAGATGCAAGAGATATGCGATCGCATTAGCCGAATATATTCCGATTCTCTGGAGGAAACAGTCAAAAATTTGTTGCAATCGTTGGGGAAGATCAATCGGCCTTATCTTACGGCGGTTGAGGAGAAACTGTTGAGTGTTTTGGAGTCTGTGTATGATACAAAAATATAACTTATTATAGACAATAACGCCCAAACAAAGTGTATATTCTATTCTTTGTATATCTGTGATTATGATCATATTCAAGAACCGTATTTAAATTATAGGAATCCGATTTGATTACTGAACATACTTGTGTAGGGAGGTAACTCTTAACAGGGAATAAGGGAGTTAGAGGTGTACTGATTTTTTTCAAAAATCAAATATGAGTCCTATATAAAAATAAATCTATTACATAGAAGCTTAAAATGTCTATTGAATTATTAAGAAATCAGATCAGTAAATTCTTGGGTAGTGAAACACCAGAAGTACTAGCGATTCGAGGCGAATGGGGCGTTGGTAAAACATTTTCTTGGAATAAATTTCTTGAGGATGCCAAAAATGAAGGAAGAATTGCTTTAAAAAGATATGCGTATGTATCATTATTTGGTTGTAATTCATTAGATAACTTGAAATTTAAAATATTTGAACAAGTTATTGATACTAGTACAATTGGAGTAAAATCAAATATTGAAACTTTTAGAAAAAGTATTGAAAGTTTAACTGTCGGTAGAAAAATTTTAAAATTTATCCCAAGCTTACCTTCTTTTAGGAATGCAAATATATCTTTATTGCTAGATAGTATTGCTTTTTTATCTCTTAATAAAATAATTATTTGTATCGATGATATTGAGCGAAAAGGAGATAATTTTAAGATTCGTGATCTGCTTGGTTTCATTTCACTATTAAAAGAACAAAAAAATTGTAAAATTATTATTATCTTAAATAGTGAGCCTTTAAATAATAATGAAGATAATGATTTAAAAATATATCGAGAAAAAGTTATCGATATAGAGTTACTATTTGATCCTACACCAGAAGAATGTACAGAAATAGCTATCACTTCGGACAATTACTGCTCATTACAAATAAAAGAATTGTCTAAAAAATTAGAAATAAAGAATATAAGAATTATTAAAAAAATTCTTAGGCTCTCCGACCAACTTGAATCTTTATTAAAAAAATACGAGCCAGAATTAATATATCAAGCTTTACATAGTATGACACTTTTAGCCTTATGCTACTTTCAACGAGGTAATGACAAAATTCCTGATTATGACTATATAAAGAATATTGGTTATAAAATACATGGGCTAAATGGTAAAGAAGAAAATATACAAGAGAAGCAATGGAATTCATTTCTTAGAAAGTATTCGTTTTATAAAATAGATGAGTTTGATTTAGAGATTGCTAAATCCATAGAGAATGGATTTTTCAATGAGGTTTCGTTATTGGCAGAGGCAGATAAATTAAATGCTAAAATCATAGCTGATAAATCAGAAAATTCATTTTCAGAAGCCTGGAAAAAATATCACAATACTTTTGCTAATAATCAAGAAGAAGTTGTAAGCTCTCTTTATGATAGTTTTAAAAAAAATGTTTACTATATAAGTCCTCTTAATTTAAATGGTACAGTCAAGCTTTTTAGATGCTTAAATGAAAATGAAAAGGCAGATGAATTAATTGAATTTTATATTAATAATATAAAAACTAACAAATCAATCTTTGATTTAAAAAATTCTCCATTTGCGAATCATATAGATGATCCAAAAATTATTGAAAGATTTAATTGTGAAAGCAAATCTTCTGAAGATGATAGAAGCCCAGAAGAAGTTATTAGTAGTTTAGCTGATAAAAATGGATGGAGTCAAAATGATATAGAAATACTTTCTGCTCTTACGGTAGACGACTTCTATCAAATATTTATTAGCCAAAATGGAGATCATTTATCAGGATGGGTTGATGCTTGTCTTCAATTTGCACAGATAAGTAATGCCTCTGATGAGGAAAAGATGATATCTAATAAGACTATTGAAGCACTAGTCAAAATTGGAAAGCAGAGTTCGCTGAACGCACGGAGAGTAGCTCAGTTCGGTATAAGAATTGAAGGTGATATATAACAAGCACTTTTCATTGTAATCAATATTTAACTGATTCCTTCTTCAAAATTATTTATTATTTTTAATAGCAGCTTGGTAATTAATTTAGGTAAAGTTATGCCAAATAGGTGATAACAGGTAGATGAATCGGTAAAATAAAGAGCTAAATCTGTTGAATCCATTACATTACAGTATCCCTAGTATAGGATGTATTAACACATTTAGTTTTTTCTACTGCACTGCTGTGGTGACACAGGTGCTTGCCCTTGGAGCTAAACGGATGATCACAGGTGAGTTGAAGCATTTTATGTCTCTGGAATATTTATTTACTGAATGTGAGCATCTGTAATTCTTTTGTAATCGCATAATCATTTACTGTCTTTCCAGAATAATCAGTTTAGATTGCCAATCTTCATTGTGCCGCAATGTCAAAACGGTAGTGTAATTAGCCTTATGTATAAGATTATCGCGTTTAATCTTGTCTTGCTTTTGCTTATCAGGGCTATCATGAACTGAACCATCACAGAAAATAGCGATCGCCTCCTCTTTATAAATAAAATCTGGCTTACAGTTGGCTTCTGGAATTAATTCCTGTGCAGCGTCAGGTAGTTTATAACCTCGTTGATAAATTTCCTGTAACACTACACGCTCAAAATCAGAGTTAGGGTCTGTTTGCTCCAGTAGCTTTTGGTATTGCTGATCACGAGAAAGACCTTTGACTTGAGTAATAACATTACTTTCTAGTAGGACATCAAGCCAAGGTTTGATGATGTGACGGTTAATCAGTGCATGGTCAAACTGATTGCGATAAGAAAGCAAGCATTCATAACAAGCTTGAATGCAACTGTCTTTTGGCTCTTTGAAATGGCAGATATCTAAAGCGGCATCAGCAATTTTTCTAAATGCCTCTGGTTTTTCCAGTAATTGGGATAATACACCTGCGCCACCTTCAGCAGCTTCCCAAAATAGTAAATACTTACCTTCACCTAGACGTTCACAATCAAGTTCATCTGCTTCCAGTTTATAGACAGCTTGAATCGCTGTTTTTAAAGTGTATTGCAGGGTCGTTATAAAGGCTTCCTTATTTTCAGCCGGAACATCTAATGGCTCAACAACTAGAATATTGCAAGTATCATCAACCATCAAGTTGATTTCGGTATGGAGACTATCAGGAGTCTGTTGAGCCTGTGGGTTTTTACTATCACCCCATACCCCCGTTATTGGATTCAGCTTAAATCCTCGTTCTTCTCTATTTTTCTTTAGTCCGCGATTAATTCGCCAGATGGTAGCTGTAGCCCCATAAGTTAATTTGAACAAGGATGTGCCATCAGCTGCTTCAACTGTTGCTGATTCGCACTTTTGACTGGCGTAACGGAAGTGAGTTGTAATGTTATAGCCGTATTTGAGCCGTTCTTCTTCATCGCAAGTGATTCGTTCTCGACGACGAGCGATCGCAGTTTCCATTGGCAATACACGAGTCAATTTAGCTATATTGCCATGAGCATCAGGTTTAATTTCTGCACCGCAATTTTCACAAGTATCACGAAAATCGCCATCGTGGTAGTAGCCGCAAGTAGCACAAACACTAACTCGCTTATATTCGCCTTCAATGCCGCCAAGAGGAACTTTAGTTTTAGCTACCATGAATTTGCTGCCTTCATAGTACAGAACATTGTTAGGAGCAAATTCACGTAATGCCATTGAGCGAGGGCGAGAGATGAATTCACCACCTTCACCAGCCGGGATAAATGCCCGAACAGGCAGGCGAGGAAAGTTGAATCCTGGTAAAAATCCTTCGGCAGCAAAGTAGCGATAGGGATAAAATTCAAATTGAGAATTAGTTTTGCCTTGGGTGTGTCCTACAAGCAAGTCAATTTGTCGCTGTGCTTCTCGTGCTTGGGCTTCGGCATTGCTGCGTTCTTCCTGTGTAACATCACCTCTAGCTGAACGGTCGATAGTGAGACGTGCAGATTCTAATTGCTTAACTGATTCTGTGTACAAATCTCGCCAACGCTTACAGGCTCGGCTAAAAGCATTCAGAGCATTTTCAATAGTTATTTGTAACCAATTGACCGAATACCAAGAGGCTTTTTGCAGGTCGTCTTGGCAGAAAATATCAGAGAGAATAGACTGACTAGCTTGCAGACATTGAGCTAATTTGGCAGGGCTGAGGGTAAGTTGTTGCTCAATGCTGTCTTTAATGGGATAGCCTTCTATTTCCAAATCTAGAATTTTATTCATGGAGTCTTCCAAGTAAACCCCAGTATGTGCCAGCCAAATTGAATATATGTGAGATTTAATCAAATCTTGGTTAGCCAATTCTAGTTTTGGTGGGGCAACTACCCCAGCTACCATTTGATTTTGGCGTTTAAAGAAATATTGGTCGTGACCGCTACCAATAGAAGCATAGGTAATTACTAAAGCTTCTTGTCCACTTCTTCCTGCGCGACCACTGCGTTGGGCATAGTTGGCTGGACTGGGAGGAACGTTTCGCAGATGAACTACGCTGAGGTCAGAAATATCAATCCCTAATTCCATTGTGGGGGAACAGAATAAAGCAGCTAACTGCCCTTGGCGGAATTTCTCTTCTCGTTCTTGGCGGTCTTTGTTTTTGACTTGTCCGGTATGCTCCCGCCCTTCCATTGTGCGGATTTGTCGGGCATTATTTTGGTAAAACTCTTGAAAAAACTGATTAACCGAGATTTTAACTTGGTCATTACCCTGCAAACGACGTGATGTTAAGGGATCTGGCGGGATTTCTTTGATCTGAGTTGCTTTCCATAGTAGTGAGTCAATGCGTAACTGCACCTCAGATTTTTGTTGAACTAAATAGCCAGCATCACATAAAGCACTAATTAAGGTGGTGATTAAGCTATTAAACTCTGCATCTGTTAAAGGTTCACTGCGGGATGACCATGTTTTAGGCGATCGCAAAAATCGTCCAATTCTACTTTTAGTAGTAAGTTTGACTTTCGCTCTCTCCATACTGCTATTAACTGTTGCCCAGGTTGCCAAGTACAAATATTCGTTATTATCAAAAACCCAAGGTTCTTTAATGGCTTGAATTACCTCGCTTTTAAGAGAATCTTTTTGGTCTGGTTGCAACAGTTTGGCATCAATAGCCAATTCTCGCCGCAGTTGGTTCAATAATGTTTGGGTAACAGTGAGACGTTCTTGAGGGCTGGCTTGTAGTAGAACTGGGTGGCGGTGTTTTTGCCAAAAGCTATTATCGGCACAAACTTCCTGCAATGCGTCATATTCAATTACCAAAAGTCCGCACTGTTCTAGGTTAGGTTGGACAATTCGCCATCCCCTGCGTAAGTCTTCGTAAAGTCGGTATTCAATGAGTTTTCGGAAGGCTTCTTCATTCCGTCGCTTGCCACCACCATATTCAGAACGTTCTTGAGCGTAGTCTTCTTGGTTAATTCCCATGTACTGGACAACAACACTAGCTAATTCGCTGTGAGTAAGTTGACCTTTAGCTTGAATTGCACCTAAAAGAGCAGCCCGTAGGAAGCTGGTTTGGACAAAATCATTGAAATGTCCAGCTTGTAAAGAAGCATCTTGACGATTATCCGTGAAACTGAGAATCTTGGCTGCTTTAGCTCTCTCTCCAGTGAAGACTTGTTTGAGGCGGCTAGTGGTAGAAAGACAAAGCAGGGTGGTAGCCGTACTGCGTCCTTCACTGCTGAGGCGAGAGAGTTTAGTAAATTCATTCCGTTTTTTATCATGAAGTACGCCGCAGTTGAGACAGGTAATAAAGGGTTTGGGAATAAACCAACAATTAGTTCCTTGTAACAAGGATGATGTGACTTTACCGTTAGGTAAGACTTGCAGCTTTTGAGGGATAAACCGTGCAAAGTCTTTTTTAGCAACCCGTCCTTTCTTTTTAGTTTCGCTAAACCAAGAATCAGGAAGCCTGTCTTCATCCCCCGTATCCCATAGCCCTGGTTCATCTAAGGTAAGATAACCTTCTGTAATATCTGCATCGTCAGGACTAACATCCAATGCGGTGGGCAACTGGGGTAAGATGATGTGCTTATCAGTATCGTAGCGCACAACATAGTAATCTTGTCCGCATTCCCGGCAGAATACAAGGGGATAAAGAAGGCGGTTGTCTGTAGTTGTATATTGACCTTCAAGAGTGAAATGGCGTTTATTTGGTTTTTCAATTGTGGCGTAAACGCTTCCACCTTGCGAAATGAATTGATGCAAGCGGAATGCCAACCCATTGGTTTTACTGCCCCAGAGAAACATCTGTTTTAAGACATTTAAACAAGTTTCTTCTGTTATCTGGGTTTGTTGGGCAAGTTTAGTTGCACCTGTCTCTAAACTAATGGGTTGACGGCGGACGAGATGTCCTTCCTTTTCTTCTAAACCGAAGTTCATTTCTACCCAATAGCTTAAAGGATGATTTTTAAATTCTTTTGGTGTCTGTTCTACTTCACTAGGTAAACCTGCCAAAATTGCTTGGCGTAGTTCTTCAACAGTAGGTTCAGTACGACCAATAGAACGCTCTAGTGTTTCATCAATAACATTGCCCGGTTTGATTTCTACACCAAATAACTTACTGGCAACATCCGCAACTACCTGACGGCGTTGTTGGCGAGAACCTTCAGTTGACATAGTGGCACTTGTACCAATGCAGAGTAATGTATCATCACTTCTGCTGCGTTGGCAAAGTTTGCGAATTAAGATAGCAACGTCTGCACCTTGCCGTCCTCGATAAGTATGTAATTCATCAAGTACCAGGAATTTTAAATTGGGAGACTCTACTAACTTATTTTCGTGAGTGCGTGAAAGCATTAACTCTAGCATCACGTAGTTAGTAAGCAAAATGTGGGGTGGATTGTTTTGAATTTCGGTTTTTCTAGTTAAACTTTCTTGCCCAGTGTATTGTTCGACGCGTATGTGAGTATTAGGAACTTGGCGCAAGAATTTATCGAGTTCTTCTTTTTGCGAGTTAATTAGGGCATTCATCGGATAAACCAATATTGCCCTAACTCCTGAAATTTCAGGATGACGCAGTAAATCATCGAATATAGGCACAACGTAAGTCATGCTTTTACCGGAACCTGTACCTGTGGTTACAACATAAGGTTCTTGGCGTTGTGCAGTTTCAAATGCTTGCTTTTGGTGGTAGTGAAAAGTAAAAGGTGTACCGTCTTTTCTACAAAAGTATTTCTCGCAGTCTGGATGAAGAATTTGCTGCTGTATTAATTCTTTGGCTGTTGCACCTTTTCTATAACTGGGATTGAGTTGAACCAGGGGATCAGTCCAAAGTTGCCCCTTGTCTAATTCTGCATCTACAAATTCTTTGACTTTGCGATCGCGGATTTTGAGGAAGCTTTCTATATAACGGCGGTAGTCGCCTATTACCTCATTACGGAAGTTAAAAATATCAAGATCGTTGGTATTGATTAATTCATCATTCGTACTTAGAAGCTGGATTTGAGTGTTTCCTAATCGCTGATTAATCCATTCTTGCAGTTGATGATTGAAAATAGGATTAACAGTAGATATGTTGAGAAGTTCTTCAAATTCTTGGAAATCCCAATCGTCAGGAATACTAGAAAATAAAAGAGCTAATTGTTCAGAAGTGACTGTTACCACGCCTGTACAATCTAAGAATGCTAGTTTTTGGCTGAGAAACGTGCTGGCTGCTACAATTGCACTTTCATTTTGCTGTAATAAGTCCTGAAGTTTAATTGACAATTTCATATATAAATATAGCTAGATAAAATTTATTTTTAATTTTTAATCTTCTAATTTTCCTATTTTACGTAATAAATCATCTTCAGTAAAGTTTGAATTACGTTTAAAAATACCTATTAAGGTAATCACAGGATGCTGGTAATCTTTATGTTTATCCAACTTACATAGTATTCTTGTTAATCTGTTAACTTTAAATATATATATGTTATTTGCATGAAGTTTTATAGGAAGTTTGTTAAAACTGTGATGGTTCATTAACAAGTCATTATTTGCCAAATGCTCAAGAAAATACAAACGTTCATAAAAATTTTTCTGCTCCGAAACAGATAACATTTCTAAATCCTCTAAAAATTCATCAGTTGGAATTAAACTGTTACCTAACGGATATAAGCGGTACTCCATTTTATCTACCGCCGTTTGCAAATCTTTAATATCCTGTTGCGTTTCGATTTTCTCTTCTTGAGTTAATTCAAAATTCGCTGTTTCGAGTATAGAAAATATTTCATTTTTTTTAGATAAAAGAGCATTTATAACACCTAGCCTTATGGGCCTGTGGTGCATTACTTTATTTCTTTCATTAATGACGAATTTTAATGATTGTTTGATAGAATTCCATTGTTGTTTATCTTGAAAGTAGCGTGAGAAAATCCTATCCCAATAGGAAATTTTCTCAACGCTTTTTTCGATTTCAGATTTAAGCTTTTTAATTGATGTGGAACGAGAAAGTAATTCTATGATGTCAGCAACGTAAAGAGGCTGATCCTCAGATAACTTTGAAACTTTAGATTCAATTATATCTAATAAATCCTCAAATAATGTGCATTCTAAAGGATGAAGTGGCACACGAGATTCCTGCGATTTGAGGCGAATTAGCTCAACTTTATCCTGTAGCTTTGAATCAGCGATAGTCTCCCAATATTCAAAATCTACATCTCCTACATCCAGTATTGCTTGATTAATGAATTGTCTAAAACGTTGTTCAATTTCTGATAAAATAGGGTATGCACGTTCTCTAATAATGTCTCCTGCATCGTCAGTAATACGTATACAATTTAGTTTGGACTCAATTATAAACTGATTAATGAGATCATGACATTCGTCAATAGTATTTAGAGAACCACAAATAACTAGCTTGACAGTTTTGTGGGATGAGTCAAGAGCCTCTAACTTAGTAATGTCTCTTAGTTTTTGTTTTAAAAGCTTTTCAATTTTAGATTGAATCTCTACTGCTGAATTTTGAGTTTTATCAAACATTATTTCTAGCAAACAAGCATTTTCGTTTTTCATTTTATTCCTTTAAAATTCAAATCAGCTTAATTTATCCCAACTTTCTAGGACTAACCTTTGTGTACGATATTCACCAAATTGCTTAATTTCGTTATTCTTCAAGACACGGAATGTTTCGCTAGGAAAGTCTTCGCCATATACATCAGCAGGGTCAAGAATATACCGCAGTTCATCACGGGTAATTCTGTAGAGTTTAGCGTAGTATGCGTCTAACTCTGCTCTTAATAATGCGCGTCTGTTGGGAATCCAAATGAAGGGTTCGCCGTCGTATCCCATGTCTTTGGCGAAAGGTTGCATATCCCAAGCTGTATAGATTAATTCGAGTACGCGAGTGCTTATAAATTCAATATCTTCTTGGCTATAGGATTCGGGAGCAAGTATCGGAAGTTGTTTGACTATAAAGAAGTTCATTGTTGTTCCACCTAATTTTTGACGAGTTACAAAATCAAAAATCAGACTATTAACAGAAGCATAAAAACAGGACAGTAATTTTGGTTCAAATTTATTTGATATAAGTAATGGTGCTTTATTGCTAACAGCCACTCTAGGTAATAAACTAAAAATGGCAGTACGTTCATCAGTTGACCTACAAATATCCCTAAATCCTAAAAGCCAATCTTTATCCCATTTTCTAGCTAATCGATTTTCTACCTCAACCCGACTCACCCAATAACGCGGTTGAACAGCAAAAGATGTATTACTCTTTTCTTCGTAAGTCAAATCACGAGTTTCGCCATTATCTGTATAAGTTGCCCAACGATGAGTAAACTGGTGAAACATCTTTGCTTCATAAAGTGGAACTAAGCCATTACCCGCCTCATTTTTAAACAATCCACTATCATTTGACATATCAAACATTCGTAGGAATGAAATACTCCAAGGATTACTACCTGTTATTTCATTCTCTAAAACAGGCACGCGCTGATAAATTTTCTTAGTTAATTCAGCATCAATCTTAGTTCTAAAAATTGGACAAGTTAAAGTATTAGGATTAATTAAGGCAATATCTTGCGGTGTAAGCTGAAATAAATTCGCTTGATTATCTAATTGTTTAGGCTGCGTCAAGAAAAATGCAAAATTACTACGCTTGATGGGTTTACCACTAATACCAAGCAGGGAAAATTTATAACTGCGATGTACAGCAACAAATATTGCTTCTCGATTCTCAAAATCATACAAACTTGCTAAAGCCTGCTTTTGCGCCAAATCTCCAAAAAACTTTTTACAAGTATCATCAGTGGCTATTCCTGTTGGAACAATAATCCCAACTCTTCCGTTGGTTGATATCAGTTTACGTGTAGTCTCAGCAAAGACAGCATAAGTATTAATGTCTCCCACCGCAGTTAAAGGAAATCTCTCCGATTCCCGAATAAATTTACCCTGTGCTTCAGCATCATGTTTTGCATCTTCAAAAGCTTGCGCTAACTCAGGATTTTTCTTAGGTAGTTCTTTAATTAACTTCTCCCGTGCTGATTTATTTGTGGCATTAGCTATTTCAGCACTACGAGAAGCGAAAAATTCTTTTTCTTGTAACTTAATGCGTTCCCAAGGCGGATTACCTAACACGCAATCAAAACCATCTTGCTCAAATACTTCAGGAAATTCTAGACACCAGTGAAAAAAGTGTTTTTCTTCAGCTAACTTATTTGCTGCATCTACTATTTTTTGGTTTGGTGAATTACTACGTAAAACCTGAATTAATGCTTCTGTTGTTGGTAATAACTGCAAATTTTGTTCTATTAACGTTATAAAAAATGCTGTAGTCCATAGATTACAGGCTGAATAATCTCGCCACCATTCTGAATTTTTACGACTTTGCTGATATCGTGCTTGCTTTTCTCTCACTTGCTGTGGCATTAATTCAGCAAGATTTCCTAATTCTCTGAAGCTCTCTGCATAGTGTGTCCGCTTAGTTTCTAAATTTTCATATATTGATAGTTGCCCTTTATTTTCGCGTTCTTTCTTATTCCGCTTTTTAAGCTGTGTAGCTAATTGCTTATTATCCCCAGTCACAGCTTTATACGCCTCATCAGGTATTCCTTCATTTAAGCAATTAATATCTAATACCCCGACAAGGGAATTACCGCATTTAACTCTGTGATCCAAAAAACTAAGTGGTAATTTACCAGGAAACCCTTCAATCCATAAAGCCACTTTGCATAAATCAACAGCCAAGGGGTTTAAATCTACCCCATAAATGCAATTTTGGATAACATCTCGCATTGCTAGTTTTAAGGGTTCACTCCCTGGTTCTGCTTCCCCAGTACGAACTTTAGCTAATTCTCTGCCAATACGTCTTGCTGCTGCTAAAAGAAAATGCCCCGAACCACAAGCAGGATCGCAAATTTTGAGGCTGAGTAAACCTTTTTCTAAATTATGCTTTAGTTCATCCGGGTTGGATGGTGTAGAAGCTTGGTTACGAACTTGAGCTAATTTATCTTCAATGACAGGTTCTAACGCTGTTTTAATTAACTGCTGTACCAGTTGGGGCGGAGTGTAGTAAGAACCCGTTGTTTTGCGATCGCTACCAAACACTAAAGCAAATTCATATTTTCCCTGCTTTTGTGCTACTTGGGGATGAAAATCTAATAAACTTTCATATACACTCCCCAACTCTTCCACGTCCAAATACTCATAATTCACCCGCCGCAGTTGTGCCTTGTCTAGGTACAGCGATAATTGGCGTATAGCAAGCAGTAGATCATAATTGTCAATTGCACAATTATCTAACGCTGGTAGAGTTGTAGAACCAAATAAGTCACCATTTAAGGGAGATAACCCTAATACGTCTCCCCGCCAGTTTTCATCGAACAGCAAGAAAGTAACCCACAAACCCTGCCATAAATCTTGAAAACCTTCCCGCCGCCAATGAGGACGTTCAGCTAACTCTCGCAGTCGCTCAATGCTGTAGTATTCACGGTAGATCCGAACTTGTTCTAAATCATCCGTAACAAATAACAAATTACGGGACTCGGCCACCATCAAAAACAGTAGGCGATAAATTAACCGCAACAATTGACGGTAATAATCAATATCCTTCAAACTGCCATCTGCAAACTTCTGCCGTAAATGTTCATTTGTAGGATGTTGTAGAAAACCATTTCCTAGCCCAATTAATGCTTTTTCTACCCCATCCCGAAGTTTGTCGCGTACCCGTCCACCTTGTTGCAGTGCTTCTTGGTGGTAATATTCCAACAAACACTTATCTGCATCATCCACTCCTTCAGGCAAGCGAGAACGATGGAACAGCCGATAAAATAAGCCAAACTCAGCAAAGTTTTCACCGTTTAGGATCTGCTCTAAGTCAAATTCAACGTAAGTCAGGCGAGTCATCAACGAAGAATCACGTAGCAACCGCCAACGAAAACCATTGGTAGCGATCGCCCACAGATGTTCTGTCTTGTTAAGATACTCCTGTACCAGTGCGTGTGCTGATAACCGAGGATTACCACTAGGAGGACGTTTATCAACTTCTAGGCGACAACCAATAATGTGGATGGGTGGTTTATTTTCCCCCGGTTCTGCACGATGAGAAATTGCGTAAGTTTGCTCCTCTACCACTTCGGCATTTGCAGTATATACAGGGTCGTAACCTAAACTCTGTAGTAGTGGCACTACCCATAATTCACGGGTAATACTCGTAGCCGAGTTATTTTCATCTAACCTTGCTAATGCCCGTTGGAATGCTGCCCAGTATGCTTTAGCATCGCCCCAAGCAGTAGCAATTTCATCTGCTAATTTGTCAGTTTTGTTAAAACCAAAGTCTTCAGGTGATTGTCCTTTGATACTGCCCTCTAACATTTGGGCAGTCATATCTGGAGCTAGTAGATTTCCTTCGATTTGAAGTGCAGTTAATGTAGTTTTCATATTTAAATAATTAAAAATAAAAGATTACTTACGTCCGGGATGGAGAATAAAAACACCGAGAACATCCATCGGCAATTGAGGAGTAACGCGGATTCGACCTTCTTTGGTAATGTCCCTCACCCGCTTATGACTTTGTAGTAATTCTTCCGCCCTTTGGCTGGCAAACTTTTCTAAATCTGGCTGTAGTTCTTCTAGCCTGGGAAGTAATTCAGCAATTTCTCCCTGTTTGATAGCTTTACCAGAATCGCTGACTGGCTTTGCTTCTTGTAATAATCTAGTTGCTTCTAACTGCTGCAACCAATTAGGACTAGAAGGAGAACCCGTAAACCCGATAACTGCACATTCTTCTGCTAGTAATGTAGTATTCCTCGCCTCTGTAGTACGTCTAGAACTGTCTAGCAAATGCCGTAACCTTACCAACAGCAAAGTTGTGCGCTTTTGAACAGCATTAGTTGTAGTGAACCCACATCTTGCTGCGATTGGTTCAGCCGCCAGAGAAAGTGCATCTTCTAAAATGTATTGCGCTAAACCTTCTACCAAAGGGTGATTCCGTCCTATGTATTCCACGCCTTCTGGTGCTGGGGTAGTAAATGTCAGTAAACGGGACTTATCGCCTAACGTGGATTTAAGAAAATCTGGTGGCTGCGGTAATAACCATCCCTGCTTTTTCTTGATCAAAGAATAAGAAATGCGATCGCAAGCAGAAATGACAAATCGCTCTACATCTTGTTCATTCCCTAAAATCTGGTCAGAGTCGATGAGTTCTTGTTCTACTTGCTCTGGTTTGATGGCACGTTGAGCAAAACGGGTACGATTAGTTTTTTCACGTTCTACGGCGTTGTCCCAATTCTTATGTACTTTATCAACCGCAGATTCTTCTTGAAAATCAAACAGCGATAACTGAATAACTTCAGTAGTACGTTCAAACAGTGATTTGAATACTGCTTCGGCTACAGTAGTGCTTTCCATTGGTACGGGAACTGTAATCCCTAAAGACTTATGAATCTGCACAGCTTTCCGAATCAGAACATCCAAAACTGCCCCATCAACAGGGTTATCTTGACCATAAAGCAAACAAGCTTTTACCTGAGTGGCAGTTTGACCATAGCGGTCAATACGTCCTTCCCTTTGCTCAAGTCGATTGGGATTCCAGGGTAAATCGTAGTGAATTACACCACTAAAATGGGTTTGTAAGTTTACTCCTTCACTCAAACAGTCAGTAGCTACTAGTACCCGTTGAGGATAGGATTTTAACTCTTCCAAACGAGTTTCCCTTTCATCCTCTGACAGTTCCCCAGTAATAGCAATTACCCGAATTTGACTACCTTTCTTTTCTAATTTCTGCCTGAGAGCATCAGCTACATAATTTGCAGTAGCAATGTAGCGACACCAGATAATCGGGTTCATCTCTTCTTTGAGCAGAGAGTCTACTGTAGCAATGCAAGATTGCAATTTCTGGTCTTTATCGCCCCGTAACTTCTCGGCTGCTTGTACAAAAGCTTTTAATTTGCGTTTATCTGTGTCTTTGTAACTTTGTTGCCCTTGCTCTATGACTACAGTTGGTGATGCGTCAACTGCTTGCTCTTGTTCTGTGGGGTCATGAACGTAAGAACTCATTAGGTCTTCGTCTAAATCAACAACTAATGAATCGCGCTCACCTGATTTACCAACTTGTCGGTTTAGGGTAGCGATCGCCGCAGCAGGTGAAGACATTACGCAACGAATCAAAGCCAATGCCGACCAATATCTTCCGCGACGTTGAGCATGACTCATATCTGCCGTAGTTGTTTTTACTAAACCACGAGCGAAGTCATAGACATCATCAAATAATTCTCTGTACTCTTTCGATAATTTGTAAGATTTTTCTTCTGAATGCCTTTGAGGAAAAGGAGTTTCATTGCCCAGCCAAAGCTTAACATCTGCTCGTCTGCGCTGAACAAAGTGATTGGCTAAATTGTCCCGTTGCTTCTCTGTTAAGCCATTGAGATTGAAATGTTCAAACTCTGGTTTCAACAAGCCTAGCAGCGACAGAAAAGATTCCTCAATGCCACTATGAGGGGTTGCAGTGAGTAATAGTAAATGTTGTTCTGCTTTTTGGGCAATTTCTGTAATTAGCTGATGACGCTGCTGCTGTGATGTCGTTGTTTTGTTTGGACGGGCGCAAGTATGCGCTTCATCAACAATTACTAAATCAGGGCAATGAGTTATAAAGCTGGCACGACGACGCTCTGCTTTGGCATAGTCTAAGCTCACAATTATGTGGCGGTAATAGCTAAAAATACTCTCATTGTTGGGTATGCCTCGCTCTAACTTAGAAGCTGTACCAGAACGTACTACTACTGCATCAATATGAAACTTTTCGCTTAATTCTTGCTGCCATTGGTCACATAGATGGGGTGGACATAGCACAGCGATTCGTTTGACTTCGCCTCGGTCTAAAAGTTCACGAGCAATCAATCCAGCTTCAACCGTCTTACCAATGCCTACATCATCAGCTATCAGTAGTTTTACTGTTTCTAGCTTTAAAGCCATTAACAAAGGTACTAACTGGTAAGGACGGGGACGCAGAGATAATCGTCCTAAACAGCGAAAAGGCCCGGCTCCGCTACGGAGTAAAAGACGTGCAGCATCCATAAGTAAGAGTGCAGCAGCATGGTCTTGTACGCTAGTAGCTTGAGGTAGAGGAAATGTTGCTGATTCAATCTTCTCTAGATTTCTCTCTAAAAGTTTTTGATAAATCCCAGCAATTTCATCTTCATTGCCTGAAAGTGGCCGCAGGCGAATGACATCCTGATTTTCCGAAGGCAGTACCACCCATTGCCGACTGCGACAGCTGACTATAGAACCGGGTGAATGGTTCACGGTTTGCGTCATTGTTAGCTTAGATTAATATAAAAAATTAGACAGCAGATTAATTAGTAAATTAGTTGTAATTACTTAATTAATACTTCTAAGCAAGCAAATAGGATGCTCAGAAGTCTTTTCTGTTTTAATAGACGCTTAAGTACACTGAGACTGATGATATTACCTAAATCAGCTATTTCTAAGAAAATTTTTGTTAACGAAAGGTAAATCCTAATAAATGTGATCTTAATCACAGACTTTTCAGAAATTATTGATAGCAACTTAGCTTATCAATTCTCTTCTATAAGAATGTTGTGTTTTTTTA
The DNA here is from genome assembly GCA_003990705.1 of Nostoc sp. HK-01. GTDB lineage: Bacteria > Cyanobacteriota > Cyanobacteriia > Cyanobacteriales > Nostocaceae > Nostoc_B. The sequence goes on from AP018320.1 coordinate 94,646, forward strand.
AAATATTCCTCAGAATTTATTAATAAATTAGACGTTAGAAAAACTACTACCGAATGAAAACTTAAAACAAGACTATGTGCTGAAAAATCTGATTGTCATTCGTCAGCCAAATGCTACTAATTACAAGATTACACAACAGGAATGGCAGCGTGTGCATGAAGGGAGAAAGTATTACCTTGCTTGGCCATGTACACTCTAGCTTCTTGTTCTAGAGACTCAATGTCTCTTTTCCATCGTTCAAGCTTGTATTTTCGTTCTTGTAATTTATCTTCTGTTGGGTTTGTGGAAGGTTGAGTATCTCTATTAGGTAAAATTCCTTTATTTTCAAGCCAAGTACGTGAAAATACCTGCCATAGAAATACATGATCGTGCTTATACCCACCCAGAGAGCGAATCCGTTTCACTGAAAGTGTTGATTGACCAAAAAGGATTTGCTGATTTTGAGCATTTTTAGGGAATAGTCTTGTCTCGCTACCTCTTCCACGAAAGAACTCGACTACAAACCACTCACCGAAGTCAAATATACAAACTTCTGTAGGATCGCTACCGTCATCTTCTAATAAATCAACATCACCTTGAATTTGATATCCTATAGCAGTTTGTGATGTCTGAGGTAGTAAGATGCGAAGCTTTTCAAAGCGATTACTGTAATCAACCCAAAAATCTCTGCGTTTACGCAGCTGATTGGATTCAAAGTCTCGTAAACTCAGTTTATTTAATAAAATATCAACCAACTTTTGGAAATCACCATAATTAATACCTCCAATCCACTCTCTAAGTTTTTGTCTTGCAGAATCTGAAAGTTTATACCAATTTTCACCATTTCTATAGTTATTTCGTAACCAATCAACTAGTAAGGTGTGATGAGTTGCTATATCATTAGCTACATTTGTGAGTAAGTAGTCAACAGCTTTTATTTGTTGGCTATCTGACATTGTATCTAAACAATTTAACAGCCATTTGACTTGCTGTGACTTTGGAGAAGTGATTGTTGTAAAATAAGGCGATATATAATCTATGAACTCGCTAAATAGGGGAATCCAAACAGGTAATATCCCTTGAATCTTGTTAAGAATATCAGTTTGGCTAAGATGTTGCTCACAAGCAATCTTTGCTAATTGTATACCTGCTTGTTTATTAGAAATAATCCGAAGAATTTGTACTGGCAGCAAGTGACTTAATAAATCAGAATTAGCAAAAACATCAAAAGATTCTACCAGAGACTTTGCCAGTGCCTGCTTTTCTTGACTACCATGATAAAGAGCTAAACGCCATAGTAGTTGATGCTGTAACCATAAGTTGGAAATGGCTATCTTCCAAATAGCATCTGATGTTTTACTGGCGCAGTCAATATTTTGCTGATCCCATTTTGGTTTAGCATGGAGGCAATAAATCCACTCTAGCTGACTTAGTTGATCAGCTTTACCCTGTTCAATAGCTTCCAATACTTTATCAACACTTGGTATTGATGTTTTTGTCTCTGTTAAGTTACTAGCAATTTGAATCAGTTTATTAGGGCTACACTGAAGAGTTTCAGGTAGTGAAGGAAGAGAAAACTGAGAATTTGACATTATTTAGAACTTTAAAAAGAAGGTTTAGCAGTATTTTTCTTTAACTCATCACTACGAAACTGAAAACGGAATAATACTTTGCGATCACTTGGATTATCACGTTTTTTGTCAGATTCAATTTCTCCACGACCAGCAGCCAGTATTTTTTGGCTTAAAGGTGCTTTAGTAGGAAAATTCATTTCATAAAAAATGTAATTATATACTGATGCTGATCTTAATAAGCTTAGTTGTAGATTAGCTTTATAGTCTCCATCTGAACTAGTGTGACCTTCTATAACTACACGGCTAATTTCTTTCTCAAACTCTGGTTTTGAGAAGATTACGCCACTGTAAACAGGAATAAAGCGGCGTAAGAAGGTTTTACCTTCTGGTTTCAGTTCTGTACTTCCTTTAGAAAAAAGAATTGATTCTTGGATACTCACATCACCAGTATCTGGATTAACTTTAACATTGATATTGTTACTTTTCATCTGTCCCACAACATTACCAATCACTACCCGTTTTGGTACATCTTTTTGTGCAAGTTGGAGTAATGCGGTAATAAACAATAAAGCGAAAAACATTAATAGACCAGACATCAAATCGCCAATAGACAGATAAATGCTAGAGTCATCCTCATCCTCGGTTTCTGGGTTCAGAAATTCATCACTGATGAAATCAGTCATTATAATTATTCCAGGTTTAATTTAATACTTTTTATTAGCTGCTACTAAAACTTCTGCTGTTTTAAGTAAATCACTGCAAACTCTAGCCATAGAAGTATCAGCTTGTTGGAAAAAGTTTAGTTGTGAGTCCACACTTCTTTGCATAGAAATCTCAAGATGACTACGCCAAACCTGAAGGCTATCATCAAATTTTTGCGTTAGATTTCTGTATGAATTATCTACTATTTGTATTTGCTGACCAATGTTACTGGCAAGTTTTTCTATTTGTATTAGCCTTTGTGCATCATTTAATCCAGCAGCACTAACTAATTTATTAATTTGCTCAACAGATACTTGAACTTTAATCATACTTTTATCTACTTCTTGAGCCAAGTTACTACGTCTTTGAGATTCTTCTCGGAAGACTTTATCAAGATTATTCACAACCGTAGATAATCCATCTCGTTGTTTGCCTAGTGTTCCTTCAAGTAAATTATTTTGTTGTTGAAAAAACATCTGTAGATTTGTTTGATATTCGTTTCTAAATTTTGTCAAATCATCTTCTACTGTTTGACGAGTGGCTGTCAGTGTTGTATCAATATTTTCTAAAGTAGTCAAAAGATTATTTCTTGCATTATTAATCAATCCAGAAGCTTGTTCACCTACAGAGCTTAAAGTATTAGCTTGTTCACGAAAGGCTGTATTTGCTTGAGTCAGAATATGGATAATTCCGGTTCGAGTAGCTTGAAGTATCTGCTGTTCTACTGCTGCACGTTCTTGTAATGCTGTTTGCAATTCCTCTCGAATTCCTCGAAAGGTAGCAGCAGCTTGTACCGCACTTTCTTCAAAAGCACTTCGTTGTGCTGCCATTCCTTGGATACTTTGCTCTACGGCTCGATTAATTTCTTGTGCTGTTTGTTGCAAAACACCTTTTGTATCTGTTTGAAATTGATTGAGCGTGTATCCTAGATGATCAGCGAATACTTTGAGTTCTACTAAAGTTTCTTTTTGAAAGTTCTGAATTGTTAAAATAGAACTCGCCAAACTTTGAGATATGCCACCCAATTCCCTATGTAGTGTCAGAACAGCTTCAGACGCTTGTTGAGTTAACTCTGCACTTTTATCTAATCTATCTGCTATGGGTTCAAGTACCTGAACTCGCATATCTTTGATCAGTTCTTCTAAAACTCTTTGCTCTTGATTTTCTTGGAGTTCGCGCAGTTGTTTCTGCTCTTGGAAAATTGCTTCTAAGGCTGGAAATATTTGCTGACGCACAGCTAGTCCAATAGCTTGGGCTGATAATTGATTTAATCCAGCGAACTGTTCTGCTATGCCTTTACTCACAGCTTGACCAATATCTTCCGCATTTAGATGCTTTATCCCAGTCAAGTTTTTCGCTACAAGATTAAGCGCTTCTGCTACTTCAAGGTTAGTGTTATCTGTCGTTTTTGAAGTTGCGATCGCCTTTAACTTCTGACGCAAACTATCACGCCGTTTTTGTTTTAGCGAATCACATCCAAACAATATTAAAGTAAATAAACTACCAGAACCAAGCCCCATTAAAGAAGTAGAGAAAGCTGTTTTCATTCCTTCCAGTAGCTCTTTACTGGCATTCATCAGTTCTTTGGGATTTTCTGTAGATAAATTAATTCCTTGAAGTCCCTGTTGTATACCGTAAAATGTTCCTAAAACGCCTATAGCAGTACACAAGGTTATAACAAAGCGTAAGGAAGATCGAGGTATTGGTTGTGTTAGAACAGATGGGTATTTTATGATTACAAATTTACCATCATTTTGAGCTTTTTGCTTAATTATGCTTTCATTATCGGTTCCTAAATGCTCTTTTAACCAATTGCTAACTTTGCCTAAATTTACCTTTTTCCCTTTTTTCAAATTATCCAAAAGCTTAATAGATGCTTCTGTCATCCCACACTCTGAACACCAATACTGCCATAACGTGTAAAGTTCAACAATAATTGCGACTACCAACACAAAAGCAGTTGCCCAATGGAACGGATCATTATCCCAAATTATGTCCCAAACTGTTGCTATATCCATGTTGCACCCTTTTTATTTATCTTGGTATCTTTTTGAATCGTTCTAATTCTTGATTTGCAAAAACTTCTTGAGCTATCCGTATGGGCAGATGTTCTGCATACAATCGTTCCCCTATTGGTGTTCTGAGGCATAAGCTATACAGCTGTTCACCCTCTGCTTCCTTATCCTCAATGAGATAAACCTGTTCTGGTGCATAGCTTCGTAGCAAACAAATCTGTAGTGAAGTTTTTAAATCCCGCGAAGAAATAGATATAGGGGAATCTTGCCCAAATAGTTCACAAGCTACTTTCCAAGCATGATTAACTGCCACAATCTCCATAACCAACTTCTCAACAGAGGGGTATAACAGTTCATCTGTTTCATCCATCAATTCGTTTACCCTGATTTTTTGAGCTTCAACAGGTTTATTTTTCCCATTTTCAAGAATATATTTGAACAAATTCAGTAAGTATCTGCGAAGGAGTGCAAAAGTTGATATAGACTGCAACGTGACTTTGAGTATATGTCTTAGCTAATGGCAGGATATACTTGCTGCTAATGAGTTAAAATTTGTCGAGCCTCAAGAACAGCAGATTGTCTACACCAACTTTGAGGATGAGCTAGGGGAGATTGTCGAGACTGACGTACTCACAAAACAAACCTAGAACGGCAAAACTAACTTGAGAGGTGAAACGAAAGGCTTAATTGCGTTTGCACGAAAGAAAATCAAAAACGATTTTTCTACGTTTCCAAAATATCTCTAGCAAGTTTTACCACATTAGAAACAAACAGGTTTTAGTCCTTACCAGTACCGCAAGAAAGTAGAGGCGTACATCCGGGAGCATGAGAATCATATTGCGATCGCCAAACTCAAGCGCAACATTCCACTGACTGATGCCGATCTATTGTCTTTAGAAGAACTGCTTTTCAATGCCGAAGCAGTTGAAAGCCGAGAGAGGTTTGAGGAAGTCTGCGGGAAAAACCTCAATCTCAAGCTGTTCATTCGTCAGTTGGTTGGTTTGGACAGAAATGCTGCAAAGGAAGCATTTGGTAGATATTTGGAGGGCAGTAGTTTCAATGCTACTCAGATTTGCTTTAGTGGTTAAGTTCTTCCTAACTGTGCTTGTGTCTTTGTCAAAATTTTGAGATATTAAGTTGAAAAAATTAATTCAGATAAAAAATTATGGCAACCCAGCAAGAACTTCAATCTCTTTTTAATACCTTAGATACCGATCAAGATGGCAAAATTTCTATAAATGAGCTTTTTTTTAGCCCTGGCTTAAGCGCAATCATCTCAGCCGAAACAGGTGTCAGTAGCCCCCAGGAATTACTAGCTATGTATGGAGATAAAGACGGTAGTATCACCTTTGAAGAGTTGAAACAAGTTGTTGAGTCAGCTGGAAATTTAAACTAGTTGTACCCCATCTCCGCACAAGCAAGAGCAAGCACTGCCGTCCTCTGAACTACTAAGAGGCGGTTTTGAGTCGTGGTATATCAGCGTACCTCCACGATGGCGAGTCAGAAAAAGCCTTTACTATTTCCGCACTGGAAGGTCAACTGTTACCTAGCGGCAAGCAACTGAAACTCGTAGCCAACCAAATCTATCAATGGCATATCAATGCGCTATCTCAACGAGTGGCATTATTCCTCAAGCAGTGGTTGACTAATTTACCAAAAGTTATCGACTTGAGAGGCGCATCCCTGCAAATCAAACAGGTGAGTATCGCTCATGCTCCAACCACATATTCACAATTACTGCGATCGCCAATTGAAAAATCAGTAGTAGACCTGAGTTTTGTTTCACCAACCAGTTTTCGCCGTAAAGGTCATCACTTTCCCTTGCCAGTACCAGAGAATCTATTTCACAGTTATCTACGGCGGTGGAATGATTTTTCGCAGCAGCCTGTAGAACAAGAAACATTCCTGAACTGGATTGATGAAAGCGTCATTATCCATCAGCACCGTTTGGAATCAACTAAAGTGGCAGCAGGAAAGCAAGGGTCTGTCACTGGATTTACTGGAGCCATATCCTTGGGTTTGGGCAGGGCAGCTTTGGCAAATACTGAATTTACCCAGCTATTCTACACTTTGCTCAAGTTTGCTCCCTACTGCGGGACAGGGCATAAGACAACTTTCGGCTTAGGGCAAACACGCTCTGGTTGGTTGGTAGAACAAAAGGCAGCTACAGCCGAGCAGTTGATTACAGATATGCTGGCTCAACGGATTGAAGAACTGACCGAGATATTTACTGAGCAGCGCAAACGTAAGGGGGGTGAGCGCACCGATAGAATTGCCAGCACTTGGGCGACTGTACTGGCCCGTCGAGAACATGGGGATTCTTTAGCGGCGATCGCACTTGACTTGGGAATGAAACCTGAGACAGTGAAAACTTACGTAAAGCTGGCTCGAAAGGCTCTCAAGGGGACTAATGAGGGGGCTGTTGAAAAGCGTCAGTAGTTGACGTTTGATAGCTGTATCAGCTTGATGTTTGTCAAACCGAAGCGGAATCAAAAACCCTGGAGACTCGTCAAAATTGCCAGAACCTTGACAAATGGCTGCTGAAATATAGAACAAACCAAGCTAAATGGTAGATTAGAAATCCTGTGTCGATGTGTCTTGTTGATGAACTATTGGCTAATGAAATCAGAACCAGATGTCTACAGTATCGCTGACCTTCAAAGGAAGGGCGAAACGGTCTGGGATGGTGTTCGCAACTACCAAGCTCGTAATTACCTACGACAAATGCTTGTGGGAGATTTAGCGTTTTTTTATCACTCCAATACTTCCATTCCTGGGATTGCGGGGTTAATGCGCGTAGCCAAAATAGGTATTTCCGACCCAACACAGTTTCAGCCAGACAGCAAATACTACGATCCAAAATCAACACTTGAATCACCACGTTGGCAGACAGTTGTAGTAGAGTTCGTGGAAACTTTCGAGCAGCCCATCTTGCTTTCAACCCTCAAAGAAAAATTTAGCCCTGAAGAATTAACAGTAGTCAGAACAGGAAATCGGTTATCAGTAATGCCTGTGAGTGCAGCAGTGGCTCAGAAAATTCTGGGGATAAAAAAGGGCTAAATGTGGCTATAGTCAAAGAAATACTCGACAAACCTAAGTAATAGGCGTATCATGATTGTATCAGCTTGATGTTTGTCAAACCGAAGTGGGGTCAAAAACCCTGGGGGGTTTGCCAAAATCGCCAGAACCTTGACAATATAATAATTACAGCGTTTCGATAATTCGGGAAGTTGAGAAATAGTCGCAATTAGAGCGGCTAAAATCGACCTGTTTTTGAGGTTCGTCAAATCGCTTCCCAGGAAGCTTGCCCTGTAACAGTTTCAGCATCGGGCGGTTTCCAAACTCGATTACCCCGCAAGGGGACTGAAACGTCTATGGCCTGTGCCTGCAATAATCATTTCATCTTCCGTTTCCAAACTCGATTACCCCGCAAGGGGACTGAAACCCATCTAACAAACTAGACCACATTTCATCAAAAGAGTTTCCAAACTCGATTACCCCGCAAGGGGACTGAAACGTATACATCTACACGACACTCGACCCCATCATACGTTTCCAAACTCGATTACCCCGCAAGGGGACTGAAACACTATTTTTTGCAGCCGAGCGATCGCGCTCATCATTGTTTCCAAACTCGATTACCCCGCAAGGGGACTGAAACCTTGTTCTTTGGTAATGGTTTCGGTGAAATCTCCCGTGTTTCCAAACTCGATTACCCCGCAAGGGGACTGAAACACTTACTAACTCTTTTGGTGTATTCCCTGATGACTTGTTTCCAAACTCGATTACCCCGCAAGGGGACTGAAACAGGACAGATGTCTAGTTACATTCTTGGTAACCCGAGTTTCCAAACTCGATTACCCCGCAAGGGGACTGAAACATAGCACTAATAAATTTTAAAATCCAAAGCCGCCAAGTTTCCAAACTCGATTACCCCGCAAGGGGACTGAAACCTGGCGACTCGACACCATAGACGGCGATTTTTTCTGTTTCCAAACTCGATTACCCCGCAAGGGGACTGAAACCGAGGAACAGCGCCCACAGACAAACTACTTGACAAGAGTTTCCAAACTCGATTACCCCGCAAGGGGACTGAAACATGACTTTGTAGTAGGGTGGTACGAATATACGCGCAGTTTCCAAACTCGATTACCCCGCAAGGGGACTGAAACTACCGAATCCACCCATCCATTATCTAAAACACTCGCGTTTCCAAACTCGATTACCCCGCAAGGGGACTGAAACATTGAAAAATGACAGGAATAGCAGCCGGATAAACGTTTCCAAACTCGATTACCCCGCAAGGGGACTGAAACACCTGATTCTTCGTCCTTAGATTCTTCGGTTCTATGTTTCCAAACTCGATTACCCCGCAAGGGGACTGAAACAAGCCAGGTTTCTAGCGTGAAGTCCCCGGTAAAAACGTTTCCAAACTCGATTACCCCGCAAGGGGACTGAAACTTGTGAATCATCCGTCATGGTTGCGTTCAATGGCTTTGTTTCCAAACTCGATTACCCCGCAAGGGGACTGAAACTAATCAATCTGTCTGTCTCCTTTGATGGCAGACTTCAGAGATTCCACAAACCATCACCCCTCACGGGGACTGAAACCTTCCTTTGGGGTCGTTTACATCGGAGATAGGGTCGGATTCCACAAACCATCACCCCTCACGGGGACTGAAACTTTCGATAGTAAAGCTATACCCTGCCTGCTGAATTTGATTCAACAAACCATCACTCCTCATGGGGAATGAAACGGTCAGTAACTAACCCAGCTACCCTCGTAAGAGGGCTGAAACCAGCAATCACCAGCTTATCCCCTACCCGGAAACCGCCGCATCATCTCCCGTAACGCAACAGCCTCCCCATCCGGTGTATAAACCACATTACCCGATATCGCCAGCACATGACATCAGCAGTGACAGTATTCTTCCCTTTCACCCCACTCTCGCACGAGTTAATAAACAGGCCAGTGGGATTATCGCACCAAGATAAGAGCGAGCGCACTGACTACATTTGCCCAATGCTTCTTAACCACCCTCAAACATGGCTCTTGGTTAAGAAGCAGCAACTATAATACTTACTAATAAAGTAACTAACGCGAGCCGGAGAACTTTAGATCACTTGTCAAACTCAATATATAAATACTTCAGTGTACGCATGAGTACATTTGGTAAGTACTGGTATCCTTGTTGTGCCAAGCGGATGTTCTTCATCCGTAGCAGCAACCGTTGATAAGCGATGTGCATTTCCTTACGAGCAAGCATTGCACCCAAACAAAAATGAATACCTTGACCAAAAGATAGGTGGTTGTTTGCATTCTGCCGACCCACGTCGAAATGTTGCCCCTGCTGAAATTTTATCGGGTCGCGGTTAGCAGCATCAAAGCGAACCATCACTAAAGAGCCAGCTTTGAGAGCGATGTCTTGAAGTGTTGTATCTTGCGTTACAACTCGCCACATTCCGGCTGTTGGAGTTTCCATCCGTAAAACTTCTTCCACCAAATTCTCTAGCAAGCAAGGATCTACTTGTAGCAACGGAACCTGCTGTTGATTTTTTGTCAGTAACAGCATCCCAGCTGTTAGCGCACTAGTGACTGTCTCATTACCGGCCACTAGTATTTGCTGAATTATACTTAGTAACTCAGCCGTATCAAGTTCTCGTTCTCCCGCCACTTTTGCCTGTACCAAGTCGGTGATTAAATCATCTTGAGGCTGTTTTTTGCGTGACTCGATGACATCATAAAAGTAATGCTGGAAAGCAACAACATCTTTAGCACACTCAATCTCCTGCTCTCTAGAAAGTAATTGGCCTAGACGCGCAATAAAAGCATCCGACCATTGTTTAAATTTTGGCAAATCTACTTGCGGCACACCTAACTGTTGAGCAATAACTTTGACTGGTAAAGGTACGGCAAACTCACTGACGAATTCACACTTACTCTGGGCAATGAAATCGTCAATGAGTTCATCAACAATCTGCTCAATCAAATCTTGCATTTTGTTGACACGCGCCGAGCTAAATGCTTTATTTACTAATGCTCGGAATCGCTCGTGTTCTGGTGGGTCTGCTGTGAGCAGAGTGTTTATCTGCGGCCAACCTTGAGCATAGATTTTCTGCAATTCATCATCTTGTTCTTCTTTGCCTGCCAGTAAAGTAGAAAAATTGCTGGAGAATACTTTTGTATCCTTAAGAATTTCGCTCACCAAGTCGTAGCTGGTTACAAGAAAAAGCTTGGCATCAGATTTAGGACTCGGTAGTTCCATAATTGGTGCTTGCTCCTGTGCCAGCTTGTAAAATTCATAAGGACATACAAGCAGTTCTGGGTCAAAGAAGTTGTAATCTGACAGATGCTTCATGCTTTTTCTGATGGCTAGTGAGAATTAGCTTTGAGTCAAAACAATTCAAGAAAGGGTCGCTGTCAAGTCAGAAATATCATAACAGGTTAGGGCAACCTCTAAAGCTTGACCTATAGTTACTTGACATCTTTGCGATCCTATCTTTTACCAAGTGCGATCACTCCTCCTTAAACGCAACATCCCCCTGACCAATGCAGATTTAGTATCCCTAGAAGAACTGCTGTTCAACGCCGAAGCCATTGAAAGCCGGGAGAGATTTGAGGAAGTCTGCGGGAAGAACCTCAACCTCAAGCTGTTCATCCGTCAGTTGGTTGGTTTAGACAGGAATGCAGCGAAACAAGCATTTGGGAAATATTTGGAGGGCAGTAGTTTCAATGCTACTCAGATTCGCTTTGTGGAAATTATCATTGATTACCTGACACAAAACGGAGTCATGAATGCAGGCTTACTCTATGAACCGCCATTCACCGATCTGCACTACGAAGGATTAGATGGAGTTTTGGAAGTGACGATGCTGACGGGATTGTTTCAATAGTGCGGTCATTCAATGAGACTGTTGGGGTCGCGTGAGGGCTGGTGGTGGGCAGTGGGGGTACAATTTGGTTAGATCCATATTTTCTCCGGCAAGGTCATAAATCTAAATTTGCGTCTGATGAATAATGTTTTCTAGCTAAAAGTTGTGCAACCATCTCTGCACGAGATGAAACCTCAAGTTTACGAAACATTCGCTTTAAAGCTTGCTTGACAGAATTTTCAGTAATCCAAAGCTGATTGCCAATTTCTGCGTTAGTTAGCCCGGAAGCAACCAATTGAGCAATTTGCAACTCACGAGGTGTTAAGCGATCGCTGTGAAAAAGAGAGTATTGCGACTTTGCTGTGACATTCGGTAGTGAATTAACTGTTGCCGCCCAAACAGATAGGTGCAAGCAAATAGAACTCAAATCGCTGAGATTTTGTGTATCAAAGGCGGGCATTGACTGTTCACGAGTGCAACCCACTACGCCGACTAATTGATTGCGGTTAATTATTGGCCCTGCCAGAACGTGCCAATGATCGGGGCGGGGACAAATAACTTTCCAAGCCTTTGGTGACATCACTAGTGCTTCATGGACAGGCGCATGACGCTCTACCAAATAACGCGCTATCGGATTGTGTTTAATGGATAATGCAATTTTGAAAATTTTCTGAAGATTTTTATCGGCAGCTAAAGGTAATTGCTCGAAGAACAAGATGGAATATCGTTTTGCCGCAAAATACTCCCCAATTTTTGGCACAACTTGTAATTGTAGTTCATGCTGACTACGGGCTTGGTTGATGGCTTCAAAAATCAGTTTTAAGGGACTTGTCATTCTTCAAGTTGAATTAAGTGTACTCGATCGAGGTCTAGAAGCATTACCGTACTGGGCTTATATTAGCTTTTATCTCAATACGACTTTAAGGGGCGAATTAAGCCAGAAAAACTTCACACCCTTTATGTGGTGCAATGTATCGCTCACCTACTAGCAGAATGAGAAATTTAAGTAAGAGGTTAAATAAATGAGACAAGATGCAATCTTCAGTCCCTTCTTTGCATCAGTGTTTTTAACATTTATGGTTTGGGTGTATATGTACATCCGTCGTATCCATTTCATCACAAGTAGGAAGCTCAAATCGCAAGACCTAGCTGTACCTAATACACTGGCTCAAATGTCACCCCCAAGCGTATCCAATCCATCTGATAACCTGAAAAACCTGTTCGAGATTCCGGTACTGTTTTATGCACTTGTACTGTATCTGTTCATTACGAAACAAGTGGATGCAGTGTATGTAAACGCTGCGTGGGTGTTTGTTATGTTTCGCATCTTGCATAGTGGTGTTCATTGCACATTCAATCTCGTTATGCTTCGGTTTTACCTCTACCTATTTGCCACGCTTGCAGTATGGTTCATCGCGTTCCGTGCAGCCTTGATTCACTTTAGTACGTAAATTTGTGACTACCTAACAGCCATAACTTAAAAAGCCAATTATCTCACCGATGGTTTGTGTGTGGTCTAGTACCACTATATATGTGAGTTGAGTTTGAAGGAAATTATGCTGAAATTCCATTCAAATGAATGGGAACCCTAAAAATAGTTGCATTGCCCATGATTATGAAAATCTTGAATTTCCTAAAACCCAAACCAGCCCAACCAACCATTGAAAGCTATGGGCAAACGGGAAGTGGACTAGAACTCGTTCAGATTCAGCCTGTTATGGAATGGCTATTCGCCAGCTTGCTGAATGCGGAGTATTATGGCAAGTCGCATATCATTTGGTACAACAGCAATCAACTAGAGCCGAGTTTAGAGCAGATGTTGAAAAAAGCAATGCGCCAGGGTGAGCCAGTTTTTCTTTATCGCTGTGGCTCCAGAGTATCGCCATTACCTGAAACATACTATTGGCGGATGATGGGCGAATATCCTTCAATGCGAATGTATCAACTCGAAGTTAGAGATAGCGAATAAGTGATTTAGGCAAAGTTGCAGAGTCAGGATATCTACAAATCTTAAGACTTTGTTAAATGACTACCTAGAGAAAAATGGGTAAAGAATGGGTAGTTTTCCGACTATCTTTAACTAAGCAATTCAGGGATGATTAATTGTATAGAAAACTGCTGGCAAAAATTTTATAGCTGGCATTTAATAAACTGTGTACAAAACTAAGCCCTGAATTTTTATCAGGGCTTTTTAAATATAAAAAGATGTGGCTGTTTGTGATAGGGTCTGGAAAGGAAAGCTGGCAAGCAAGGATTTATGCGATCGCATCAGCTATGAACTGATTGATTCCTTCTTTGCCGTAACCAAAAAAGAACGCCGCACACCTTTGATTTCGCGTGGAACTAGTTGAACAGCATATCGTCCGTAATTTGCTCTGATTTCTCCCGGTTGAATAACTGAAGCATTCCAGCCGTGAGATGCAAACAACTGTTCTGGTTCATCTGTACCGAAACGCCAGTGTTTGCTAATCAAGCCATTTTGGTGTTTAGCCCCAACTTGCCACGACTTGACGCTGACTAAATCAGCACCCAAGTAACTAGCATCTGTACTCAACTGGCTAATCGTGAAGAGTAACTCATTAACTTGGGACTCGTTGAGGTACATCAACAGCCCTTCCATTAGCCAAAGTGTAGGTATATTGATATCAAAGCCCTGTTGTAAAAGTAAATGTGACCAAGGCTGCGTTAAGTCGGCCGCGATCGCACATCGATGGCACTTAGCAGGTTTACCTTGCAAAATCGTTTCTCTGTAATGTATGAGTTCTGGTAAATCTAATTCGTACAAACGAGTCTGGGGTAAAAAAGACAGACGAAATGCTCTTGTGTCTAACCCGACTCCTAGAAAGACGAACTGTTTAACTTCGGGCAACACAGACAAAATGAAGTCATCGAAGAAACGAGTGCGGACTGCAACAAACTGAATGCGAACCGCACTACCAAGGGGGTTATCGCTATCTTGCTGTTCCCATTTCTTACGCCAAGTTTGCCCTGTTTCTCCAGCTAACTGTGCAGCTAACGGATCGTCAAACAGATGGTCTGGCCTGTCAGCTTCTATTGCACGTTTAGTTGCCATTACCAATGCTGTGCGGCAAACTTCATCTTGAATTTCAGGCAGATCATTCATTACTGAGAACTTTAGTAATTATTGTTGCAGTAGCAAGTCAATTGTCTCACCTATGTTTGTGCGTGGTCTAGTATCAGTTGTAGAAACCGAGTGCTGATTACCTAAACAACTATAGGACTAGTATTTGATTTTTGAAAATGCTCCGTACATCTGGAGAGACGGAAAATCAAAGGTAGTGTTTTTAATGAACCACTCAAACATCCACTTAAGATGAGAAAATGTTGGGATTAAAGCACAAAAACGTCGCACCCAAGTTTTCGCTTGCAACCAAACATCTTCTATGGGGTTTTGGGAGGGACAGTTAGGCGCAAAGCGGACGCAATAAATTTTCCATTGCTCTAGAGGTAAACCTTGGTTAATAGATGCTAAAAAATTTTGAATTTCTTTTGAACGATGATAACTAGCTCCATCCCAAAAAATTAGTAATTGTTGGTTAGGTGACTCTTTTAGTAAATAGCTGAGATAATCAATCGTATTTTTTGAGTTAGCTGTATCGTAGGTTTTCAACAATAAATTTTTATCTAGATAGTCAACTGCTCCATAATAAGTTTGTTTATTTCGTTCGTTACTAATTGGAATGCTTATCTCTTGGTCGGTTCTACCCCAAACATATCCAATGCTATCTCCCCAAAGTAAATGACACTCATCTAATAGCAAGACTCTCAATAGCCCAGCCTCTATATCTTCTCGGCGGCTTGCCAACAGTGATGAAATCTCTTTTTTTTTGCGGCGACTGCTTCTTCATTAACTTTTGGATTTGCAGAAGAAGTCTTCTTCCAACTAATTCCTGCTGCATCAAACAAGTCATAATAACTTCGTTTTGATTCATAAATTACATCATATTCAAAAGCCAATTTATACTCAAGTTCGCCAAGCTCCCAACATTCCTTCGTTTGTAACCAAGCCAATACTTCTTCTCTTTGTTGAGTATTCAAGTGGCTTTTTCTCCCTTTGTGTTTCAGGCGCAGTCCTAAAATTCCATCTTTCTCATAGGCTTGTTTCCATGTTGTTATTGAACCAACTGAAACATCTAAAATTGTTTGAATTCCCTCATACTTGTAGCTTTGATAAACCAGCTTTACTGCCAATGCTTTTCTTACTTCCCTTGCATCTGGACGCTCATCTATAAATTTTTGTAGTTCTGCAATTTTAGACTGTAGCTCCTGGTTTATCATCGTTAACTATTAGACAAGACTGCTTCTCAGTATTATCTCGTAGTCTTTTTCAAAAATCAAATATGATTCCTATATCAGTAGCCATTACTTAGTAAGTATTAAAAACTTGCTCACATTGGTTTGTAAATCAACTAAATTTTAGCAAGCCACTTAGTCAGTGCTAAATCTGCTAGTGATTCTAAAGAGTTAGAAACATCGTTGTAACCTTGAGGAATTGGGACAGGTATAAATGATTTATGAGAAAGACTCCAATATAAATTCCCCGGACGTTTTTCTCGTGGCATAGCATCCCATTCGGATTGAAGTTTCATTCGTCCAAAACCTTCTGGTATATGACCAACATGAGTAACTATTTCACCTTCTAGCCATAGCCGTAACCGACCAATTACTTCTTTTTGTCGTGAGTTAGGAGTTGGCAACCATAAAAACACCACTGGTTTATGAGATGCCCTTTGATAACAAATTTCAGCTACAGGTTTAGATTTACCTTTGCCGTATCTAATAGTATTTCTGCCCTCAATTTCTTCTGTTATTCGCTCATCAAAATTCAAAATTTTCTCTCGAAACTTAAGAATTGCTTGCTGTTCGTCTCCAGAGCAAGTACCAAGCCAATCTAAAAGCAATTGTGGTGCTGCTGGACTGTTATGTGTTGTACTGCTGAAATTTAGTTCCTGATAGGGAATATGGATTGACCAAGCTTGATTAGTATTAATATCTTGCAAACGTAACTGGAACTGTTGATTATCTTTTAAAACCTGAATCTGTAATAAATCAATTTTGAGCAGATTATACTTGCAGTCAATCAGGTTATGCCTGTGAAACGAGGGTGCGGCGGCTATCAGTTGAACTGGTTTGCTGTAGTCTATTTGTTCGGTAAAAGGCCGTTCGTCTAGCAAATTGTCATAATAACGCGTTAGCTGTTGGATCACGTATCTATCTTCAGTGTTTTTCAGTTCTAAGATTACTAACTGTTTATTTTCATTTAAAGCTAAAACATCGCAGAATTCGCCCTTAGCAGCATATTGTCGCTTGAGAGGGGTAAAACCTAACAATTGCTGTAGATTCTCCCAAATAAAATCTTCTAGTGCGGATTCTGAGGCGAATTCCCAAGCATCACCTGTTTTTCTTAAAGCAGCACCAGCTAACATACTTTCTTAATCAGCATTAATAAATTAAGCCATAGTTAGTTAGCATACCTTGAGTAAAGTAAGGTAGCGATCGCTGGGGGAAATTTTCATCGCATCAATACTGACTGTGACCATTAAGAGACATTGTTACTTATCGGGTTATCTACTGATATTTTCTTATCTTACTTGTTTAAGTGATACAAATTATACCCACTTTAAAATACTTGTGTTAATTTTGCTATAGCTTGCTCGTAGTCAGGGTGTTATGGACTTTGTAGTTGTCGATACTGAGGGTAAACCAGAATTAAGTGAATTGGCGATTTTAGATAATCAAGGTCGGTTGATTTATGAAGGATTTTCTAGAGATTATCCCAATCACAACCCTAATTTGCCTAACCTCAAAAGTCTAAAAACCATACTGACAGAGTTTCTGGGGCTGGTGCAAGGAAAGAAAATAGTTTGCCACTATGCCAAGCACGATATTGAGATACTTCAGTCTAGTTTTCGCAGAGTGGGTTTAGTGTTTCCCAAACTAGAATTTGAGTGTACTTGGGATAAAGCAAAAATTGTTTGGCCAGGGCTAGAAAGTCATTCCTTAGAATACCTGAGCAGGCATTTTAATTTGCAGGTGAACAAGCAACACTTTGTTAAAGATATGGCTCATGCTGCGCGGTATGATGCCAAGTTTACCTACCAGCTTTACCGACAGCTGATAATGGAGGGATTAAAACAGCAGCCAAATCCATTCAGTGGAAGTCGTGTTGATACTCCCTTTCAAACGCATCCTGATTACTTTGGAACTTACCGTCAAGAATATCTAATTCTTGAGTCGATTTTGACAGATATCAAACTAGATTCCAATCGCCAGAGTAAGGGAGCAGTAGTGATTGGAGAACCGGGGACTGGGAAAACTCACTTAATGATGAGATTAGCCCAGGAACGACTATCCAACAATCGACTGTTATTTATTCGTCAACCAAACCATCCTAAAGCAGTGCTGTATCACATCTACAGCCGTATTTTGGAGTCACTGATACAGTCTGTTGGTTCTGCTACTCAATTGGATTACCTGATTATCAATAGCTTCTCTAAAATTCTCAGTTTCCGAGTTACATCTCAAAAAGACCAAGAAATTATCAAAGCATTAGAAGATAAAAACTTAGATGCACTTGGAGCAGATGGCACTGCACGCAAGCGAGAATACTGGCAGCATATTGAGAAACGGATCTGTGAATGGTGGGTAAGTCATTATTCTTCTGGTGGATTTGCGCTTGCTATCCTCAAGGGAATTGTTAAGTATTGTAGTTATACCGAGCCGCGACGCAAAGACATTGCTACCCGTTGGTTAGCTGCCAATATTTTATCTTCAGAAGAGTCCGAATTGGTAGGTTTGCCAAATTGGAGCGAAGACCTGGGGCAAGAAGCTTTTTCTTTGGAAGCGATTTCAGTTTTAGCTAAACTGTCGATTTTGGATGAACCTTTAATCATTGTCTTCGATCAGTTAGAAGGATTAGGGTTATCGCATAATCGAGAAATCTTACTGAACTTTGGGGAAGCCATCAAAGAAATTTTTACTCACGTCCCCAACAGCTTGGTTATTCTGAATATGTTTCCTGACCGATGGGAACAGTTTCAAGCGAACTTTGATAACTCAATTATTGGTCGAATATCTCAGTACCAAATTCTTTTACGCCAGCCAGATGAAGCCGAACTAAAAGCAATTTTACAGGTAAAGCTTCAAGCAGTAGATATTCTTTTAGAATTGCTATTTACTGGTGAAGACTTAGAAGACATTATCGGACAAAAACCGATTCGAGCAGTTTTAAACAGAGCCGCAGATTATTACAACTACAGAGTTCGTGATATTCCTCTACCGTATCTTAAGGAGAATCTGCATAAACTTAGCACTCAAGAGAAATTAGAACAGCAGTTGAGAATTGTAGAGCAGCAGCAACAAAAGTTGACTCAAGCATTTTTGAGTTTGGTGCAAGCAATACAGTCACCAGGGTCAGTCGATTTAACAAAACTGCATCAGCAATTTCTTCCTGAGCCTCCTATTGCACCTCATACATCAGAAAACATTATTGAGTATCTAACTCGTAAAAAATTTGAACTTGAGCAGCAGTATAGCAATCTTCCCATCATTTCTGATTATGATGATATAGGCAAACTAAAGGCTATTGCTGAAGCTTTTAACCAAATAAAGCCTGTTAAATTGACCCATTATCGCTTAGGAAAGCGAGTTTTACCTGAGCATATTGTGGTTGAGACTGATTGTAAAAATTATGTCATGGGATTTCTGCAAGTTGACCCAAGCAGCACATCTTTTACTAGGCGAATTACAAATTTTAATGAGCTAGTAAGTCTGTATCCTCATGACCGTTTTGGTTTATTTCGAGATGAGAGATTAACCCAAGTCAAGGGCAAAGTGGGAAAAGAAAGAATAACTCAACTGAATAATTCTCCTAATGGAAAGTTTAGGTTATTTGCCAAGGAAGATAGAATTGCTTTGGATTTGACTTATCAAACAATTATCGATATTCAAAATAGAGATTTGGATGTTGATTTGGAGTCAGCTTTAAAGGTGTTTGTTACTTATCAAGAATGGTCTCACTGGCTATTCAGTATGTTTGGTTTCACTAAATCTTTTGCTCAGGCAGCATAAACACTATATATAAATTTATCTAAATAACAGATTATGAATATTACAACTATCCTCGACCAAATTGATATGGGCAGTATTGCCCTCCCAGAGTTTCAACGGGGTTATGTGTGGAATCGTGACCAAGTACGTGCATTGATGAATTCGCTTTACCGTAGGCATCCTATTGGCAGTTTGTTAGTATGGCAAACTAAAACTGAACAGGCAGTTGATCATGCTCGTGGTGATGGCAAGCTTTCTACAGGTACGGTTAAACTCCTGCTTGACGGTCAACAGCGCATTACTTCCTATTACGGTATTATGCGAGGTAAGCCACCCCAGTTTTTTGATGGTAATACCCAAGCTTTCACAGGTTTATACTTCAATTTAGAGGAAGAAATATTTGAATTTTATGCTCCTCTGAAAATGAAGGATAACCCTTTGTGGGTAAATGTTACTGGTTTAATGCAAGAAGGTGTCGGAGTTTTTATTCAGAATTTGCTAAACATTCCCGAACTTGCTGCTGGATTGACTACTTACATCAATCGCTTAAATAAACTTGAGGGTATCAAAAATATTAATCTTCATATTGAAGAAGTCAGTGGTGAAGATAAGACAGTTGATGTCGTTGTCGAAATCTTCAACACTGTTAACAGTGGTGGAACAAAACTATCTAAAGGAGATTTAGCACTAGCGAAGATTTGCGCCCAATGGCCAGATGCTCGTAATGAACTCAAAGCTCGTCTAGCAAAGTGGAGTAAAGCAGGTTTCGACTTTCGTTTAGAGTGGTTACTTCGGTGCATTAATGCAGTGATCACTGGAGAAGCAATGTTTTCTGCACTTAAAGATGTTGATACTGCAACATTCCAAAACGGGTTATACAAGGCAGAAAGAGCAATTGATACACTACTGAATCTCATTTCTAGTCGATTAGGGCTTGACCATAATCGGGTACTTGGTGGTGTTTACGCATTCCCTGTGATGGTGCGTTACGTTGTTGAATGTGGTGGACACCTCAAAGATTATCAAGAACGTGACAAGCTATTGTACTGGTACGTGCATACATTACTCTGGGGTCGCTATGCAGGTTCTACTGAAAGTGTTCTCACTCAAGATTTACACGTATTGCGCTCATCCTATAACCCACTTGATCAACTAATTGCTAATTTAAGACAAAATCGTGGCGATTTAGAAATTAAAGCGATTGATTTCCAAGCCTGGGGTATGGGGTCAAGATTTTATCCCTTAGTTTATATGCTTACCCGTGTGCATCAAGCAAAAGATTGGGATAGCGGGATTGATTTGTCTAAACATCTTTTAGGAAAGCACAGCTGCTTAGAAGTTCACCATATTTTCCCCAAGTCGCTACTTTATAAAGGTGGCTATCCAAAATCGGAAGTTAACGCGATCGCTAACTTGACCTTCCTGACTCAACAAACGAATCTCAAAATCTCAAACCGACATCCTTCGGAGTATTTTGAGGCTTTCGAGAAAACCCAACCAGGTGCGATCTCCACGCATTGGATACCGATGGAACGCAGTTTATGGCAAATTGAAAACTACCACGAATTCTTAGCCGCACGTCGTGAACTTTT
Organism: Nostoc sp. HK-01; assembly: GCA_003990705.1. GTDB lineage: Bacteria > Cyanobacteriota > Cyanobacteriia > Cyanobacteriales > Nostocaceae > Nostoc_B. The sequence continues at coordinate 115,451 of AP018320.1, forward strand.
AGCTCAAGCTGCCAATAACTTTTTGAATAGTTTGCTTGCAGGCGATATTCCCGAACCAAAAGCGACAGATACTCATATCGCTCAAAATGATATTGAAAGCTCTACGGCGGTTGTATCACTGGCTGATGAAAGAGTTTTAGAAGAGTGTAATGCCTGGGTGCAAGAACATGGGCTGCCAAAGGGTCAATTGATGTATGAATTAATTGATTCGGTAGGAACAGTCAATGCTGTACTAGATTTAGCCTGGCCTAATGGCTTGCAAGAAGGTAAAAGCCAACCAATTGCTTTAATAATTGATGCAGATAAAGAAATTGAACAAACGGCTAATCGTCTTGGCTATCGCTATTTTACTGGTATAGACAAGTTCAAAAACTATGTGTTTGAGGAAATTCTAGCTATTAAGTTCCCGCAAGTAAATGATTACAAGCAAGCTTTTCTAGCTATTAATAATCAAATAACTGATGGCCATAAGTTGATGCTTAAAGCTCATTATCATGCACCCACACAAACTATCACTGCAACAGGATTAGCGCAGGCGGCTGGATATGAAAACTATAATGGTGCAAATTTGCAATACGCCAGAATCGGAGAATTGATTGCAAATCATTTAAACTATTTACTGCCTGAACGTGAAGATAATGGTAAACCATTCTGGTCATGGATGTTAGCTTCTGGATATTGGAAAACTATCAAAGATAGCGAAAATCATACTCAACGAGAATGGCAATGGCAGTTACGCCCACAGGTTGCTCAAGCTCTAAAAGACTTGGATTGGGTTTAAACCTCGTAGCGATAAGCTCTTTAGCAATCAACATAATTCCAATTTTTGAATCGAATGCTACAAATTACAAAATCATGCAACGTATTCAAGAATTAAGAGAAGTCTAAAAATTATCAACATACTATGAAAACTCTGCAACAGTCGCAAAAGTTAAGAGCAGCATTCCAAGAAAAAATAATAGCTAAAAAGTCTGCTATACACCAAGAAATTCACCAAGCTTTAGGCGACAGTACATTAGGTGGGTTAGCTTCATTCGTTTATGAATTTAAGCAAGCCAAAAATCAACTCAAAGGTAGCATGGGTGAATGGGGAATATCAGCCATATTCCAATGCTTTCCTGATACTTGGATGATGTTTAATAATGCCTTAATTCCTACTAATAACTCCGGTGGTTTGACAGAGATAGACCACTTAATCATAGGTACAAAAGGCATTTTCTTATTAGAAATCAAAACTTGGAAGGGTTCATTTACAGCATACAACGATAAGTGGAAACGTCGAGAAGGCAGTAATTGGGTGGCAATCTCTAATAGTCCAACGTCTCAAAGTGCTTACCATCAACAGATGTTTGCTCAATGGATAGTTTCTGTAATTCCCAATCTACCTGATAGTTGCGTTTATGCTCCTGTGGTTTTCCCTATCGCCAAATGGTTGGGAGTGAACAATTGTTCAGTGCAAGTTTTCCAAGGTGTACCTGCACTGCTGCAAGCAATGGTTAGCTGCCCTGAGTGTTTGAGTGAACAGCAAATACACGCAATTGCTCTTGCTGTGGCTAATTGTGAGATTCCCGAAAATACGACTCCAATGCCTAAACCAATTCCCAAGCCAAAGCCTGTTAAGCGGCAGAATTCTAGCAATTGAGTATTGCTAGTTTATTTTTTAGGCAGAACCTAAATAAATAACTAATGGAACAAACTAATATGGATAAACCAAATATTTTTGACAATACAAAACAAAAATTGCAAAATTCTCGTTGGCCTATATGGCTACCCTACCCTAGCTGCTGGTTAAAATCATTGGTTTTAATGGTATTTCTAGGATTGATTACTTTTGTATGTGAGAATTTTATAAGAGTAGGGTATGGGGTAGCGAGGTTTATCAATAGTCCAGAATTGTTCGGTATATTGCTAATAACAACTATCCTTTCTCCTATTCTATTCATTGCTTTTACTCATCACTACTTACATCTAATTTTCAGCCGTTTTATTTCCGACATCCAAGCACCGGAAATAGGTATTGTAAAAGGGTTAGTACCAAAATTAATGAGTTGGTGGGAAGGCTTGTATGCTTGGCTAGTAATTGTTTTGTCTTCTTTGGTTGCTTGTTTAATTTGTACTATGCTTTTACCTATATTCGGGCTGAGTTATGCAAAACCTCCTGAAACTTATACAGGGTTTGAAAAACAAATTTTAGTGATATTTGGAATTGTCTGGTTAATTCAAGGATCACTTATTTACCAAATTGATTACTTGGTTAGACAGCGTTTAATATCTGTATATTCTGGCAATAAAAATATATAAATTAAGATTATCGCTAGTCCGCCGGATATTGGTTATTGGATTGATACCAGCCGTGTTGGTGTTAAACCTTGTGCCAAAATTCGGTTTACTAGCAAGCTGTTAGAAAAGCCTTTGCTACGGGAAAACTTAAAACAAGACCCTGTGTTGAAAAATCTGATTGTCATTTGTCAGCCGAATGCTACCAATTACAAGATTACTCAACAGGAATGGCAGCGTGTGCATGAGTTGAGGGGATAGCGATTGCCTTTCTTGATTAAAAACCTAAAGCAAGTGGTTGATTTACGCGATTATAAGCCAGAAATCAATAGATTAATTTAATTATTTGAAATAACCATGAATTTACTAGTGAATGCCAATAGATATTTTCGGATAATAACTTACTTAGGAATATTTGCTGTGTCGGCTTGCGCTCCTGCATCATCTCAAGAGCAAGTATTTACTTCTCAAGAAGGTAACTTCAGCATTTTAATGCCGGGTTCTTTTGTAGAAGAGGTTAATACTCCAGTTCAAGGCATAACAACCCGCACATGGACAACTGTAAAAGGTGAATCAGTATATACTGTAGCTCATTCAACCTTTGCTAAAAAAATAGCTGCTGAAAGAATTCCCAAAATTTTACAGGCTCTTAGTGAAGCAGCTAAAAAATCTAATTTCGTGAACGGTAAAAAGATAGCTGAATCTTCTGTTATGAAGAATGGATATAAATGTTTAGATTTTACCCTAACAGGGGTTCCAAGCTCTTCACTACAAGCCGAAGGTAAGAAAAAGGGGATAAATATTAATAGTAAGCTAATCTATCAAAGAAATTTACTTTGTATCAAAGATAATCAAGCAGTCGAAGCTCTAGCACTACTACCATCATCTGAGGAACTAAAGTCTAAGGGTGCATCTTTTATTCAATCGTTAAATTTGAAATGAGAGCGATTGATCTTCGTTAGACAATTATTGTTTATCACCTAACCCAGACTATCTAATGCTCGTTGTATGTTTATGTTGATAAATATTCAATGCGGTTAAGATTGTAGTTTCTTGTATTTCAACAATAAAACAATCAACATGAAGCTATTGTGTAGATCTGGAATTATCTTGGCTGCGCTCACCACAGCTACCGCCGCTATCTTAGTTGTTCAAAAAAATGACAACTCATTTATGGCTGTGAGTGAAGATAGGAAAGTTATAGATGTAGTGGATGGGGAAAGTATAACAGTTCGCCAAACCGATAGTAGCGTCTTTGAACAGGCTCAGAAGATGGAGCGATTTCAAACTTCCGTATGGGAGCAGGCTGACTCTAAAAAGACGACTCAAAACCTTGCGGCGGCTGTTGCTAATACTTTGCGATTGAATAAGCCTTTGACTTTAGCCGCAGAAAACAATCAACAAGTAGTGCTTGTGAGTACGCCATCGTTAAAACAGCAGAGGGAATTTATTCAAAAAATCTTACCGACAACTCCAGGCACAGACGGTTATCGTCGTGTATATTCGCCACAACTAATTCGGATTGACCGGATGGGTAAGCAATATTCGTTACCAATTACACGTCATCAAGTAGCTTCTTTGAACTTACTTTCTTTTGAGTCAGGAAATGGTCGGCGGTGGATTGCTGAACCCGGTACTGATACTCCGCCATTGTTTGCCAATCCTCAGAATCCAAGCCAGCTATTTTTTCAAAAATATTCCGGTACAGACATTTTATACATCCTGGATGCCAAAACACTCAACCTCAAGCCTATTAATTCGGAAGGTTGGGAAACTGCAAAGACTCGAATCCGCAACCTCCCGCCAAATGGTAGAGAATATAAAGCAATTTTGTACTGGGCTATCGATCCAGTTTGGTCGGATGATGGCCGTTTTATTGCTTTTAGTTCTAACCGTGATAATTTAGGCACAACCTCTGACACCGCAGTTTGGCTACACAATGTCGCTACAGGTAAAGATACTAAAGTCATAGATACAAAAGGTGTAACTTTTAGAATCCACGGCTGGACTGCGGATGGACGAATTTTAGTGACAGAGATTCTTAGGGGAAGTAAAAATACCTTATTGGCTATCAATCCAGTAACTTTGGAAAAGCAGCAACTAGCTGCTGGTAACTTTCTGGCATTGAGTGATGATCGCAAAACGCTAGTATATGAAACTAGACCAAATAAACCTGACTTAGCACAAATATACTTGCTGTCTCTGGCAACGCGAAAAACTCAATTGTTATTTAAGGATATTGAAAAAGAAAGGTTTAACGGTAGTACTGTAGATTTTAATGCAGATGGCGATCGCATTGTTGCCAGTGTGAGCAGTACTAAAAGTTTTGACCAAGGCTTATTTATTTACGATCTCAAACATCGTCAAGCAAAACGTTTATCTTTACCAAAAACAAGGCAGTTAGAGAGCAATTTTGGCAGACGTTTGCAGTGGGCAGGTGAGCGCGTAATTGTCCCATTGGCTAATCAGCAACAATTAATTTCTGAAACGTTGCTGATTTCTCCTTAAGTTGGTTAATTTTGCCAAGACTGCACCAGCACTAACGACAATGGCACGGGATAATTTTCTAGTTCGTCGCCAGTTGCAGTAGGTTAAAAGATTTTCATAACGATGGCGTTGGAACCCAAGAAGGTAGAGGCGTACATTCGGGATATGAGAATCATCGCCGCGATCGCCAAACTCAAGCGCAACCTTCCACTGACCGATGCCGATTTACTGTCCCTAGAAGAACTGCTGTTCAATGCCGAAGCCATTGAAAGCCGAGAGAGGTTTGAAGAGGTCTGCGGGAAGAACCTCAATCTCAAGCTGTTCATTCGCCAGTTGGTTGGTTTGGAAAGAAATGCTGCGAAGGAAGCATTTGGTAGATATTTGGAGGGCAGTAGTTTCAATGCTACTCAGATTCGCTTTGTGGAAACTATCATTGATTACCTAACGCAAAACGGGGTCATGGATGCTGGTTTACTCTATGAACCGCCGTTTACCGATCTGCACTACGAAGGATTGGATGGGGTTTTTGGTGCTGATGATGCTGACGGGATTGTTTCTATTGTGCGGTCATTCAATGAAACTGTTGGGGTCGCGTGAGGGTTGGTGGTGGGCGGTGGTGGAGCGATCGCATAACGCGGCTGCGGGAGAGTGAAACCTGGAGGAAGCTGCTCGTGCTGTACTGAAGTTTTTGGGGGAACTCAAGCGGCCGTATTTGACGGCGGTGGAAGAGGGGCAATTGACTTTCCTGGAGTCGGCTAGTGGGCATCGCAGCAGAGGATTGTGATTGCAATATCGGGTGGGGATGTTTATACGCGCTTGGGGTGAGGCGGTAGCGTTAGCCCAGATGATGTGGCGATTTCCGGTGCAGGGGAGAGTTGAGATTGCAAAAGCAGCGAATTAGTTTGACTTGCGGCCAATTATGTGCGTAAATCAATACAAATGTCATATTGTTTATCAAAGCCCCGCCCAGCACTCCGCTACCGCCGCAAGAGTTGCAACGAGTTCTTAAATCCTGTCTCTAATTTTAATTGCTGGTCGCTATACCTAAATGGGTGGCCGATTAGCTAAATACTCCTGAAACTCTTTATGAAAAAATTCATAACCAATGCCGACTTTTCGTAAAAAAAACATCTCACTAGCATCGTCAAGAAATTTAGCATAATTCCAGGGAATTAAGTTCTTTTTATACAAAATAAGGCGCAAAGCAAAGTGTTTAATACAGGTTTGACCACTAGAAGAACAAATTGCAAAAAACACGGCAGCAATAAATCCATAACTTATCCCATACGTTAGTGCTGGAATCATCTTATGTGCTTGGATGTAAAAACCAATTAAAAAGGAAAGCACCCCAGTAATTGTCCAATCAATTATTCCAATAAATAGAGTATTTTGTAGTGTTATAAATATGCCTTGATTCGGATATATTTCATTTGATATTTCTTTAGTTGGTGAATCAGAAGTAAGTCCATATAGAAATACAAGACCTATTCCTACAAGACATGTGTAAATTAATATCAACATTGTTAAGGTAATTGAGTTTTGGTAACCAATAATATTTTTCTCAATTCCCTCCTTATACAAATTAAGTATTCCATGTATTTCAAGCCAAGCAGATGGTACTGCAACAATTAAGCCGATTAGAAAACTAATTGGAACATACTTAAGCAAATTCTTAGCTCTTTCTTGCAAATTCCAATCCAGCTTTTCAATCAAGTTAATTTCTTCATTATCTTTATTCCAATATTTACACCAATAAAAATTCCAAATATAATATAAGGGAACACAAAACCCTTCTAACAGTCCAGTAGTTAAAGCATATTTCCAATTATCAATTGATTGTACTGGAATATGAACTAACCCACTTAAAGAACTAAGAAGTCCACTAATCAATAAGACTGTAAAATAATAACTTAGTCTTTGAGTTTTAGTTTTTAAAAAATTTGGCTGCATTTTTTCAATGAAAAATATTGTTTGGCCCTTTTGAGACATTTGCTGTGCCAGCCAAATTAGCCAGTTTATCAACTGGGGTCGAGAATATCGCTCCTCCTCCAGAAGTAGTGATCCAAGTCGATATAGCCTTGTATCATATCGATGTGAATATGTTTTTCTAGGTTGTACAAGGAGGTAAAAGGCAAATATTACTACTTGTTTACAAATACCAGCATATCTTTTAGCAATAATCGGTCTCCGTTTTAACATCTGCTCAATATAATTATTGAACAGGACTGAATAAAAATCTTTTGATAAGAATATTTCACGCAACTCTTTCAATGTATAGTTTTGATAAGTCAGGCTCATTATACTTAAAATCAAGGGTGAGCTTGCAAGTTCTTGTAATTCGTTATCTTGTTGAAGCAGAGTTGCCAAAGCAGCCAAATTATTACCAGCCTGCTCCAAGTATTTCTTAATCTGCTCAGAAGTTAAAGGTTGAATCTTAATCACGCTTTGCAGATGTAAATGCTCTGAAAGGTTCCTATATTCTTGGATACGGCAAGACACTACTATATCTGTTATGTCATGTGTTTCCGTGAACTGGTTCAAGGCTTTAACATAGGCATCACGATGTGGATTTTGTACTTCATCTAGTCCATCTAATAACAAGATTAACTTTTGGTCTTTTATCCACTTTTTACTCAAGTCACTGTTAGAAATACCGTATTGCTCTTTTAGTTCTTCAATTATCCATTCTCTAATGCTTCGCTTCTTATTTGCCCAAGACGATAAATTAAACACAACCGGAATCAGCTTGTGTGAATCTTTCTTCGCTTGATCAATTAAGCTCCTTAACAATTTTAGTAGAACTGTCGTTTTACCTGACCCTGGTTCCCCTAAAATTAACAGGGTGCGCCCTTCTCCTATATTTGGGAAGTCATCCTTGATCTTTGTCCCTTTGGAAAAAACTCTTGTAGATTCGCCAGTAGACTCCTGATAGCCACTAACCTGAAATGGCACTTTTGATTTTTCTTTTTTTAGTCCCAGTTCACTCAAGGCTTGACTATACAGCGATTTTTCTAAAACCCCTTTAATCCATATATCTTCAACTCTATTAAGCAAGGTTTTCCGATAGCGGAGTTCTTCAACAGTCCAAAGCGAAGTATAACTATATTGTGAACTCAGCCCATCAGAAATAAGCAGGCGGTCGTAGATAGTAACAGACACAGATTGCCCCTGAATTTGATTCACATACAAGTCACGACCAGCTATTCCCCCAATCTGAACATTTTTAAGGGAAGCATTATCTGAAATTTCCAGGTTCTGGGCTGATGGTGGTTCTTCAGAAGGGAAATGTTCGCGCATAATTTTATCCCATTCCAGTAAAGAAACTAGCCGCTACCCCCAACCAAGGTAAAAGTTTAGTAATAATGGGCTCAACTTTCTGCCAAAGACCTGTACCTGCTTCAACAGTTTCACCAGCTTCCTTGAGAACTTTTGTCGCCCGTTGCAAATTCTTAGCTGCGAAATCCTTATCGGGTTCTTTTTGCTGTACCTCATCTTTAGCAGCATCTAGAAATTGGATTACTTTCGCTGTCTGAGTTTCTGGTAAATCGGAACTGCGAAACAATCCCTCAAGTTGAGCGATTAATTCAACTACATCTGCCTGAGTTAATGTTTTAGAAGATTCACTTGTACCGATTTCTTGATTTTGGGTCACATTTATATCTCGACCCGCCATTCCTCCAATTTGGACATCGGAAAGTTGACCGCCACTAATACTAAATGATTGGGAGGGCTTTTCTTCTTTTTCTGACATGAACTTTTTTTCAATAAATTAGACATCTATTCTCTTATTTTTAGAATTTATAGTCAACTAGGTATTTTTGTACTTTTTGTATCTATATTTAATCAATTTGCAAAAATAAAAATAATAGCCAAGCTCTTAACCGCAATATTGCAAGCATTTAAGTATTTATTTAAAATAATACTTAAAACCAAATTTTTTGTAAAAATTTTATAATGTAAAAACTCTAAATTAATTTATTCATTAAAATAAAAAATGGTATTTGCTCCTGACACCCATGCTTAACAGTAGAGGGTTAATACCGCAATGCTTCAATAAAATTAAGAATATCTTGAGTTACCATTTCAGTATTCATTGGAGATACAATATCTCCAATAATAATATGATTGTAAGGATCTTGGCTTTCATTAATATATATCTTTTTTTTATTATAAGTTGCCAATCGTCTAAATATATCTTCTGATTTTTGAGTATTAGTTACCTGATCAAAGGGTGAAAAAATCATTAACACTGGCTGTCTGATATTTTCAACTTTTGCTTCTCTAGCGATCTTTACTGTTCCCATCATAGGCAAAAGAGCTTCAACAGGATAACTAGTCGTCCAGTATTTCCCCTGTTGTGGATTTATAGGTTCCCAACTTCGATTAGAACCTATAATTATTTTTGCTAGAGTTTTTCCCCAAGGCCATAATAGAACATCACTAATAGGTTGTTTTGGACTAAAATTTGGTGATATTAATACTAATGCCACAACATCATCATTCATATTTTGAACTTCAGATGCTAACCACATAGTAAGTGCTGATCCTGTAGAAAAGCTTATAATTATTACTTTTTCTCCTATTATTTTGCCTATTTCAACAGCCTCAAAAGTGTCATTTATCCAATCGTTTACCGATGCTTCCGCCAAGGCTTTACCGCCACGACCATGACCTGTTAATCGGGTAAGAAAAAGATTAGCTTTTAAATTTTTAGCAACGTTTTCACACAAAGGATATGTATCCTTTCTAGTTGACGAAAACCCGTGTATGTAAACAATTGCTATCTTTGTCTTTTGCTTTTTTAAGGGATTTGCCCAAATAATAATTTTTTCACTCCCAGAGGTAATATCATCAAATTTTTGCTCTGATTCTTTTAAAAAATTGTCTAGTTCTTCAGGCTCTTTAGGTAATTTAACTTTTTTTATAGTTTTATCAATAGGAACTTTAGCTCCAATAAAAAATAGCAAACTCATACAAAATATTAAATAAATTATAATTATTGGCAACTTCTTCATCAAGTTATTTTTAGTTAATAAAAAACAAGCAATTCTGAACGTTCTCATATTTTGTAATGCCCGGCAATAATTTTGAGTTAACAGCAGTCTTTTTTTTAGAACGGAAAGGGTCGCTTTTAAGTGCTACTGATTGCTGATTAATAAATATATTCACAGTTTGCATAAGAAAATTGCTATTTGTTTAATTTTTTATTCTTTTTATTAACCTATTGATAAAGTGACTCGGCTTTACGAGCAGGGTGCGGATGTAGAACGCATTGAGACATATATTCGGCGGTGGTGGCTGTGGGTGAATTGTGGGGTGTTTTTAGGTTGCACGGGTGGGGTGGTTTGGTGGGTTACTTGGTTAACGCACCCTACAAGATCAGGCGATCGCACTCAGGGTAGTTTAACCCAGTATTTCTTCGCTGTCGCGTCTCGCTTTATCCAATCATTCAGCCCCTTCATTATTGATTTTTTCGCAGCCCCGGATAACTTGGCAAATGGCGTATCCTTCGCCGTCGAGTTACACAAGGTATGCGCTGTCATGTATTGATGATGGACTTGGGGAAACTCCCAACCCGCATATTTCTTCAGTTTTTTCCACGTATCGTGTGATCCCCATCTACCCACCCGTTTTTTCGCCGTCGCTCCTAATGCCAACAGTCCGTCTGTTACATATGCAAATGGCATTTCACGCGGATGGGCAACGGGCGGTTGGCATTTGACGTTCTTTGACCCCCTCACATAATCCCTCTCCTTTCCACTCCCCTTTTCTACTACTAAACTTTCATCGCAATATCCACACTCGTATTCATATCCATTCTGAGATGCCGTTTCTCCTATAAATGCCGTGTTGCCCGGGACTGGAGCATAAGTACTACTACGTATGTGTCGAGGGGCGGCACCTGTCCGAGATCTTACCCTCTGTCCTGCTAATTCTTCATCGCACGGCTTTCCTTCGGAGTTATCCAATCCCCCACTGAAAATGCCTTCTATGTACTTTTTGTAAAACTGCGTCTCAGATATTTTGCCGGATATGTCATTCTTCTCCGTTATAAAAGCTTGCCTTAACAGATCGTCATCCTTGTCCAATTCGTCATACTCCTCATACCCATTTTCAAGCAACCATTCCATGAAGTGATCAATTGTGAAATCAACATCCCTTTGGATTACATCCGAACTTTTACAAACTACTCTCTGTGGAATGAGTTGCCCCCCTCCTCCTCTGCAACAGGGGGTATCGGTAATTCTCTCCTCGCTGCTTGCATGGGAGGAGCTTTTTGATGAGAACTTGGTTGGGAAGGGCGATGTCATCACCGCCTCCCCATTCTGTTGCACCACATGAGTCAACTCATGCGCCAACAACTCCTGCCCCCCGCGACTCACCGGCTCATACGCCCCCTGCCGAAAGAACACGTCCTGCCCCGTCGTAAACGCCTTCGCCTGAATCGACTGATTCAACTGGTCTGCCTGAGAATCCGTATGCACACGCACGCCACTAAAATCAGCCCCAAACGCCTGTTCCATCGGTTCTCTGATGTTGTCGGCTATGGGTTGTCCACCACTTCTTGCCCGTTGTATTCCTGCTTCGACATCGGGTGAGGCTGTCATTCCTCCTATATTCACACGCTGTATCAATGGCAATACTGGGGTGTTCGTTTGTTGGTCGAATGTGGGCGCTTGCTCTTCTCCAGGCTCTCGAATGCTCATCTTCATTTGCAGCCGTGGGGTTTCATGGACTGGTTGATCTTCGGGTCGATGTATTGACATTCTCGCCAACCAGGGATTTGCTTTTACTAAACTGGTTTCTGCAAGTTTTCTCTGTACATCCTGATTGTCCGTTGAGTTAATTCTTTGAACGACATCTTTAGCAACCCGATCTGCTTCTTGCTCGTATTTGTCCCCAGGTTGCCCTATCGTCAACTTCATTTGCAGACGTGGGGGTGCTGGAATCGGTTGAAGTGGCAGTCGCTCTATGGACATTCTCGATAAAAAATTCGGACTGGCGTTCGCTTGCACTTGCTCTTCAACAGATTTCCCCTGTTCCTCACCCATTTGGCTGTTGTCGTCCTCATGCCCCATCAGCTTCATTTGCAGACGTGGGGGAGATGTATCTGGTTGATATAGTGGTTGATAATTTTCCTTACCTCCACCCATGCCCAACTTCATTTGGATGCCTGGGCGCGGAAGTGGTGGTGCATCTTCAGGTCTTGTTACTGCTATACGCGACAACAAAGATTTACTATCAATATTGCTTGACTTTGGAGCTAATTCTTGATTTTGAATTACATCACTTTCACTCAAGTTTTGTTGAGGTACAGATTCTTCAACTTTGAATGGACGTGGTGCAAATGGGTTTCTTGCAGATGAATTAGTCGTTGATTTACCGTTTCTTTGAATTCTTGAGTACATAATTGGTTTCCTACAATGGGTATTTGTGAATATTGAATTTCAGAATTTATGCAAGCAGGTAATGAGGCTAATTTAATTGAGTATGGAAATAATAATCGGAGCATTTCATGGGCAAACCAACCCTGATTTAAGAGCTTGCACGATTGCTTGGGTACGACTGGTTACTCCTAGCTTTTTAAAAATGTTCGTGAGATGAGCTTTGACTGTTGCAACCGTAATATAAAGGTGTTTGGCAATCTGTTCATTGGGTTCTCCTTGTACTAACCAGTTCAATATTTCCTGCTCTTGTTTAGTTAAATCAATTTTGCTATTGGAGGTTAACGAATTTCCTGAGTAGTATTGGAATAATCGGATGAAATCAGTTGCTACTTCTGGTGGTAAATAAACTTTATTTTGAATAATAGTCATAATTCCTTCACATAATTGAGTGGCTAATTTGTCTTTTAATATGTAGCCCCATGCACCTGCTTGCATGGCACAATATATATACTCATCTTGTTGGTATGCTGACAAAATTAAGCATTTGCCAGCGTAAGATGACTTTTTCAGGTGTTGTAAAACTCTAATTCCATCCTCTGGAGGCAATTCCAAATCAAGTAATATTAACGTTGGATGTTGTTCTCTACTCAACTTAATGGCTTGCTCAACAGTAGACGCTTCCCCAATAATGTTAAACTTTACTGAACTGCTAATATTGTAGAAATTTAAAAGTGTACGGACTCCTTGACGAAATTGAGGCTGGTTATCCACAAGTAAGATAGAAACAAACTCTGTTTTATGGTTCATAATTATTTGTTTATCAGATATTCAATAAACTGTTTAATAGCCGCAAAGGCTTGATTTTACAGTTTAAGCATCTAGCAATAATTAGCAAAAATACTAATCATATTGATGGCAATTCTCTTGCTTTGCTCAATATTGATTAACTGATGTCTCGTTTTTACAAATATCAATACCTAGGTACAGCTTGTACTTTACCTATGGTCTTCTATCGATTTAATAAAATCGGGATTATGTTTGCAACGAATAGTGCCTAAACGTTGAAGCGATGTTTTAAAGAATCGCTACTTACATAAATGTTTAGTTTTAAGAGTTTATCAAAACCCAACTAATCACCTTGGAGCATTTATACTCGTTTAGGTTAAACAAGTTGCACTAAAACTTTAAAATTGCAGAACAGCTTTAAAATGAATATTAGCAGTCTCAGTAGATTTACGATAGTAGTTCAGCTTAAATGAATTACAACTTTTTATTAACTAAATGCTTGCTCTCTATCCTTGACCCTTGCAGGTGGGACATTTACTTTAAGTCTGCAAAGCTGCGCGATCTCTTCTATAGCTTCCCACCCGGAAACCGCCGCATCATCTCCCGCAACTCAACAGCCTCCCCATCCGGTGTATAAACCACATTACACGACATCGCCAGCACAATCCGCTGCCGCCTTGCCCACTCGAACCAAGCACTAATATCTGCGGTAACGGTATTCTTCCCTTTAATCCCACTCTTGCAGGAATTGATAAACAGTCCAGTTGGGTTATCACACCACCCTTCTGCGATGTCTACGACAAGCCGCAAAGCGTCTACGCATCCTTCACCCTAGTGATCGCACCTTGCACATTCTCCCAATGCTTCTTGACTACTCCCAAACAAGGCTGAGGATTGATCCGCAAACGCCTCAACTCGTTACAAATCTCCGCAATTTCCTGCTTAGGCGCATTAAAATCAGCTTTAGCCGCCGCCTCGGAAAGTTCGTCCTCATGATGGTCTTCCTCGTTAGTTGAGTAGTCCTGTTCTTGTTCATCAACGAAGTGAGAAATCTGGGGTTGCTCTGGCTCTGGGGTAATGCAGATATGCCACCTGAATTTTCTAATCAAACTGGGCATCTTAAGAATAGTTGTAATGCCCATGACTATGAAAATCTTGAATTTCCTAAAACCAAAACCAGCTCAACCGACGATTGAAAGCTATGGACAAACGGGAAGTGGATTAGAGCTTGTCCAGATTCAGCCGATTATGGAATGGCTATTCGCCAGTTTGCTGAATGCAGGGTATTATGGCAAGTCGCATATCATTTGGCACAACAGCGATCAACTAGAGCCGAGTTTAGAGCAAATTTTGAAAAAAGCAATGCACCGGGGTGAGCCAGTTTTTCTTTATCGTTGTGGCACAAGGGTATCGCCATTACCTGAAGCATACTATTGGCGAATGATGGGCGAATATCCTTCAATGCGAATGTATCAACTCGAAGTTAGGGATGGCGAATGATTGGCTGGCTTGGGCAAATGTACAGTGACCAATTAAATGACGTTGAGACAAATTCGTGTCATCGAGTTAAGCCTTAACCACTTTAGGCTTGCAACAAAGCCGTATTGATATAGCTTGCAAGTTTCTACTGCTACTTTTAAGCTTAATGCTCTTTGAGTGCAAGCTTTACATCCTTTAATCCATGTTTTGGTTGATTAATATTAATTTTTCATAACCCATTTTGAATAATAGAAAATAGATTATAAAGAATTTATTGATTTTATAATTTTGTATATTTAGCTTCCAAAATTTCTATTTAAAAAAGCAGAAAATCAAAAAAACATAAGCTATTGATGCTGCAAAGCTTATTTAATAATGGCTATTTTTTAAGTATAGCTAAATCGTGGTAACAATTGTTATGTCATTATTGGGAATAGTACCACGGGTTTATGCTAAATTTTAACTCTTAGGGTTAATAGTCATTAAACTTATTCAATTATAACAAGGTGCCAATTATGGAAATAACAAAGATTTTTTCGGAAGCTATTAAGAAAAGAAATGTGAACTCACAAAAAGAAATTGAGCGTGATTTAACTTTTTTACTGACATTAGTTGTAGATCAAGCAAAGTTTACGCAAGAAGTAAAAGAATTGTTAACAGGCGATACTCTATCATTAGATTTTTTAAATAAGATTCAAAAATTATCACAAACATCACCTCCCCTTAAATTTGGGCCAGTATTAGCTACACAAGCTGCTGCTGCGGAGCGGCTTGCTTTATCTGTCAAACTTGATCTGAACAAATGGCAAACAGAAGTTAAAATTTTCGTTGAAAATTCTAATAGTGATTTACTAGAAATATTTAATGTTGCTAGGCAAACACAAGATTATTTAGATGAGACAACACTAAATGGAACTCGTTGGTCACGAGAAGCCGTCCCTGCTTTTCTACAGAAAACTCTAGAAAACTCATCAGTTTTATCGGATATAACTATTGCATCTACTGGAGGAGAGCTTCCAGCAAACTGGAGAAATGTAGAAAGTTGGATAGAACACTGGGCTAAATTCCGGAAAAAATCTCCTAAAAGTAACCCTGGAGGAGATGGATTTTTTGAACCTCAACATTCTGGCTACCAAGTTGCAGCAATACATCCTTTAACACTAAGGGTTTTAAGACAATCATTCCTCAATCAATTAAATAGAGATGGTTCTCAAGAAGATATCAAAGCTTTTTGCCAGTGGTTACTAGAGAGTACATTTGATAGAATATTATTAACTAATATTAAGCTAGAATCAGTTTTCGCCGCAGGTTCACTGATTTTAACCTTAGCCCAACAACAAGGTGTGGTTATTCTAGAAGATGGGCAATTAAATGTTCCAGAAGCTGCTGCCTTTTGGGGGGATTTAAGTGAAAGAGTTCTTCAAACTATTGTTAACAATAGCCAAAACATCAAAGGGGTTCCCGCCTTTTGGGAAAATGCACAAGTTCAAATTCGCCAGATACTATACTCTTGCCCAGAATGGCACTTCACCCCTTTAATCACTAATTTAAGAAATAGGGCTTCTAAGCTTTTAGGAGAGCAGTTAGAAAGCCTTAAATCAGTAGTTTTAAGCGATACTTTTAAAATTACAGAGGAAAATTTTTCTCCCCAATTAGAACTATTTTCTCAGAATATCTTGCCAGAACTTCGTTCTAATAATCCCATTGATACTAATGTTAGTAAAGCACCAGATAGACAAGAATATTTCAATAAATTAGATAGCTTTAATAATCAAATCGTTGATATTAGTAGCTTTGATTCAGTTATTCAAGGAATTTCGGCTAATGCTCATCAAGCAAGAGTGGCATTTGAACAAAGACTGGCAAGTCCTTTAGCACAAACTGCCTTACCTGCCTTGGCTACTTCTAGTTTTGAGCAACCCAATCGCCTAAATTTAGCCTTAACAACCTACCTACGCCAACAAATTTCTCAGATATTCTTAAATTCCAAATTAGTTCACTCTAACAAAGAGATTCAAGAATCGCTTGCTAGTCAATCTGCTTGGAAAAATACAATCAACCAAACAGGTAAAACCGATGAGGAAGTATTATTTAATTGGTCTAAGTTAAGCATCTGGGATGGTTTACGAGGAAGGCTGTCCCAAAAATCCAATAATGAGGGAGATCAAAATATTACTGTCTATTTGAGTAGGCAACTACCGGAATGGCTGAATCAGGCTGTTGATCTCCCTAAAGGTCTCGATTTGAATGCAATCAGACCAACTTTAGCAGAGTTCGCACATCTGGGAGTAAGCATCCAGGATGGAACATATAGTAAATTAGCAGATCGGCTTGAGAAGCTCTTAGAGAAGCCCTTAGATGATAATCTTGATGCTGCGCCTGCGCTTGCGCTCAAAGCTCTTCTTGCTGCTATGAGGTTAGATTTAGGGCTAACAGCGATCGCTGTTGGATTGGCTCCTGGTCAAGCATTTGAGCAATTTGGTTCACCAAACACAGAAAATTTAACAAAATTTGCAGGCTGGATTAGCCTAGCAATAGAGTCTAATAATACATGGGAGTCTTGTGCTGGCATGAATGCGTTAATTTTATTAGCGCGTTTATCTGAAGTGACGGGAGATATTTTGATTGGGAGTACTATTCGGACAGTTATGCCATCGAAAGCAGTTCGTGCTTCACGATTAGTATTTCAATCGGTTGAAAAACTGTTCTCTAGTGGTACAAAAGGATCAGGGTTAGCTTTGGCCTTCGCCGCTTTTGATTTAATAAGATACACACGAGCATCTTTATTGTTTGATACTCCAGATAATTTGATTCCTGTTTGGATACCAGGATCAGTTTCAGAATATCTTGACAAACTCACAAATCGATGGGGTAGTGAAACTCAGACTCAGATCCAAACAATGATAGCTGAAGGCGGAATTGGGCTGAAAATATTTCTATTGTCGTTGCTGCAAATAAAACTAGACGAGTTGAACTGGGAATGCCAATTGATTGTGCAACCTCTACGACGCAATGCTGTAGGCGAAGAAGCTAACCTTAAACATAATATAATACTTAAACAGGTAAATGACTTGCAAAAAGCAGTCCGGTTTGTCTTCTGCCGAGAACAACTTTTGCTTAATGATTTGCCTGAAGTCATCAGTGAGATTAAACCCTGGTGGCAGGTAGGTTATTGGCTAACTTCATCAGAATTTCTGAAGAATACACAATTAAACCCTATTAAAATAGTTAGCTCCGTATTAGCATCAGACCTCGAAAAACAGGTTATTCCCGCTGAAATTAAAGCTTTTCTTGGGGATATCTCTGTAAACGCGACTGTTATTTCAGTACTACAACGGCAGCGTTGGTTGATTACTGTTTCGCAAAGGAACGAAACTTATTTAATCGAACAAAATGAGTCCGCAGACAATTTGCTAATTTATTATATTAATGCTCCCTTTTTATTAATTAATTGGATAGCATCATATCCAAACAATATCGAGACAAATTTGCTCAATATAGCGGCTAAGTTAGAATCAAGCATCCCTTTAGTATCTGAAAATAATCCACAGGATATTGATGGGCGTTATGAAGGAGAATTCCCTGATTTTAGTTGGCAAGAAAGCACTAATAACTTGCAAAATGCACTTGTTTGGATTAAGGAAAATGAAAAAAAATATGAATCTGCTTTGAAAGAGCAGATTGAGGGTCAACGTACTGAAGAAATTAAAAACTTACTCACACAATCTTTGTTACTAAATACAGCTGATTATCAAGAACAAATTGTGTCTGCAATTGCTCAGGTTAGAGAAGCTGAAGCAGATTTAGAAATGGCAGAGTTTGAATCTTTAGCCACTCAGTTTGAAGTTGTTAGCAACCAAATGCTTTATGAAGCGGCGAAGGTAGAAGTTGAACGTGAAAATATTTTTGAAAATATCAGCAACCTAGATAAGGATATTGATAAATTAAAACAAAAGGCTGTATCAATTGAGAAAAAACAAGCTCAAAACGAAATTGAAATAAAAAAAAGAGAGTTGGAGATTGCAAAAAATTCTCTCCAGACAGCTCTTAAAAAATTGGAAAAAACCAAAATATCTATAACAGCTATTGTCAGCGAAATAAACTTATTGAAAATTCTACTTGAAACAGAATTTGAAGTTGATATTGGTAAGTTTGATGGCACAACAAAAAAAGAAAAGGTATATGGTCAAATTGGTGTGATGGCTGCTAAAGTGCAAAACACTTTGATCAAGCAGTTGAATAACGAGTTAGAAAAAGCTAAAACAGAACTGAAAAAAGCTAAAAATTTACAAGCAAAACGAAAGAAGAGATCAAGATGGGGTAGGCTAGTTAAAGGAATTTGTCGTTTTGTCGGTGTATTAACCGGTGTAGTAATCGGAAGTATCTATGGCGGATCTGCTGGTGCTACATTTGGTGCTACATTAGGGTCAGAAATAGGAGGAACAATTGGTGAATTAGCTGATGGCATCATTGAAAATAAACCGCTTGAGGAAATTTTAGTTGGTTTAATTGATAATGGATTGGATATTGCTAAATCTAGTGGATTCGATGTTGAAAAAGAGTTAAGTCTGTTAGATATAAAAGGAAAAAATGAGTTAAACAAATTTTTTGATAAATTGAACCCTAAGTTAGAGATACTGCTTGACAACTTGCCGAGAATTTTGGATGAACAACTAGTTAAAGATGCAATTGTTGTTCTCGATATTCAAGAAATTCCTGTACTTACTGAAATCTTAGAAAATTCCTATGAGGATCTGAAGAAAGATATTCCAAAGTTAGGAAAACTAGAGACAACGCTTAAAGCAATTCAGTACGATAGCCCTCGTAGTTTTCTTCAGCATCTTAGTAAAAACTTATTGAATAATACTAAAGGTAATGTTAAAGCAATCAAAGCTCTTAGTCAGTTAATGGGAAAAGAAATCACAACTGAGGATGAGCTAAAAGATGCTATTACACGTTTTGCAAAACTAGTAGTTACCAGCATTGGGCAACAAGCCGTCAATTTCCGTCAAGATTTGATCAGCACATGGATTCGTAACAAGCGAGACAAAAAGCAATGGTGGAATCAAGATGTAGAAAAAGAAGCAAATGACTTAGTTCAGAAACTATTCCCCAATGAGAAAATTCAAGCTGAGGTGATGGCAAATTTACAGTTATTTTTGCTAGATCCAAAAAGTATTAGAGGCGAACTCCAGATTTACCTAGATCCCTGGCTGCAAGAGTTAGACAAACGAATTAATGAAATTACGGCAGTAAAAGACATATCACAACCCAAGTCTGCTGTTGAAGCTGCAAACCAAAATGTAGAATACCTTGAAACTTGTATTGATAAGTTCAACAAGAGTTTATTTCCCTGGTTGAAAGGTGATGGGAATAATGAGCGTAGCCAATTATTACAAAATTTAAGTGATTTACAGACTCAGAAATTGCCTAGCAATGATATTGATCTGAAGATAGATAAACTTAATGAAAACATTGCACAGTTAAGTGAAGCCAATGCCAAAGATATTCTAAAAAATATGGAGAATGAGTTAAGTCGTATAGAGTTACTTTATCAAGCTTCGGATATTCAAGTATCAAAAACAACTTTACTATCTAAAGCGAGTAAATTAGCCAAACTGAAAGCAACGAATCTTCAAACTGCTCAAGAGAACGCCCTCCAAGCTTCGGAGAAACGTCAGCTTGCTGCCCAAGCTAAAGTAACAGCGGCACAATTTAATTTAGCCAGTAAGAAAGCTCAAGAACAAGCGGCAATGCGTCGAGCTGCTGAAGCCAGCCGTATTAGAGGTAATTTAAGCCAACCTCCGCTTCGATTGCCTAATTTGTCAGCAGATGCGATTAATAATTTACGTGTAAGTTATACTCAATCCCTGGGAGATGCTTTCAGTGCCTACCGCGAGTTGCTAAGATTTTACTACTCTGCTGGAGCGACGAATATTCCTAAATTAAAACGTAATTCTTCTACGTGGAGTGAAGTATTAGGTAAGTGGACAGAAGACGCTCAAAAATATTTTAGTACCTCAATTGACCGGGAAGATCCACAAACTGTGGAATGGGAACTTACGCCAGAACAAATTGTTGCTTTGTTGTCTCCTGATGGTTTTCGAGTTATCTTTGCTCCGGGAATTACAGATGCGCCACCATTATTTACTGTTGATATTGAGTTAAAAAGCTATCTTCAGGAAAATAAACTACTTAACAGTCCTTGGATAAAAGCGTTTGCCCAAGTTGGTATTAATTTATCAGACGAAGTAAGCGCAGAACTAGAAAGAACAGAACTCGATGGAGATGGTATTTCTATTTGGAAAATTACAGACAAGCAAACAAAACTTATTTCTGTTGTCGCTTATAAACGAAATGGTGAGATGTCCCACGTATGGAATATAAATAGTGAGCCTGTTAGTTATACGGTTTTCGTTTTCTCAAAACGTAATATTATAGAAGTTACAAGGCGACAGAAACCCCCTTCTGTTGGCCGCTCTCCTTTTCCCAATCAATACTGGAGACCAATCGACGAAGACGCTGCTAAGACAGGAAGGCTTATTGGAGTTTTCCTTGATGCCACTATTAAAGGTACCAATACGAAACTTAGGGAAAGTGACTATCGTGTCGAAGTCAAACATTTAGGTGATTTTTGGTCAGACCAAAAACAGATTCAGCTTCTTCATACAACTAAACTTTTACGAAGTGATAGAACTGTTTTCCTTGAACAAAATGCTACACCTAAGCAAGCTTTAGAAGCTATTATTAACAGTTCTGAAGGAGAAGGAGATCCTCATCCCTATGCAGTTCAAGGTACTCCCTTATCAGGTACGACTCTTATTCGTTTAGTTTCTCAGGGAACACAAGAATTTAACAATATAAAACTGATGCTCCTTTATAAATTCAATGCTTCTGCTGGTAAGTAATAGAAGTTTTGTTTATTAATTTCTATTGGCTCTTAATATCACTTATGAAGAGGTAAAAGAATGTCATTAACACTTGATCAATTATCAGAACTAGTAGAAGCTCTACAGGCGAAAGTAGATGAACTTGAAACGAAAATCAAGCAATCTCTACAATATATTAATGATCTTGAGATTCTTGAGGCAGAAAGAAAGGAAGAATATCAGAAAAATATTAGTAATCTTGAAGCACAATTAAGACAATCAATTACTACCAAAAATTTAGTTGTAGAAAGCAATGCTGAAATTGCTGGACGAAATGTTGATCAGAAACTAATTTCTCTTGATACTACTCTCGCTCAATCTAAAGAGAAACTAGATTCTTATCTTACTCAATCTAAAGAGAAATTAGATTCTTATCTTACTCAATCTAAAGAGAAATTAGATTCTTATCTCACTCAATCTAAGGCGAAACTAGATTTTCTAGATACTGCTTTCAATAAGCATGAGAAAAAACTAGATACATTTAATAATTTTATAAAAACTTCAAGTAAGGAGGTTTCTATTGTTAGCAATGAAAATAATAAAACTTTTAAATTAGTAGTTCAAGGTGATTTACTCGTTATTGGAAATATTAGTTATCATGGTAATATTAACTCAATTACTGAATCAAATGTAGCAACTAGCGGCAATAAGGTGCCAGGAAAAAATAAGAAGTAGTCATGAACTGCGTACACCAGAACGCATGAAAAAAGGATAATGAAAGGAGCATGGTGTTCAACAGAGTTCGTTTGTTCTTAGTGAGTAAAAGCCTATTAAGTAGACACAATCAGATTGACTTGCCCTTTAACTTTCAGCACACCTAATTTTTAACAGCACACTTCGTTCTTATTCCGTTAAAAGTCGTAGTCGGTTAGTCTTATGAAAAACTCCACCCACAAGGGGATGGAATTTCTCACCAACTTCTGAATGAAATATTGTACAGCTTAAAACTTGATAATATCTTTTTTTGCTGTGATCTCCATTGGAGGAAATAAAGAATTTGGAGTATCACCTGTTGCCCGATGATCATGTGAATATACTAATGTGCCAGCGCCTCCCTCTGCCGTTACATAAGCCTCATAAGCTGGAAAACCATCATGCAGACCACTAATAGAAGCTTCACGTTTAGCTGGATTAATTTTGAATGTTATGTTCAAATCAATGGCAGGTGCTTCAGTAACTAGTGGATTTTTTGAAGCTGCGTTAAAATTGATGAGAATATTACTGCCTGATCTCTCTATTTTGCCATTAATCAGTTGGGCAGTAGAAGCTTTTCCACTCTCCAAAATATGTCCTGTTGAGCAATCAACTTTATGAGTCGTACCAGTATTTTTCCAATCAATAGTTTTGTTTAGTGTTGCAACATCAAACTCGATTTCTTGATGTGTTCGTGAGGAAGCATGAATACTATTAGAGAAACCTCGATTATCTCCTTTAAAGCATCTACCTAAAGGATCTTTAACCGTACCATTAGGAATGAAGGTATTAATCCACACCTTTATTTTTTTTGGTGTTGCCAATACTAGCTGTTTGTTAGATGAGGCGTTTATTTCTTGAGAAACTTTAGTTAAAGCTTCTGTTTTACCCAACTGCTGATGAGGTTGATGAGCTAAATTTATTTCATTCAATAATGGAGATATCAGCACAAATACAAAAAGAGTAGTTAAATTTCTCCAACTCATATTGATATTCCTTGGGGTTATTTAGATTTCAAGACAGGCTTAGTTCTTTAGTTTCAAATATCAGAAAACTCTTTAGAAACGAGTGGATCTACGACGTGATAGCTTGTTTTGAGTAGCATTGTTACTCAAACTTCGTTTATAGTTAGAGGTTATTTATAAAGTAGAAATACAATTAATGTATGGTGTCTTAGGTGCTGATTTCGATATGATGTTTCATGAAAATAACAACTTAAGCAACTAACGTACCGTATTATTTAACGGTGTATTAGACGCTCAGTCTAGACACATAACTACTTAAGATTTACTTTATAAATAGTCTCTTATTGAACCTTGCTATAGTACTACCTCTCTCTATCCTGGTAATGATCACATGAGCTAATTTATTGCAATTTTAGTAATGTCTCCTGGCTGAAGGTTAGAGGTTTTCTCGATTCCATAAACACCTGAAATAGCACCTCTAATTTCCAGTTATCAAACATTGACACCTACTAAATTTACAGCTCATAACGAAATAATAAGACATCAAGAAGTTAAGTCAGTATTTTGATACTGCAATATTTTATCTGACTAAACACTTTATGATGCTATATAAAAATATTTTAGAAGATTTTTTCAACCTTGTCGAGTCTTATTCATTTTTGTGTTCACCTTACCAAATTAATATTTTAGGGCGCAAAACTCTAATTCGTTCTCTTAATCCCTATGAGGTTGTTCAGGAAATTTATGGCTGACTTATAAACAATTATGCAATTAGCACTTTAATTTTTCAAGCCGCTACAGAGGCAGGGATATCTCCATTGCACTTAGATTTTACTGGTGTCTTAAAGTTAAGTAGTTAAGCACCTAGTTTGCAGTTTAGACCGCAGGGGAGCAGAGGGGCAGAGGAGAAAGTTTCAGTCATTTATTTACAATTTCAACAGTGCAGCTTAAATGCTGATTAGCTTATTCGCTGCGCTATTGCTGATTTTTAAGATGCGAATAGTGTCAAATTACATTTTTTTATCCAAACTAATCCTTAAAATTTCGGAGCAGAAAAATCATTCCATTCCGGGCAGAACACACTCCAAATTTTTAGTCTTAAGATGTTCCATCCCTTGCTAATAAAAAACTTAAGCTGATTCTAAATCAGTTGTTTCCATGATTAATATCCTAAAAAAATTACTAATGTAATTTATATATGCGACTGTGTTATGAACTTCATTTGGTAAGGAGATTAGGTTCGTTATGTCGATTCTCGCAAAAACTTATTTGATACTCGTCACGTAGTAGTTGTTCACAATCTTCATGTCCTTGCCAGAATTTTTATTAAGACTACTGAGCTTAACTTTGCTTCTATCTGATTACTGAATTGCTGTTGTAGCTAAACTATTAATCATATTGAGATATTAATTTTATTCCATATCTGCATTATAGTGCAGAACGATTTTGGGTGAATGTGCCGCGATCACGCCTCACTTATGGCATTACTCCCCACCCGGAAACCGCCGCATCATCTCGGCTAACTCAACAGCCTCACCGTCGGGCGTATACACAACCTCACCCGACATTGCAATCACAATCCTTTCTCGCCTCGCCCACTCAAACCAAGCAGTCACACCAGACTTGGCCTGTTGCGCTTCAGGTTTCCTGCCTTCCTTACAAGCCGCAACAAAAACAGCCTCCGGTGACTTGATCCCTTTCCAAGTCCGTATCGCTTCTTTGAGATAAGCGATCGCACCCGGCACATTCTCCCAACACCGCCTCACTGTACGTTGAATCTCTGCGTTTAATCGAAACTGCGGGGTACAAGGAATGTCTCTCAGTTGTTGCAATACTTCCTGAACCTCTTGATTACTGGGCTGCACTGATTTTTCTACAGGCTCGGCGTAATCATCATCACCAGAGTCTTCATCTTGAAAATTCGACACCACCGGGGCGGAAAAATTGTCCTCATGAGTATCTGTCTCGGTAGTCGAGTTATCTTGTTCTATGTTTTCAACGAAGTGAGTAATTTCGGGTGACTCTGATTCTGGAGTATAATAAACTCCTTCCTGTCCGCATTCCAATATCTCGGTTTTCAGTTCTTCACTTTTTTCAAGCTCAACAGCAGAGTGTTGCTGTGGCTTTGAAACTTCTGGATGGGATCTGTGGTGTTGTTCTACATTGAATCTTGAAGGTTCAGTTTTGCACCTGCCAAGTTCCAACAGCTTATTTAGTACCTCGAAGTTTAATTTATACTGCCATGTCCGATCCTGCCCGTTGCCTGGGTTCTTCTGCTTGGAGATAATGCCCATCTCGTCAAGCAGAGCGATCGCACTTCGGATAACGTGAAGGCTATGCTCACCCATTAGGTCAAGATATATTTTCTTTAGGGGCTGGTATATCCAAGCAGTACGGTGGTTCTTGAGTTTCCACTTTGTCCAATGCCGGAAATACTCAATCAGCTTGGCCGCGCAGAAGTTACCAGTGATATCAAGATACTCCCGGCGCAATATTACCAGGATAGAGAATCTCTCAGTAGATGCAATGCTACTCATGTTTCACCTTCCATAATTTGTAAAAACTGACTCGCTAAAACGGCATATTTTTTTGGTCTTCTTCTGGGGCTTGTGACCAAAACTCTCGAAGTTGTTGGCGTTTTGCTGCCTGGAATTGCTGTTTCTCTTCGGGCGACACTTCACCTATCAGATGCGCTACTTCATCGCGTTGCTTCTGCTTCCAAGCTTCTGTGTCCACAGCAGGTAAGGCCAAGGGTTCATTTTTGGCAGAAGGTCGAAAACCTCGACGGCGAAACAAGAATTTGAAATGGCGTTGATCCTGTGG
Source organism: Nostoc sp. HK-01 (assembly GCA_003990705.1). Lineage (GTDB taxonomy): Bacteria > Cyanobacteriota > Cyanobacteriia > Cyanobacteriales > Nostocaceae > Nostoc_B. Next base: position 141,278 of record AP018320.1, read on the forward strand.
TGCAAGACTTCGCCATACCTCGGTATCCCAACCAGGAGGTATAAACTCAGCCGAGGGAGGCAACAGATTTTGAATTTGAGCTTGTAATTGGGCGATCGCCTCCAATGCAGTTTCTAATTTGTTCTCCAATTCCAGAACCTTGGAATCAAGCACTGTTGATTGCCCTGTCAGCACCCATTCTTCAACCCATTGCTCAACCTGATAGCCGAACTCATCTGAAAGCCAAATGTCAAATCTGACTGCCAGCTTCGGATGTATCCAAGTGCCGCCTCCATTCTCAGGAGAGCCTTGAAACACTTGATATAACTCAAACACGGGAATTCCCGTATTTGAACTTAAATGTGAAAGTGTTTCTTGTGTGCGTTTATTTTCTAGCCAATCGCTAACATCACGCCGTTTTCCTGTGGCCAACTTATAGGCACTACTCAAAGCAGTAGCGTTTATATAACCATCGCGTTGACGTTGCTCTACAGGTGAGCCGTGTAGTTGACGTGAAATAATTGTGATTGCATCCATATAAACTCCGATTTTTGGCGCATGAAAATATCGGCAGCAGTTGAGCCATGCTGCATTCAGTTCTTTTGGCAATAAGCGCGAGTTCTATTTACTGGTTTGTTTCTTGCCAGAACCGCAACTCGTCCTTGAAATATCTGTCAGTCTTTTTGGGCTTGTCTCGCCAATGCTCCCAAGCCACCCAAACTTCATCACCCATGTCTTCGATGACTTCACCTTTAGCGTTGTACAAAGCGCAGTAGATATCCGCATGGGCAACAATAGAGCCAAGCTCAATCACTTCGCCGTCAGAAGAACCAGGATCAGCAGAGGTTTCGTCAGGAACCATTGGTTCCGTAATGAGTGAGGATTCGGCTTGCTCAAGGACAGCAATTAACTCCGTCTCTTGTGGGGTCAACTCTGCCCAGTAGTCAGCTTTGATAACCTCGTATTCCTGAGCTACTTCTAAATAGTCCCACCAGCTACACCCAGGCTTGGACAACACAGCCCGAACGTCGCTAACTGCTTGCGGTAGTAGCTGTAGCTGTTCAGCTCGATATGCGATCGCGCTGGGTGTGGGTTCACTACCGAGGATTAACGCCGCAGCTTGCAGGGCTTGGGTGTTATTCATAGCTGTGGCCAGATTACCCAAAGCTATACCCATCAACCGTAAGCATTCGGTGGCATTTTCCTTTGGTGGCTCCTCAGCCAGCGATCGCAGGTCTATTGCCCTATATAGCGATCGCTTGACATTTTTGTTTAGTGCTTTAGTGGCTTGTTTGGTAAAAGTATTATTCCATTCCTGAGCCGGACGTTCTTCTACAGCGTTCTCTAATTCCTGAATACGTCGTTGTAATCGTTGGTTTTCAAGTTCTAACTGTCTAAGTCCTTCCAACTGGGAAATCCGTTGCTGTAACTGGATATTTTCTTTCTTCTGCTGCTGAAACAGGTTTTGTAAAGTGGTCAGTTGTTCTTGTACTTGTTGTTCGGCTTTGGTTGTAGCCTCTGACAGTAAGCCAATCCTCAAATCCTGTTCCAGTCGTTCCAATTCTTGCTGGTACTGCTCCTTCAGTTGTGCGATCGCTTCGGCGTACTCTTTGGGGTAAGTTCTTTCGGCAGTAAATGAGTCGATTGTTTCGTTACTCAATGGGGACAAATCAGTATTGTTCACCAGTTCCCTGCTACCATCTTCAAAAGTGACAATCTGTTGCCTTTGATTGGGTGGGTCTGCTGAGATGGTTCCTGATTGCCCATGTCTTGGATGAGTTGGTGATGTAACCGTGACGGTGGCAGGTTGAGGAACCACTGGTTCCTGAGTTTGGTGAACTATTGGTTCCTGAATTTGAGGAACCATTGGTTCCTCAGTTTTTTGGAGTGGTAGCCGAGGAAGCACTTTATTTGCAGCTACGGCAAAATCCGATTCGCTTGGGGAAGGATTATCTTGCAGTGCGATCGCCACAGCAGCCTTGAGTTTTTCTGGTTCCTTGACCAAACGCAGCAGTGAACGGGCTTGGCGTTCATTCTTGATGTGTTCGCCCAATTCATCGGCTGTGTCCCTAACTTTCTTGGCTCCCAGCAGTTGATTGATTCTGCGATAGCCACCCCAGGAGGATAGTTCTTTTTGGCAGTATTCCTCAAAACTTTGATAGCCAGCTTCACGGTAAAGCTGTTGTTCTCGCATTTCGAGGATCTCATCAACAGCTTGCCATTCAAAGCGGTCAATGGCAGTGAAGGTTTCTTTAATGCTGTCGTTGAGAATGCTGTAGCTGGGTGGTGAAGTTGTTTCGCGGTCTAGTGTCAGCATAATTATTGCCCACTATTGGTAAATGCACGAAAACGTGAAAAAAAGCAATTTAACCAAAGTGAGTATTTAGCTGATATTTGGATTTGACCAAAAATTATGTCAGCATTAACTTAGCTCACTTTGCACTCAAAGGATCGAGCAGGCGATCGCACTTGCTTGGCGGCGGGCGATCGCTTTATGCTGCAATATCCTGCGCTGGGGATTGTTCAGCTTTAGATTTTAAATATTCCCTCACAGGAATAGGCTTAAATTTACTTGGCGCGTCTTTGGTGGTCGTGCTATCTGTATCGTCATCTGGGATAAAGACAATTAAATCTCCTGGTTGGCATTCAAGGGCAATACAAAGCCCATTAAGTCGTTCCGCAGTTAAGCGAGGCATTTCATCTGTTCGTCTCAATCGATGAACAGAATTTTCGTCAATTCCTAAAGCTGCTGCTAAATCTTTATTCTTGATTCGCCTCTTTGCCATTATTTCGTTTAACCTCCAAGCAATCATTCGCTTGCCCATATAACACCTCCATTAGTTTAATCTCCACCTTGCATAGATAAATCGACTTTTGAAATGTAGTTCTTCTACGATACCACGCATAAATTAAACTACGCTTATTTTAAAATAAACTACGACAAACGTAGTAAAAACTATTTTAAACGCTTGACTTTATCCTACGCCTGACGTAGGATAAAGTCAGAACAGAGGACAATAGTGCAGTGCCTCTGTAATAAATCAAGACTGCACTTGCTATAGAACCTTGAAAACCTAATCCCAATTAAGGCAACCACCAGATGCAGAAGCAATCAATAGTTAGGCTTTTGCAACCATCCGTGTTTGCTTTGGTACTACTCAAATGCCACTGGGTTTGAGTTTTAAATACGGCTACGCCAAATTTCCATGAGTGCGTTGTGGTCAACCACAACGTTAGTCCATAAAAATAAAGGCGATTGCTGGGCCTGGAAAACTTCGCAATCGCCTTTTATCCAAATTAATTGGAGATTTTATTATGACCTATGTAACGCAGACACAGCAAGCACCCAAAAGCTTTAACAGCAACAGAATAGACGAGCAAGCCGAAGCACAAGCAGAATTTTATAACCACCTCGAAACGCAAGCCAAAGAAGCAACCCAAACTCCCAACCCGCTTACATCTCGTGACCGTCGCATCATTGCCGAGATTATCGAAGTAGACCCCGAATCGATCCGCACTATCTGGATAGAAGCCGGAATCACTGTATGGGTGCAGTTGGTTGATAATGGACGGCTACCATTTGACCGAGACTGGTTTTATACAAGAGTGCAGGAAGTGAAAGCCACTCTAAGAGAAACCCCCAGAGAACGCAATGATCGCCTCAGCGATGAATTAGAAGCAGCTTGCCACAGATACGGTTTAACTCACGGAGAGATTGACTGGCTTTCTTTCAGCACCACCCTATACTTCAACAACCGACGGGTAGGTTTTATAGGATACAACCGCGCGGATCAATGGTACAGCAGACAAAGACCATTGGGGCAGAGCCGCACAACTGACAGTATTGATGCGGCACTCGGCTTGTTGGGAATCAGACAACCTGTAGCGGCGTAGTACAGACAGTAAAAAAAGCGATCGCATCCTTCAACAGCGATCCCTCTCTCACCACGATGAATGCAAAATACAGCAAATATGTCATTCTTTCAAGATCCTGACTGGGGCGAGTGCTGCGAACCGATACTTTTACCCCCGACTCATCCAAACGCAGAGTTAATTGAAATCTCTGGTTACACGCTGGTTTACTGTTCCGGTGCTTGCCCCAAAATCTACCGTGTCTACAAGGGTGAATCAATGCTGGGTTTGGTGTTTCAACACATCATGTATTGGACAAACGAAGTAGACGAAAACCAGTACACAAAACCGTTAAACGCAGCAGTGGCACTCGATGATTCGGCTGCAAGTATGGCTAAAGCAACTGACGAAAACATTGCAGCGTAATTAAGGCTAATTAACCGCTATTAAAAAAGGTACTGCAAATGGCTAAAGCTCGTAAGAATGCGTCTGATCTAACTGCTGCAAATTTATTGCATTCCCTCCGTTGTTGTGGTGGTTCTGTTCCATTGCACAGCATCAGATTTTCTAAAGAAGTCATTCAAGCACTGGTGGATCGGGAATTGGTGAAAGTGACAAATACTGGCTGCGGGTTTTTATTGCAACTAAAGGAGTGTAATTAAATGGAACCAACCGAAATGCTGCAACAGTTTAACGAGTGCTACGCCAAAATTCAGGCGATCGCTCAATCTCAAGAATGGTTGGAATTAGCAAATCGTAATGATGTTGACCCAGAAATGAAAACACATTTGGGTGATGTGCTGCACTATTTAGAAGGGGCTATGTTTTGTATTGAGCCGTTTGTTGAGGTTAAGGTTGCTCAAGAGCAGGTATCCTAAGTTACTCGTTAGTAGGCTGCTGCTGTAACTGTTGCACTACTTCTGGGGACAAACCAGTTAGTCGAGTAATTAGGTCAATACTCATGCCCTCTGCCAGCATATTAGCTGCAATTTCACGGGCTTTTTTGTTACGTCCTTGTTCTTCAGCTTCATTTTGAATCATTTGGTAAATAACTGATTCGCTCATGATATCTTTCCTGAATAAACGCCCAATCACTTCTTGATCTAATACTATCCCAGCCAAGATTGCAGCAGCAGCAGAAATATTACTTTGTGTCCGTCTTTCACTAATTTTATCAACAGCCGCCGCCACTTGTTGTAATGTACTAGCTTTATTCTCGGTCGCACTTAATACAGCAAATGGCAACAATCCTGGGGTTCTCAGAAATATTTCTGGTGATTGTTCCCACAGACGAATTACGTCAAACTCATGTCGAAGTTTCCTTGTAGTAAAAGTAGTTTTATAAACTTCTTCAGACTTGGTTTTATCCAAATAAATCACAAATTGGTATATTTCTTTATTGGGAAAGCGACGATAGATCCGCAAGTGATAATCTGCCATCCGAAAAGGCATATCTTCATCAGGTTTAGTTTGAAATTCTATGTGTAAAACAACTTCATCTGACTGCAACAGAATTAAAGCGTCAGCGCGAATTGGCTCTATGGATAATTCTGTTGGGCTTAACTTAGTTAAAGTGATGGGTTCTCCCAATAGCCAAGTTGCAAAATCAGGAGAATATAGTTCAGCAATCAGTTTACAAGTATTGTCAAACATCATTCATTATTTAGTTAAGTTTGATAGCAAAACTTCATTATTTGAAATCAGTTATAATAACCCATTATAAACGATTGTTTTTGATAATTTAATAATTTATCTATTAGAGAATAGCTGTGCTGAAAATCATTGAGAAATTGAATATATTTGTATGGAAATCAAAACAATCTCTGTAACTTATCACCGAAAATTTAACCTTGGCGATTTTGAATCGGTAGAAGTAGGCTGCTCTCTGTGGGGGCAGATTGACCCAGAAGAGGACGCATATGGAGCAACACAATTCCTATTTGAGCAAGCGAAAGCATCTGTAAAAGAAGCAGCAATGCCATTAATTAAAGCTTCTTCTCATCAAATGAACAAAGCCAGAATGTACAAACAATCTGCACAAAACCAAACTACTGATGAACTGGAGAACTTCTAATGCACACTGAAATCAAACTAGGCTTAGGAAATCCACCACTTCCTATTTACCTGTATGTCAATAAGTTAGAAATTGATGGTCAAGCTTATGGCTGGTACAACTATGATGTTAGCCTTGATAAAAAGACTCCAGTAGCCGAAAGAGCATTAACTGGTTATTTGAGTGAGTTAAGAGTGACTGGTAAAGATTTCAAAGGCAAAGACAATATTAAATTAGATATTGTTGTCTTTGCAGATGATTTATATATCGTCAGAAGTGGAATCGAGACTAACTTTACAAAGTCTTTCTTACTCGCCGCATCAGTTGTAGAAGACTTCTCTAGACCTCTAACAATTGTTGCTACTCCTGGTGAAGAAAATGTCGTTTTCTGCGGTTTATATGATGCTATAACCAAAACCAAAATCCGCCGAGATTGGGATGCAAACGCTGACTGGGCAGGACTATTACAGCAGATTCAATCAAGATTATTCACCCGTCCTAAATATGATTTAGACGAGGATGAACGAGATCGCCCCGTTGTACAACCAACTTCTCCAGCGCCTACGAAAACCAATACAATTCATCCCCAAGATTTGCGAATTAAACAAGTCCGCACTTTGACTAATTATCCAGTGGACTTAATTAAAGAGTGGCTGCAATTTCAGAATGTCTCATTCCCTCGTGAACTTCCTATAGCTGTAGTCGATAAGCTGGTGAGAGACATTTGTTTGGCTTGGGCTGCTGACAAGGTTGATTCAAATCATGCCATTAGTTCATATCAGCAGCAGGTGTTGGGTGTTGTTTCCTCTGGCACTTCTGAAATCCAAGCTATTCAAGAATGGATGAATTATGTTCTCGGACAGAAGATACCAAACAGGAATGATAGTAGAATTCCTTCGGCCACAACTATAAGAACTTAATCAAGATTTTTGAGCAGAAATTTCAGTTTTTAGACAGCTTAAAACTGTCTTTTTTTCTGTGACACAGCCATAAATAAACTATAGAGGAAAGAACCTCATGGATTTAATTTTAGAAATACTACCCACTCAACAAACCCAAAGTTGGGAATGCAGTCAAAGTTTGAACACACCTGCTACTCGTTTTAATGCTTATATCAATCGACTGGCTTTATCAGCCGTCTTACCTTGGCTAGAAGAAAATTGGAACGCCACAACCACAGTACAAAGTTGCTGGGAACTAATCAATGGTACAGCAATCACCATTGATGAAATTCGCATAGTTTTAGTTCCAAGCGAAGCGATTGATTTAAGCGAAATTCGTGTTCCACAAGAATGGGTTGATGTTCCGAATTGGGCTGCTGATTATTATTTGGCTGTGCAAGTGAATACTGAGGATGGGCTAGTAAGAATCTGGGGATATACCACTCATCGGCAACTCAAACAGCAAGGCGAATATAACCAGAGCGATTGCACTTATTTTCTAAACAACGAGCAGATAACGCAAGATATCAATCTACTGTGGTTAACACGCGAACTTTGTCCTAATCCACCAACCAGAAGCGAACTAAAACCACTACCAAATCTGACAGCAACGCAAGCGAATGTGTTGATTGAACAACTATCAAAATATCAGTTCTTCCCTAGACGAGTGCTTTCGTTCGAGTCCTGGGGTGCGTTGTTTGAAAATCAGGAGTGGCGCGATCGGTTAGTTCAATCGCGTAATCTTCAGGTCAGCTGATAATAGCTAATTCATCAAAGGCAGCTTCGGCTGTCTTATTTTTTTCAGGAGCTAGTATGAACAACCGCAATCCAAAATTAACCCAGGAATATCAAGCAAAGTACGACGAGACTAGACAAATTGTGATTCGATATCACTACATCAAACGTTCGAGGACGAGAGAATTTATGGAGAATGCGTTATTAACAATAGGGATTACCTGCTTGTTAAGTACAGCATTTTTGGGAATTGGTGCATTAGGCTGTTGGGGTTTTGAAATTATTGGAGCTAATGCAAGCTCTAGCATGATCAGTCAGTACAACTGGCAAGCTCGAAAGAACATCTGCTTGGGCGGAATGTTGGTCTGTATTTCAGGAGTTTTAGGAAGTGCTTTGTTGAATGGATACCTGGATTTTGATGGAACCCAATAGGAGAGCCAAAATGTTAAAGCTTAAATATCTAAACCTTTTTATGGCTGCTTGTGGAGCAATTGTATTAGTCATTGGTAGCATTATCGGTGTTAAAGGAGTAATCAAGGGAGAAGGTGCAAAGACTTGGTTTGCAGCTATATCTTTCATGCTAGGTGGAACTGTATTGCAAGCCGCAGCCCTCAACCGTTTTTTGAAATATCAATTCGATGAAGAAATAGAGCAAACTTTAAAGCAACAACTTCAACCAATACCAACACCTTGCAGAGAATGTCGGAATTTTCATGGGATTAAATATGCGGGAGTAATGTTAGTGTGTGCAATTCATCCTCATGGAATAGACAGTAACAATTGTTCTGATTATGAAGAATTTGTTCCAGAAATTGACACTCTCCATAATTGAACAAATTTTCAAAACTATCCATCATAAAAAAGTAATAAAATATGTTTAAAACTTGGCAAGAAATTACAGCATTGCTGCGCGTTAATGCCCCCGGTGGTGAGACACCGAGGGACTTGCACCCACCACAGATGGAGCCTATGGAGGGCATTTAAAAGTATGACACCGCGTGAACTTAAAGAAAAGTGGAATTTGAGCTATACAAAGTTGGCAATCTTTCTTTGTCGTGATCAACGAACAGTAGAAAGGTATTGCACCGAAGAGGAAGTGCAAGACATGGTTTTTGGATATTGCTGGTTTCTTGACCAATGGTTTTCGCTACATGGTGTGACACCACCACCTTTTATTTTTACTCCGGCAAATTGACGGTAAATAATTCGTTCAATTAACCGTAGACCCGCACACAGCGGGTTTTTTATTATCAAAGAGCAAGGTTAGGAGACGGTCAATAGCTGGCGATTATGGACATCAATATTGATACAGATATTGACATTGACAGTGATACGGGAAATGCCACTGATATGACACAGATATTGACTAACTTTTTGAGACTGTTGATACGGATTTGACTAAGTTCATGAAATCACAATGGAGAGAACAACTTTTTCATCAAAAACCAAGCCAATCGGGAGTCAATTTTTTGCTTTTACCAATGTCAAAAGCCAAAGCCACCAAAATTTTAGGCATTTGCCCCCGGACATTAGAACGATGGATCGAAGTTGCTCAACTTGTTCCTGAGTATAGATTAATGCTTGGGCGGATGAAAGCTTTTGCTCAAGAAAAGAAATTACGTGCGCCATTAATGACAACCTACCAAGTATGGGTAGTCGGAAAGATTGGCGAATTGTTCTCTGACATTGTTCAAGGCATTGATAAAAAACCGCTTGTTGAAGCTATTGTCCAAGCGAATAAAGGTGAATATACTCGCTCCCTTTTTGAACAGGAACAACTGGGATTTACATCAGATAATTTAGGAGAAACAAATCATGTCCAATAGCACATTTACTCGCGCAGAACTGTTTGAACTATTAAGTGCCAGCTACAGTCCACAACAAATTATTGCTGGGTTAGAGCAACTCGCCGCCTCAGATTCAACTATTGATCCGAATGCCGAACAATTTCCTGTAGAAATTAGCGATCGCTTAGAAAGACTGTTCAACCTAGCGCAGAAAACCCTAGATCAATCGAAGCTATTGGGAGGTGGTAGTAATTTGGTGAATATACAGACCCAAGCCATAGAAAGTGTGAGTGAACAATTGCAGATAGAAGGAATTAGCCGCGAAACGTTCAAAGCATTCTTGGACATTGTGGCAGGTAAGACTGTTGCTCAAGCATTAGCAGTTCATCAATTTGAACAAGAATTATTTGATGAAATAAGGAGTGAGCTTGATGCCCGTTCATTACAGCGACGGACAGAGCAAGGCTTTGATGAAATAGCGTTTATTTATCAGTTAGCGAAGAACCCCGAAATCAGACAACGTATCACTCAAGACTACGGGCTGAAAACTGCACAAGAAATTAGGCAAGAAGTTCAAACGCTCACCAATAGTGCGACCTCTGGTTTTGACCCGAAAGCGTTTTTGGATGAATTAGGATTGCCGACATCCGAAAAAAAGTCGATACAACCAACAACGATTCAGGACTTGAAAAATTTGACACGCTCTTTGTTGAGCAAACAACTCCAATCCCCAGCTTAATACAGAAATTATTTCAACAAAATTGGTTGGGGTTTTCAATTATTTTCTTCATGGTGTGTGTTGGATTGTCTGTTTACATTCGTGTGACTAATGCACCGTCAGATAAAACTGATACTTTTCAGATTCAGGTGCAGCAATAAAGTATTCAATTTTGTTTTTAGTTGGAGGTGATTTATGTGTTTGGAACGTGAAATACTGAACGCTGTCGGCTTTGAAACTCCTCAATTAGAAACGGAAGCAACATTAAATCAGGTTGAAGAAATAGTAGTTGAAGACGAGCCAATTGCAAACACCATCGACAACTTCACCAAACTGTTGGACGAATATGCTCCAGTCTCAAGCTAATTCTGGCGATGAAATACCAAAAGCAAGCACTGTTGGGGTTATTAGGGCTGGGGTTAATCATTAGTCCTTGGTTATCGCAACTGCCAGCCCAATTCAAAACTTACAACAGTGGCATCACTATCAGAGAATCAGAGGAATTAGAACGCATTAAAGCCGAACAAAGAGCAGCAACCGCCGACAAAATTAATGAACTGGGAGTGATGCCCTCTTTCAAGAAGTTGCGAATCAACGATTACTTAGACTCCACTCGATTTAACCCCAGACCTAACACTACAGGATATTTAGAAGATGAAACAGTTTTTGTCTATGACTCAACAGGTAAATGCGTTGGGCGAATTGAAGCAAGGAAATGGAAATGGAAATATCAATTTAAGAATGCCTGCAAGAATTCGCCACTTTATCAAGATTCTTCTAATTGATTTACCGATTTGTGGACTTAGCAGTGCAATAGCCCATCAAATATTTTCTACAGTGCCAATTCATTTATGCTTTTTGAGCAATGTAATTGCTGATGTTTTAGAGCAAAAAATCTTTCACTTTATCGACGAGAACTTTTAGTATGAAATATCTTACTCCGAAGGATACTAATTCACAATTTAAAGGGGAGCCAGCACCACAAAGCCAGCCTAAAAAAAATGGAAGTGGCATCTTAGAATTATTAGCTCAATGGATTGTCACTTTCATCTCATTTCCCGTTATCTTTATTTCGCATATCATTGCTCAATTTGTCACTCCCGGTACATCTGGTTATAAGCTTGTTGGGGCGATTGGTTTTTGGATTGGCACACTGCTTTCAACTGATAGTATCTGGCAGGTTTTATTTCAAGGGAAACCTTTACTGCCCTGGTTTGAAACCGAATGGGTCGGTTGGATAGGTTGGCTACAACTGCCATTTAATGTTTTGTTTTGGATTAGTTTTGGCATCTCTGCACTCGTGCAGGTAATGGAAGCTAGGACATTGCGAGGCAAAGATCCGGCTACTGCCAGGAATGAATTTGAGGAATCAAAACAATACACACTCGGCACTAAACCTACTGGGAATATTGACCTGACTGTAGCACTTTGGGGCGACTACAAACGCGCTGGTTTGAAAGAACGCTATACAGGTGGAGCGATCGCATTATTTTTCTGGCTGATCGATATTATTACCACTTTCGTCGGCAGGTGGCCTTTTCAATACACGAACCCACTGTCAATCATTGCCTGTTTTGGGTACAACATCGTGGCGATGATGGCTGGCGAGATTGGTTACAGCATTTGGAAATTGACTAAGTAAGCATGGAGCAGGGGAAGCAGGAGAGATGGAACAACCAATACCAATGCTATGTACAAAAGAAACGGTAGAACTTCGCAGTGATTATCCCAGCATTGAGTATTTGGAAGCTGGTAACATCGCCTCTTGGTTGCAAGAACGCCAAGACCAGTTGTTAGTTCGTGCCAGAAACGAACGCAACGAGATGAATCTGGCTAAGTTCATCACCCTGGCTACATCTGCGGTTGGTGCGGTTTGCTATGCCACATCTCCCCTTGCTCCTATTGGTGCGGTTGTTGCCGGAGTTGGTTATCTCTGGTCAATTGTTCAGGACTTAAACGATACTCATCAATTTGCACCGATTCCATTCATTCGTGGCGACTTCTTTAGTTTCCTCTCGGCTATGGGTGATAGTGTTGCCAGGGAAGAATATTTTGCTAATCAAAATGAACTGGCCGAGTTAATGCTGCACTTAGAGCCAATGGAGAAATACGAATTCGCCATGCTCAAGCAATGTTCTCATTTTTTATGCAAATCCCTGGCTATTGCTGATCCGGGAAAGCGATTTTACGCTTACCGTTGGCTACTCGATTGGTTTATTCAGCTTAAAGGGCAGTTTCCCACTCATGAACAATTATCTGGGCATTTGGCGCAAGTTACTATCGACCCCAGAGTTAACTATCAGCAAGTGGAGGCCATTCAGCAATCAGTTCAACCCCAGAATAGAGGTATTCCAGAGGCGCGATTTGCACAACTACCAACTCCAGGATTACAAACACCCCAAACATCAGCACCACAGATTCACTCTCATGAGGCTTATTCCCTCCCTCCCACTTCACAGCCATCGTCCTCAGAAACTCCGATTATAAATACCGAAATCTCCACCTACACTTCAAAACCTAATACCAACTATGACTTAATCGCTCACATTGCCAGAAAAGTTACGAATATGCTGTGGGTTGGTGTCCCTGGTTCTGGCAAGGGCATCACTATTAGCAACGCCATCGATGCCATCAAGCGGCTACATCCTGGCATACACATCTTTTATATTGACCCTAAAGGTGACGAGAAAGAAACTGGTTATTTCAATGGTCGTGTTGATACCCTCAAACGCGCCAAGATTGTTGAAATGTCTCCCACCGAAGCAGTTAGTTGGGTCAAAGAATGTTTTACCGAGTTCCAGAAAATCAAGGGACCTAAGCTGATCATTCTGGATGAAGGCACGGCTGTTTGTTCCAAATTCAAAAATGCTAAGGGTGAAATTGGTTGGCTCAAGGACAAAATCATCTCTTACTGTTCTTGCGGTGATAGCTCTGGCTGGCATTTCTGGATTGTTGTGCAGAACCCTCACACTGACGACTTGGGCATTTCTGGCGGTCTGCGTTCTCAGTTAACTTCAGTGGCGTTGGTTGCTCCAGATAACGTCCCAGCTTACAGTGCCATGATCGCCACTCAACTAATTCCCAGCGATCGCAAGATTACTTCCACCCAAATCATGGACATTGCTGCACAATCACCTGTTGGTCGAGCCGTTTATTACGGCGGTATTAATGAATGGTTTCCTATGCCAAAGTTAAAGAATTTTTCTGGCTATGACCGGGATACCAACAAGTTTATTGATTCTGTATCAAGTAATCAACAATCTACCCCTATTGAAACTAATTCATCAAGCACAGCAACAACACAATCTCAACAGATGTTGGCACTGTTAGAAAAAACCACAGCTTCTTCAATCGATGAGTTTATCCAAAGTGAGTTGAATTTAGACGGGGTTCCACCAGATTTAATCCGTTTGGGAATCGAAAGATTACTCCAGAATTCTCATCTCAAATATAAATTCGACGGCTGGAATAATAATTAGGAGAAAATATGCAAACAGTTCTCAATTTTCCGTCATTACTACAGCATACCTTGATTGTTGGTGCTTACTGTTCTGGTAAAGATTTGTTAGCAGGTTACGCTATTAAAAACATCAAACAACAGCGACCTTCTCTTAAAGTCTACGTAATCGATATTAAAGGACATCCCAGGGAAAGCCACTACTATGCTAATGCTGACTTCTTGCGGATTAAAAAATCTTCTAATGTTGCGTCCCAAGTAGATGTGGAGGGGTTAGTTTCATGGATACAGCATTGTTTTAATGAGTTTGAATCTCTTGAGGGTGAAAAATTACTTGTCTTATCAGAAAGTACATTAATTTTTCACTTTTTTGCTCAAAATAAAAGCAATAAAACTTGGCTGTCTAACAAAATTATCAGTTATTTGTGCTTGGGAAATGCTAGTGGTATTTACATTTGGTTGATTGGCACAAGTTTTAGTTTTCAAGAAACCAGAATTAGCCGACAGTTTTGGGTATTAGTCAAACTGCTGGCGATTGTACATCAGGAGAGTTTTGCTTCATATAGCTATCTTCTGAGTACAGATTTTCTTCCCAAAAATTGCCAGCCCAATGCAGAAGAAATTAGGGCGATTGCCTCCCAATCTCCGGTAAAAAGAGCCGTTTATTTCAACGGTGAATGGTTGCCTATGCCAATGCTTGATATTTAAAGATTCTCTTGAAGTCGGTTGAAAAATTTTACGTTGTTTCAAAAGGGAGAGTATTGTTATGTCGAACTTATCAGTTTTTGTTTTCGAGTCGCAAGAAGTTCGTTTTGTCGGTACGCCAGAAAACCCGGAGTGGGTGGCTGCGGATGTATGTGCCATCCTTGAAATCAAAAATGTCAGTGATGCTTTAACTTCTTTCGATCAAGACGAAAGGGGTATCGCTAATGTCTATACCCCTGGTGATGACAACCCTAAAGGACAGGAAATGCTGACTGTGACTGAGACTGGACTTTACCGCCTCATCTTCAAATCTCGTAAACCTGTTGCCAAGCGATTCCAGCGATGGGTTTTTCATGAAGTCCTTCCCTCTTTGCGTCGTACTGGCTCCTACTCCATACCCAAACCTGAGCAGAAGCATAATGGCAAACTAACTCTAGATGAAATACTCTCTTTTGCACAGAAAGTTCTCGTCCCCACAAGGCTAAGTCCTGAACTGCAAACCATCACGGTTGGGTGGTGGTAAATATGTAGTGATAATAAAATTAGGCGCTACAACAAGAATTATAATGATGAATAAAATACCAGATAGCACCAATGTGGTTATCTAGCTTTTTTGAGAATGATAAAGTTTTTCTAACCAAACGTGAAATTCTTTGACGCATTGTATTATTAAAGCGTTCGATATGATTAGTTTTGCCACTTTCTTTACCGACTGCTTTGTGACGTTTGTTGGGAATAACTTTTGCATAAGCAGCCCAAAAATCTGTATAGCAAACAGCACATTGACGATAAACTGGTGGCAGAGAATTCCATAATCCTTTAGCACCTTTTTCACTGCGATCACCAATGTAAACGTCGACTATTTCTCTAGTATTTTTGTCTAAAGCTAACCAAATCCATTGTTTATTATTTTTACTAGTTACGAATGACCAAGCCTCATCACATTCGATAGTCAATTTCCCTTTAGGTTTCTCTGAGACCTTTACCTCTTGGGAAATCTGAGTATATTTATTATTAACGTATTTTTGTAACCAAGTTTCTGAAACAAGAGCGGCACGAGCAATACCTGCCAGAGGTATCTTCTCAAGTAAAAGCCTATCAATCAGTTCTATAGTATCTTTAGTAATAATTTTATTAGTGGGATTTTCTATAAACTGTCTTTGACAATTTTGACACTGATATTTTGGTTTTTGATTATGAATACTGCCATTTTTGACAGTGTGTTGAGAACCGCAACTGGGGCAAATAGGTGTTTTGGCTGACATCGAGGCCGCAATATTCTAATTTCAAAATACTTGTACTTGATTACTCTTAACATTTAATGGCTAAACGATATATTTAGCAATCTTATATTTGAGAGGCAATTCTATCAGTCAGTTAAATAGAATTCAAAATCCCAATAGCTAGAAATGAATAATTTTAGTTAGAAATTATCAGGTTTCACTACATATTTACCACTACCAGCCGAGTTACTATCTTGGAATTGGGCTGCGTGAGATTTAATAGCGATCGCCACTTTTTATGCTTTGGATGCAGCAACGAAATAGGGAGAAGTAAGTTTATAAATTTTTAGATATTAGTTTGAATCATAAAACTAAATTTTTTTAAAATTAAATTTTTTCTGGCTTCAATAAATTGCTGATAATTATCTAATTTCCACAGTTCTGGCTCTTTAGGAATTAGATGTAAATCTAAATAGCTATCATCTTTGCCACTAAACCATTGTTCAGGGAGAATATCTTTCTTACCTCCAGCACCATTTTCTTTGGCAGTTAGTAGCATACAGTTAGCAATCTGGTCACGGTCAAATTGCAGATATTTAAGGATGTCTTTGCGTCCTGTATTTGGATTAATTGTTTTAATTTTGCGTAGTACAGATTGAGGAAAAATATGATCAATCTGTGGTAAGTTAGCATAATAGGCTGGATAATAATCAAAACGTTGATACCACAGATTCAAATATATATGAATATATTTAGAAGAATAATGTTGTCCTAAAATATTCGATTCTGTAATTTCTAAATTTCTGCCATCAGCACGAATTACACCAAATAACTGCTTGACATCAAAATCTTCAGCTTCTTTGATTTTTTTAGTTAGTTTATCAATTAATTTATCAGGATTACCACTGAAAGCACCTGTGAGTAAGGTTCTTAAAATATAGGTGTCTAACTGCTGAATACTAGACCACTTTTTAGGATAATGATAGCGAAAATAAATTATGGGAATTAATGCCAAGTAAGAAGGAACAGCTTTATCAGTTCGTAGGAAAGTTTTACCTACCAAGAAATCTTTGACATCTTTGATGGCATTAGCTATGTTACTCCAATTTTTGCTGATTTGCTCCTTAGTTACTCCATCTCTAAACTTTTTAACATCATACTGTGCGCCTTTATCAAGTAGAGTAATGCAGGTTTTGAGAATGAAGTCTCTAGTAAAACTATAACCGTTACGATTTAGTTCATCTATTAAATCTTCTAACTCTTCATCAGCATCATCCCAGCTGACTGTTAATAAAGAAAAAAGTAAATCAGACTTACCTAATTGAGTTCCACCAGAATTGGCTCTAATAAAAATCTCTACAACATCATCTTCTTGATATGCTTGTGGGTTATCAATGCTATCTAGTTCTTGATATATTAAAAATTCAGATGAACAAAATTGGTTGATAATTAATGCAATATTATCAAATATTCTGCTTTTCTCTTCATTAGTTAAATTGCCATCAATATTAATAATTGATTGAGCTATTATATTAAATTTATTGTGATTGAAAATAATATCTTTCAATTTAACGAAAGGAAATTTAGCAATGTCAGGATTTAAAAACTTAAATTGATAACGTATATCTTCTGGTGTAACTAAATCTCCACTCAGAACATTAAAAAATAATTCTTTCTTTTCATAACTACCTTTTAAGCCAATAAACATAGCTTGCAACCGTTGTTGACCATCTAACACAAGTAATTTAACTTGGTCATTTTCAGTAACATAAAAATCTAAAAGTTTCAAACTTTGTTTATAATGGTCAATAAACTTACGGCACTTAATTTTGGCATTTGTGCGCCACACTAAGAGAGTGCTAATTGGGTATTCACGCATAATCGAGTCAAATAGCCGCTCGATTTGTTCTTCTGACCAAACAAAGGGACGTTGAATATTAGGTAGCCAAAAACCACCATCTTTTTCTTCATTGTTGAGGTAAGTAACGATTTTACGAATAGTTTCTTTTTGAGTTTTCATAAGTTAATTCATTATGCTTTTTAAATATTAAGCCGCAGTTATCATTGTTTAAGTTGGGGAACTTTTTCACTAAATTTGAAACAGCACAAGCTCTTTAAGACATCAAAATCTTTAGCAACTTTTGCAACTTCTCCTTCTTCGGGAAAGTCTGTGTAATTACTAAAGACAGGTAAAACTTCTAATATTGCTAACAAAATTCTTTTAGCCAATAATGCTGCTACATCATAACTCTCTTATTTCTATGTTATACCTGTATATTTACTGAAATATCAGTGCAATAACCTGCTATTACTGGAGTTTAATTGTAACAATTATTAGTATGCTCATACTTGTGTTTAAGGATAACTATGTAATTGAATTTTTCTGAACTAAACTACTTTAGCTATCTTCAAACAAGTAAAATTATGATTGAGTCGATGAGCTTTCTAGAGAAAATTGAAAAGACCTACTGCAATCCTTATGGAAGTGATTTAAGGAAAGCTAACATTAAATCAATGATTCTAACGATGCTGACCAGTTACAGTTTTTCTGTGAACATCCTACATAAATACCTTTATAACTTTTGTAAGTAATTGCTTGTTGCTTACAACTTGAACAGTTGATTTTCATAAATCTCATTAATAGGGTTGTGTCTTTTTCATTCATTTTCCTTCGAGAATGGTTAGGATTTTTAGGACAAGTAATATAAGCTCCATATTCAGTGCGGCTATACCAACGAGGTTGTTTACACTCTGGACATTGACCAAACGGATTTTCACCTTGACTAATTTGAGTAGTTATAGAACCTGTATCTTGTTCAGGCACTAAGCGTAAAAAGTTACATAACAATTTTGTAGTTTGGGGTAAGTCTATCCGAATAATTGGTGCTAATGATGAATTCGGATTTAAATATATCCATAAACACTTTCCGTCAATACCAACTAACCCAATATTAGTGTTAGCTTTATTATCCCAAACACGAGTATTTTGTAACCCATTAGCAATAAAATTACGATTTTGACCTGTAATAAAAAATCTAACGCTACGAGAATTACACCGCTTTAATGTGGCAATAGAAAATGGATTATTGTTTGTTGAGCTTGACCAAGCTATGGCTATTTCTTCCTTAGCTGTAAGTAAGTCTGACTGTATTTGTTTTAAAGTATCCTGACTCTTAGAGAAATAAGTTACTCTAGGTAAATTTATGGGAGGTTCCAAAGTCCATGTGAGTGATTGAATATCTGCTTGAGCATATATACGATCAACAAATTTCCGAAAAATGTTGAAAGAGTTAAGCTTTTGCTGGATATATTGATAGTTAAACAAACCAATAAATTTTCCCTGCGCTCTGCTAACAGCAACATTGGCAAGCCGCATAGCTGTACTTTGTGTTCCACCTACAACTAGTTTTCCTGCATTAGCTTGAGGTGAACCTTCAACAGCATCAAAAATAATTAAATTCTGTTCAGCCCCTTGGAAGCGATGAACTGTACTACATCTTATGGACTTATCAGTGAGGGATAAATCCTTCAAGAAACATTGTATTAGACGAGCTTGAGCATTGTAAGGAGCAATGATACCAACACTGCAATCATTCCTTTGGCTACTTTGGTAAGCCAAGTTAACTGCTATTAAAGCAGAGATGATATTAAAACGACTATGGGACTGCTGTTCCTTAAAACAATAAGCCGACAGTTTGCTCAAATCGTACAGTATTAGGGCTGACCCTGGATGTGGATGACTCTGAACAATGGGCATTGTCCTTTGCGCCACACCAGAACCATCTTGCAATTGCCCATCGTAAAAAAGCTGATTTGGAATTTTAGAAATAGCTGGATTCATCCGATACTGGGTTTTTAACAGCACCATACGCGAGTCAGTTTGACCCCTATTTACCTTAAGAGTAATACCAGCTTCGTCAAAAATATCTCTTTCTAACCATTTCTCGGTGTTTTCTGTCTGGGCTTGTGAAATAGGCCCTAGCTGCCGAAAGTCTCCGAAAATAGCAATACGCTGATTAGCTCAGGTACTGACATAAACACAGTGGGGAATATAAGCCATACTTGCCTCATCTACCACTATTGCATCAAAGCGACGTTGGGAGATTTCTTGAGCGATCGCTGCCTTTGAAAAGGTACAACCAACTACCACTGCTTGTTTAACTAATTGAGATTCTTTCTGCTTTAGCTGATGTTTTAAGGGATGCAAGGCCCTTTTAACAGTTGCAATATCATTTTGAATTGTTTGGCGTTGCAGTTCGGTTAGCTTTTCAATACGCGATCGCTTGACTAACTCTTTACGTTGTTTTTCTAAACGTTCAATTTCTTCTATTAATTTTGGATTCTGCCGACGTGCCACGCCTCTAACGTGTAGCTGTGGAAACTCTTTTAAGCTTCCTGGGGTGACAACTCCATAGCGCAACACTAACCCGTTTTCATAAACAGGCGCACCTTGCACATACTTCGCCACACTCTCCATTGCTGTATCAACAGCTGTGTTACTATGCGCTATTACTAAAACTGATTCACCTGCTTGAACTAATGCGCTTACTGTTAATCCCAAGGTTTTAGTTTTTCCTGTTCCTGGCGGCCCCCACACAAAGCTGACTTGGCGGCTAATTACCTTATCAACAGCAGACTTTTGGTATTCATTGCACTCTATAGGCTGTTGTAATCGCTGCTCAATTTGGTTTATTAACTTCTGGCTATCACTTGTTGGAAAATTTGGTTCATTTTTATCTCCCAGCAATATTTCTGCTAAGTTTCTATTAGCTCCTTTTAGGTTAGAGCTTTCTAGTAGTCGATTCTTAAGCTCCTCCAATAAAAACCAGGGAGATGTGTAAAGTATTGCTGTAGGAATCGAATCTCCTAAATTTTTCTCTAGTGCCAGAATAATATCAAAACCTTCAACAGAGACTAAAATCCCTTTATATTTTGTCTTTTTATATTCTAAATCTACAGGTGTATCATCAGGGAAGCGTATTTCGCTATCTGTCGTAAATGAATATATATAGTAACCGCCGCGTTTACCTAGTAATCTACCATCACTTAAAAATGTTTTTTGTCCACCACTCTTTCTTAACGCTTTAATTTCATCTTCAAGTGCTTTAGTAAAATGCTTTTGATATTCTAGATAGCTCATTGATACATCCCTGAAATTCCTATCATTCGGGTGGGACAAATAACTTATTTGTTTCTACTTAATCAGTATTATTGAAGCGGTTGCAAAAGCCTCTGCCACAATCTTGTTTAACGCTGCTTGTCATCATTAGTCCGAACAGTCAGGAAAATCGCTTTCTTCAAGTAAATTGCGATCGCTACTTCCTGATACGAGTCAACCTTGTATAAAATAGTTTACGTGACAGCCTAACATAGTGTTGCATATAAAAAAGTATTACCACCACAGGGTATTCACTGCCTTGTGGCTTATAAGTGCATGGATGATGTCAGCACAATATCTAAATTTAGAATTCGTTGATCAACCTAAGTTCCACGCAATCTTATCGGTATAGGTGCTGAGAAATCCAATTCTGTAGATGTCGGTTGTTAATTGCTACGGGCTAGAAGTGACTGTAGAGATCGCATTATCTTGGTATTGTTTGTAAATTTTCACAGCATAGTTGTCGAAACATCGTGACTTTGCAGGAGTACCTCAACACTCTCTTTGATAGTCCAGTCAAATTTGACGTTGCTGTGGATGGTTTTACAGACTTGTTACGGGCGATCGCTGGAATTTCGACAGTTCAGCTTACACCAAACTCCAGAAATAAAAAATAGGAATAATAAACCTGACTTAACAAAGATAAATGGGTATTGAGCCGAGATACAAGTAAAAAGCAGCAAGATGGTCTGAAAAGCCCTGCTGTATATAAGTTTGAGCGTTTTTAAGGCGAAAGTAGGATTTTGAGAGAAGATACTTGCAGTTCGAGGGTCAATAATTGCTTTTCGCCTACCACAGAGAATTATAAATACTGTGTGGTTGAAATGAATATAACCTTTTCCCTGTAAGAGTTTCAGACAATTCATTGTGACAGATATCCATTGTCCAAGCTGTAAAACCTGTAAATAAAGTTAATAGATACTCCGGTTTTTGTAGCCATAGATACCCAAGATTTCTACCAGGATGTCAATTTCACTTGAAAATTGCTGAAAGCCTTATCTAGTAAGAGTTTCCAGACCATCTTGCAGCTTTTTACACATATCTCGGCTCAATACCAAATGCAGTGTAGCTGCCATGTATGGCATTTCTTAATAAAAATGGAAACATCAGAAACATTATAGAAACATTGCAAAACTTTCTTGACCATTAGTGAGATAAATGCCAGAATTTATCAAACAAAAACGAGTAGGAGTTACTCGATGAAAGTTACTAGACATCGAGACAAAATTTTGGCAGCACTACAAGAATGGTTTCGCATTCATAAAGAAGCACCTACTTTAGAAGAACTCTGTACTGAGATGGGAATGCAACCTCGTCAGAAAGCAACATTACAACGCTGGTTGCAGACAATACGAGGTATCGATGTGGAATGGGAAGATAATGCGGCCCGTAGTCTTCGCTTGCTCACCCCTGACCCAGAAGCCGACCCTGGACTAGAGATATCTGTAACGGAAACATTGCGGTATTTAGCAACCGGTTTGGCAGAGTGGGAAAAACGAAACCCAGAACAGAGTTTACATATTCCAAAAGGCCTCCGCTTAGGTATGTCCAGGATGTACTTAACATCTTTGCTCTCAGGGGATGAACAAGCCCCTTCAAACCTTCCAGAGTTTTTTGATTGGGCGAAAAAACCAGTTGTTCAATGGCAACCCGCAGCAGAAATTAAACACTTATCGCCAGAAGTCACCTTAATAGAAGATGGAATAATTTCTGATTTTGCCCTCCAATGGCAAGTTACAGGTTTTGATGTAGAAATGCAGGTGCAAGAGAAAGTCCTGCAAGATGTTCTGGAATATTGTCGGCTAAACCAGTTAGAAGATGCCTATCGCGCCTTACGGAAACTGGTTATCGAGCGTCCTATCCTTCCCTACTCCGAATACTGCCGTCTTCTATCTTCATCCCAACTTAGACCTCTACGCGATTTTTTATTGCAAATTTATGTAGATTTGGTTGAACTAACCAGTGACAGTGCTTATCACTTCTGCCCGCGTTGCAAATATGTAATGCGCCGTCGCCAAGACGGGACTTATAACTGTCGAAACATGACTTGTGAACAGCTGAGTGCAAAACTTCGTCTCCCGTCCCAATCACCAATTCCCAAACATGAGGCAGAAGGTTGGAAAGCAGTTACCCCTGGTGTGCATCGGTACGGCACACTACCAGGAATTTGGGAAATTCAGTTAGCCGAAGCCCTCACAAAAATGGGAGTGCGTGTGACTCTTTGGCCTGAGATTGATAAATTCGACTTACTTGTGGAATTTAGTAAAAAAGTCCGATGGGCGATTGATGTCAAAGATTGGTCGTACCTCGATGAACAGCGTTTGAAAGAAGTAAAGTATCGCTTTGATACAACTGAAACCTTTATTGTCTTCCCCGATGAGCGAAATGATGTACTGCGAATTGAGGTGGAACGTCAAAGACTAGAACCCGAATTAGAAAACGTGCGCTTGAAGCTGGTTAGCGAAATTATCTCCCAAGCTAAAAAAATTCTGGAGAAGAAAAACCATGCGTGACATTTCTCAATGGGCCAAGCCATTACGTCAAGCCCTTCGCAAATCACAGGAATTAAAAGCTTACATAGAAGAGAAATTGCCTGATGAGGCTAATCTACAGCAACGCGAAATAAAACGTCTTGCCCTACTGATTGCTGAGGTGGAACTAGGATTGACTTTATTGATGGAGGTAGCTCCAGAAGAAAGCGCAGCTTCGGTATCAGCATTGCTTTTAGGATATCGTTTCCCTATCAAAGCACTAGAAAGTAATGAAAACTGGCTGCTTATACAAAAAGCGCGTTTTTACCTAGTACGCCGCAAAGGAAGGCAATGGCAACGCTCTTTGGCTGAATACATTGATTTACCTGAGATTGTAAGAATATTTAGCCTAACTGATATTAGCGATATTCCCCAGTGTATTCCATCTAGCACCTACCCCCAACGTTTGCAACTATATCGCCAAACCCTATCAACTACTCCACAACACGAAAAGCGAAAAGTTAAACTAGCAACTTCTGGATACTGGTATACCAAAGTTTCTGACAATGGTCACTCTCCAGTAGAGGTTCCCATCAATATTCCGGAAACTGTTGCTAGGCTTACACCCTCACCACAAATATCTTTTCAGCGCACGCGTCAGGCTGTTAACCCTAGCTATACCGTTACTTTAAAACAGCTATGGGAAACTGCCCAAGAAATGGATGAAAAATTGGCTCAAGCTGGGTATGAGCCAGAAAATTATTATCAACGTCTTAAAGGAATTACCTTCAGTTTATATGACTCATCAATAGATGATTTTCAAGCTTCTCAACCAGACACCGAATTGAAATTAGAACAACTTGTCCACATTGTCGGTTTATTAAACGTGGGCAAATCTACAATCCTTGAAGTTCTTATTTACCAATCTGCTAAACAAGGGCATCGCTGTGCATTGCTTGTCAATGATGTTGTCGCAGCAGTGCGTATTGCTTCCCTATTCCGGGATGGGTTGGGAATTCTTGCAGCCCCTGTGTTAGGAAACAGCGATCGCTTCCATCAGTTAAAAAAAGTTTATGAACCCATTTTGAAAACTAAAGGAGAAGAAATAGAAACAGGAGCAATCCATCCAGCATGGCGCTGGTTTAGCCCAGTATGTCCACTACTGGCTTTAGTTCAATCAGAGCATAAATGGGAGTTTGGTGACGAACCTTGCCACAACCTTTATCAGAAACAAACTCTTACTAAAAATGTTACTACCAACGCAGAAGATGAGGAAGAGTTAGAAGATTTGGAGGAAGGAGAGACTGAAGATAAATATACTTGTCCCTTTTACTATAAGTGTCCACGTCACCAACTAGAACGAGACATAGCCCAAGCTATGCTATGGGTATTAACTCCCGCCAGCTTTATTCATACTCGTGTTCCTCTTCAAGTTTTGGCAGAAAAACTAACTTTCGCTGAAGCCGTTTATCGTGAATGTGAGTTTCTTTTTGTTGATGAAGCAGACAGGGTACAGGTGCAGTTTGATGAAGCTTGTGCGCCTGACGAAGTTTTAGTGGATGCCTCCGGAAATTCTTTATTAAATAAGTTAGGACTCAAATTTGCTACTACCATTTACAACTCGGATCGCCGAAGCATGGCAGCAGAATTCGTTGCTGCGGCAAAAAGAGCTAATGATTACGCTCAAATTGCAACAGACCTGATTCTCCCTCGACTCCACAATCAGCCAAAACTTGTGGAATGGGTGGGACAGAACCCCTTCACAGGTCGTTCGCTGTTCGCCCATATTATCCGCGATATTCTGGAAACACCTGAAACTAACGAAAAAGAATTATCTCCCCAATTCAGCCGAGCGGAACGCAGCAAACAAAGGCATCAACGAATCGAGTCTGGTTTACCTCCTGAAGAGGAACGCCAGCGCCGTAAAAAAGTTATGCAAACATTAGAGGGATTTTTGCAAACTCCCCTTAATCCACGTAAAGGAGGGGAACTTTCAAACCTTGCCTTAAGTCTACTTAGTGCTGAAAATGAAGTATTGGCTTTAACTGAGGTTGCTGACTGGTTGCACAGATGGTTGGAATCTTTAGGGATTTTTATTCCAGAAAAAACTAAGTTTGAAAAAGTTAAGCACCATATCCACTTAGCTATCCTCGTAACGGTACTCAACGACAGATTGGGTTTCCTAGTTGACAATCTCAACGCACTCATGAGGGCGCGAGTCATTGATCTACACGATACTAGTCTGGCTTTAGTGTATCGCCCACCCCGTGACTATCTCCCAGTTGTGCCATCCTCACCAGTTGGCAATATATTAGGCTTTAGATATACCCGTGAGCGCAGTAACAAATCTGGTGGGAAGTTAGAGTATTTCCGCTACGTTGGGATTGGTCGCTATTTACTCCTTAATTTCTCTACTCTGTTTGCTGTTGATGCTTGGCAAGGCCCCCATACAGTGCTAATTTCAGGTACGAGTTACGCTCCTGGCACACCTGCTTATCACATCAGAACCAAGCCCACTATATTGCTAGAACCTGCTAGTGATAATGGCACTGCTGGTGATGCAGGAATTAGCGAAAGTGAATTTTTCTTCAAACCTCAACAAAACACATCAGGACGTTATATTGCTTTGTCAGGACTGCCACCTGATGAGAGGAAGAAAGCTGCTGATGATATGGTTAAAGCTATTTGTCGCACTACAGGGCAAGCCAAAAGCTTTATTGCTGAATTATTTGAAACATTACAACAGAAGGAACAGAAAGACCCAAAACGCTGGGGAGATCGCCAACGCTTGCTGCTAATTACTAACAGCTATAACGAAGCAGAGTTAGTTGAATCAACTTTAAAACCCTTTTACCGCATTGAACATCTTGATGGCATTACTACCCTGCGCCGTGACAATGCTCCATCTCACTTGAGTGGTATTCGCCGGGGAAAAATTCGGGATGTTGCCAAACTCCCTATCCAAATTGTCGTTGCTCCTTTAATGGCATTAGAACGTGGCCACAACATCCTCAACGAGAACCGCATCGCTGCATTTGGGGCGGCGGTATTCTTGAGCCGACCAATGCCAGTTCCAGATGATTGGCAAACCACCGTTCAGCAACTCAATAATTGGGCGTTGGAAAAGTCTGAAGATTTTAGCCTTTATCAAGCACTGCAAAAACGAGGCGACGATCTCACGCTGACGAATATAGAAAATGAATTCTACCAATATGCAGTCGCAAAGATGCTTGACTTGAACTGTCGAGCAATGTCCTTCAAACAGTTGACCCGTGATGAACGGTCTGTACTCTGCTGGACTCAATTCGTAAGTATTTGGCAAATTGTTGGGCGCTTAGTACGGGGTGGTGTCCCCTGCATTGTCCATTTTCTGGATGCCAAGTTTGCACCGCAATCCGTTGACAGCCAACTCGATAGTGAAGTTACCTCACTTTTAGTTGGCATTATCCAGGAACTTCAACTTGCTATTGATGCACAGAGCAACCAACCTTGGGAAAAAACATTAGCCAAATCTCTCTATGGTGCTTTCTTCAACGCACTCAAACAAACAAAGGATTTACGCTATGACCTTTAAAATCATTTGGCAATCTTTTTTCTTGGTCACAATCTTAGGGAAAACCCTAGCTGAATCCCTCTAGAGTGCTTGTTTCGATTTACAGAAAAAATGAAAGATAGGAGTTAAATTATGCCTTTTAAAATCAAAAGCATCCTCCCCGGAGCTTGGGAACTTACTAAGGATGAACAATACGAGCTTTTTTCTCTCCAAGTCCCTAGTGCATGGCAGCAAGTCGCTCAATCTCTGGCGCAAAAACGTGTCAATTTGCTAGGTAGAGGTTATCCCTCCGTTCCCG
Source organism: Nostoc sp. HK-01 (assembly GCA_003990705.1). GTDB lineage: Bacteria > Cyanobacteriota > Cyanobacteriia > Cyanobacteriales > Nostocaceae > Nostoc_B. Next base: position 168,208 of record AP018320.1, read on the forward strand.
TCTACTCCCTCGACCCGATTATAGCTGCGAGCTTTCCTAAAATCATTCAGACAGTGCGTAATGGCTGGCAACGTCCCGGTGTACCTTGGATGTTAGCAACAGAACGCGCTGACCTTTTCAACTTGCCTAACTTGATCAAAGATTGGTTGCGTGAGGAATTTAGCTATTGTTTAGGTGATGATGAAGTCGAATCTATTCTCAACAACCTCGATGATAATGTTTGGGAATGGGAAGAAAAATCAACAGTTTATCCTTTGCAACTTACACCAAATAACCCATACAAAATAGATATTCGTTGGAAGGCAATACCTGATTATCTGGCTGTGAAATTTCTCAAGAACCCACAAGTCACTTTTGGTCAAGATAATCTTTATCAACTCACTTTTTACCAAGTAGTAAACCTGAACCAAGGAGCCGAACTAGTATCGTGGCCTCCTCATCAGATTTCGCTAATTAAAAATAAAAAACAAGTTGGTACAGCCAATATATCATTTGTCATTAATTTCAAGTTGCAAACAGTTCCTTGGCGCAGCCAGCCAATAATTTATCATCAACTTTCGATTCGGCGATGGCTCACTGAACCTATGGAACGCTGGCCTTATCGTGGTGCTACCGTTTTTATTGGTCATGAAAGACGGTGGTTGGATGGTCAAAAACAACCATTCTGCTTTATTCCTCTGTTGATAAAGCAAATTACAACACAAGAAGGACGAAAACCAAGATGGCCAAGAGCTATTAGTGAATTACTTAAAATTAATAGCTCTCCACTCCCTGACCTTGATAGTTTAACTGGTGAGCCAGTTTACAATTGGTCTGTGTTCGGTACTCCTCCAACTGGAATACAAGCTGCTATTGCTTATAATTCTCGACATTCAGTTAAGTTTCCTTGTTTTCCTGGCGTGAGTCCGCTAGATTTAGCTAGTTTAGATAGTGCTATTAAAAATAAGATTGAGCAAGAAAATTTACCATTTCGCCGTCTAGGTGAAGGAATAAGAAAATCAGGTAAGTATACACCTTTTTGGGAACCAGTAAAATCGCAAAAAGAAGGTAGTCAAAAACCTAACAATCCTGATGATTTATCTACGCCAATGTTGCGTCCGAAAATTGCTGCCCCCGCTACGTTTCGACACACTGAAAGCTCTCCTCATACCATCCTAATTTTGTGGGAAACCCAAAAATGCCGAGATGCGCTAATTGATGAAATTTGTAAATTACTTTCCATCTCCCCCCAAGGAGAAACAATCAATTACGAAACTTTACCTGGGTTAACAGGAAAAGAAACCATTTATCAAAATCAGGATGTATATTTGCGGATTATAACTCAGCACGTCTCAGACATAACAGCAAGACTAGATGTTGATAATCCTGAAGTTGAAGGCAATAACCGACAACAAAAACGTATTAATTTGATAGACAAACGTGTTCATCAGATTCTGTCATATTTACCCGCACCAGAAGGATTAAGTGGTGCTTTAGTGGAAATTAAACCAAAGAAATATTTCTTCCCACCGGAGTCAGATCCAAAACTTGCTGTGCGAATTGGCGTAATGCAGGCTGGCTATGTTAATCAGCATATTCATGCTTTAACAACATCTAAAAAAAATGATGAAGAATACATTACAAACAAATCTCAAAATCGAGTGCAAAGAGCAGTATCAGACTTATTACGACAATTTGGAATTTTACCTGCTCCTCTCATCGAATTTGGAAAAGATGGCATAGATCCAAATATGTGGCTGACTTGTTTTTATGTTTTACGCCGTACTCGAAAAACAACAGCCAATAATCAAGCTTCAATTGTAGCATTGATGGTACGAGTCAACCCAATCAAAGGAACGGTACAGGTCACTACTCCTAATTTATTCACTACACAAGGTTGGGTATCGTATTCAGAAGGATTGGGATATTTACTGGGTGAAAAATGGGAACCTAATACCTATGCTGATGAAACAACTGGTGATACTAGCGATGCACAACAATCTAGTGATACCAAAAGTGAACAGAAGTTTCTCAATAAATTCGTGACTGATTGCTTGCGTGATTGTTTAAGTACATCAATTGAAGAGAAAACACTTCCCCATGTGCTGTTTATGGCGGAAGCTATCAATGCCCGTTCAATGCTGACATGGTTAAAAAATCCCCAACTACCAGCTAACAATTTACCCGATGAACTAAAACGGCACATGACAGAATCGGAATTAAATCGGCTTTCGGTTGTGCGGTTAAGAGTTCCAGGTGATGGTGAAGTTCCCGTTGCTATTGCTAAGGATTCTCCTGGTAGCAGAACTAATGGTTTATTCTGCTGGCAGGATGTGTGCGATGATGAGGCGAACGTACTTTATTTCAGCATAAGAAAGCTGTTAAATACTGAGAAAGGTACAAATACATTACAACAGAAACAGTCCCGACTTGATAATGGAGCTTTACAAGCAGGCAACCCAAAACCGTTAGAAATAGCTGTTATTCATCACCCAGGTATTGAACACGATCAGTTAGCTTGCTTTGTGCATAATCTTAGAGATCGATGGCCATATTTTGCTAATGAGGTTTCTTTACCGTTACCTTTTCCGTTTGCAACTTCAGCCAAACAATATGCTGTGAGTGCTAAAGATAAAGTGGAATCTGTTGACTTGGAAGAGGAGGAAGATTCAGACGAATCTGTTGATTAAATTGATTCAGACTGTTCATCATCAAATCCTTACCTCTATAAGTTCAAGTCTTACTAGAGGTCACAAAATTTACTAATAAGGAATTCAGGAAACGTTTGACCTAGTTTCAGTAACACTACATTGGCTTTATCTTCAAAGCTATCGGATAACACCTTTAAATTCTTGTAGCCGTTGTCAGAGACTGCCGGGAAATTTTTTTGCCACGCGTGGATGTTCAAAATTAGGGTTATTGGGGCATAAAATCACCCCCATTTAGATATACCCTAAATGGGTACTATATGACCCCCATTTAGCCCCCATTTAGCTACCTTATTTGGCACAGAATTTTTGGGTACTATATGACCCCCATTTGACCCCTATTTGCAATTTTTAATTTTTGACTTCGTTTATTTATTTTTTTAGATTTGAAAAAACTGGCTTAGGGATCAACCAACTTTGGATTGCAGCGCGATCGCTCCGGATAAGAGCTTGAAAGTTTAAATTGAAAATGTATCAATCTTTTTCCCAGCGAGAATAATCGCTTCTTAACCAAGGTTTTGGAATAAAAAAGCAGCCTTATATAAGGCTTTGACGACAGAGATTGGGCAGATGTTAGACATCTGTAATTAATTGCTCTAGTTCAGTAAGAAGACTTGCAAGCTTCTGTTGCTTATTTGGATCGTCCCATACTTTAGATTTTTTTATTTTTGAAGTTACTTCCAAAAATTGAGCTTGATAACTATTTTTGTTACCCTTATTGTTTTTACCGATAATTTCTAGATTAGCTACTCGTTCTTTAATCTCGCTTAAGGACAACTTCTGTGAAATAGCTTCTTCCAGTAAGCCTTTTCGTTGTTGTTCATTATCAACACGAGCTATTACTTTAGCTTTGGTATATTCCAATCTACCTTGCCTTAAAGCTTCCAAAATATTCACTGGCATATTAAGTAGTGGTAATCGAGATGTACGAAAGCTATCTGGGGTTAACTTCCCAACCACAGCAAATACACCTTCAATTTGCTCTAATTGACGTAAAACGTTTTTCGTCAATTCATTACCACGTTTCTTAGCGTTAGCTGCCAAATTCAGTAGGGAGATAACTTCATTCTTTGGCTCCTTCAATTCCAAGGTTAACAATTCTAAAATTCCTTCTGTCTCTTCTATGGGATTTAAGTCTTCACGCTGAAGGTTTTCAATCAAAGCGACTTGTATGGCTTCTTTGTCATCAAGTTCACGTACCACTACTGGAACTTTTTTCAGAGCTAGTTCTTTAGCAGCACGATAGCGTCTTTCTCCAGCGACTAACTCATACTTCCCCTTTCCTATAGGGCGAACTAATAACGGTTCGAGAATTCCATGTTCTTGAATAGACAGCTTAAGCTGTTCCATTTTTTGAGCATTAAAATATCGCCTTGGTTGTACTGTAGGTAATGTAATAGCTGTCAAAGGTAGAAACTCAGCAGCAGTTTCTTCCACTACTGGTTCTTCACTAATAAAGCTGCTAAGAACACTACTACTACTAACTACAAATGGTAAATTGTCTTTTTTCTTAGTTGTCATTGGAACTGTCTAATTGTTTAGCAATTTGATTAAGTATATTCAACGCACTATTCCCTGGTGAAAAAACGGCTAGGGGTTGGTGTGCGGCAGAAGCATTAGCAAAGTCAGTTCTTCGAGCAATGGCTGGATATACTTGCGAATTTTGAAAGTTTTTATGTACCTTTAACTGCTCGAAAATAGCCTGTATTGCTTGTAAAGCATTTTTTCCCTGCACTGTACGTTCATCGTACATAGTCGGTACTGCACCAAGCACCTGTATGTCACGATTTACCTTTTTCACTAAATCTGAAATGGTCTTTAGCAAAAACATTGTTCCTTCAACTGCTTTATATTCAGTTTGTATTGGAATCAAAAGTTGTGTTGCTGCAACTAAGCACATAATACTTAGTAACCCAAGGCTAGGTGGACAGTCTAACAAAATAAAATCATATAAGTTTTTTACTGGTTCTAATGCGTCTAATAGTCTGTATTCACGTCTAAACTCCGTAACTAACTGCATCTCTGCCTCACTCAAAAAAATATTCGATGGTACAAGATCCACATCATGGATTTGCCGATAGAGTGGTAAATCCTGTTGGCTAATCAGGGCATCACGAATTGTATGTTCAAGTTCAAAAGGCTTCAATCCCATAAACGTAGTGAGCGATGCCTGCGGATCTATATCAACCAGTAATACTCGTTTTTTAAGCATTGCTAGGTGATACCCCAAATTCATCGTTAAAGTTGTTTTACCAACTCCACCAGACTGGTTAAATAAAGCAATAATAGCTGTCACTTTAGTCGCTTTGGTTAGAGTAAGAGGCTTATTTGCTGTATTTAGAAGTCTCTACAGCATTAAAAAATATTAGCTCATGATTCGGCTGCTTTAAAAAACGTAGAGAAAATTGTATTTAAAATAGTGACGGGAATGACTTCTATTGCAATCTTATGTATCTCTATTGATAGTTAGTAGCGGTTACTGCCAAGGATATCGCTTTAAAAAAAATAAGCACATCAAACCAAATACTCTCGCATCTGCGGTTGCTTGCAATGCAACAGCTTAATCGCTCGATTCTGAACTGCCCTGACTTTCGATTCTTTCATGTTAAACCTCTGAGCAATTTAGTTTGGTTGTCAGTTTCTCAACACTACCCAACCCAAAGCGAAACATCAGTCCTTGCCTTTGCATTGGCTTGAGGTTTACTAAACTTAAAGCCAACAGCTAGAACTAAAACTCTTCACGCTTGTTCTCGCTCCGCTAAACGGATTTGACCAATTGTAGTTACCTCGCTTCAAACAAGGACAAGCCCAATGACTATCTATGCAATCAATCGACAATTAATCATCGGCACAAAGTTGATCTGGGTTGTTAGCGAATATTCTTCCTCACCGTTGACTATTCGTAGCACAGACATTGCTGCCCCATGTTCGCGTCTAAGCTGTTCTGTCTTTGCCAAGAGAGCCTACAGCAAACAAAACTAATCTCACAGCGTTAGTAGTCCACAAGCAAACTTTTCGCAGGGTGGACTGCTAAGAACTGAATCAATCTTTGATGGACACGCTTCGCTTTCAACCGCAGAAAACGGGTTAACTACCGTTCAAGTTTCAAAAATTCGACTACGCACAATCACGAGTTTTAAGGACAAATCAATATGTATGACGATATCTTACGCCAAGAAATAGATGGTGTGGAATATTTTACCATCGCCAGCACTGGTGAATCCGGGATGAGCCAAAGGGGACTGTCGCGGCTGTGTGGAGTGCGGCTGAGTACGGTGCAAAATTTGCTAAAAAACCTGACCGAAAATAAAGCGCCATATTGGCTTCAAAACCTTACAGAGAGGGACTTATACCTGACCGATAAAACTGCTGTTAGAGGGGGAGAAACCACACCGATCAAAGCTCAAGTTTGCTGGGGGATTCTGCGCTACTATGAGCGTAAGGGCAGACCAGAAGCGGCCAAAGCTTTAGATGCGATTGGCGCAATTGGAATCAACAGTTTTATCCAAGCCAAAACGGGATGGTTGCCAGAGCAATATCAATCATCTCTTAAGCAAAGACAAGAACTCAGCCGCATTCTGGAAACACCTCAACCGTGGACGCGAATGTTTGAAACAGAGTTTGAAGAAAACTTGGCAAGGATTACCAAGCTGCACAAAAAGAACATTCGCAATGGCTTGTACTACTGGGAATTTATTTACAGTTGGATGACACCAGAGGAAAAAGCCAAACTTGATCAAGTCAACCCTGTACTATCAAACGGACGAAGAAAGCACAAAATACATCAGTTGCTTGAGCAGACAACAAAACAGAGATTGTCGCCGCACATTACATCAATACTAATACTGATGAAGTCGGCCAATTCTGTAGCAGAACTGCGGCGGTTAGTGCAAAGACAGTACGGCGTAGACCAGCCCAACCTTTTCGATGCTTGGAAGATTGAATAGGCGTTCCCTCTTAGGGTTGCCGTACTCCTACGTCCAAGCAAGCTACGCGGTAGCGTCTCCCCAAGAGAAGGCATCGCTACGGGTTAACAAAACACCTGTCTAGTAGTACAATTGTTCTCAGAATCAATTCAATTGCCAAGTGAAATATACTGAATGCTTCTGGTGATCTCATCCAGAAGCATTTTATTTGCTGCGGCAGCTAGAGCCTCAAGAAGACTTCTGAAAATCAACATCACTGCGATAAACCTTAGCCCTGGGCTTACCCTTCTTAGCGGGTGCAGCAACAGAAGACTTTTTAGATGGCCCTGGAGGACGACAGGTTTCACAGTATAGAGGTCGTGGGCCATAAGTCTCACGAGAAGTTGACTGATCGCACTGCTTACAAACAAAGTTAAAAACGCGCGTGTGTATTTGACGTTTGTGCGCTCTGACGGTGTACTCTTGGACTTGAATTTCTTTACTTGCCATTGTTTAGCTTAGTTGGAAGTTGTTCAGCACCAATCTGAATCTTAGCCTTTCTCATCAGATTTTTTAGCCCTTATGCCCAGTTATCACTACAGGTCTGTTGGGCATTCTCACCCTTTTGCTACGCCAAATTCCAGCAAGTATCAGGTTCTTACAAATTCAATTCTCCACACCAAATTTGTGACCAAATCTTTTGCTATTTCTAAATCTCTCAAAAGCCTACAGTTCAAACGCTCCGCTATTCGCCAATGAGAATCTCTCGTAAATTCAGGAGAAAAATTATGGATATTCAAATCGCACTCAACTGGTTAATTTCTATCATCGTTATGGGTTTCGTTAGCATCATGGTGATGGATTTCGTAAACGGCTTGTTCTGGCTACCGTATTCATATTCTGCGATTGCACCTGTCGCTACAACAAATCAAGTAATCGCAGCTTCCCCCATCGCTGTACCAGAACCAGAGGAACAATTACAGTTCGCGCAACTGCCTGACCCTTGGGAACTTACAGACATTACACCAAACTCAATACCGCAGCCCGTTGTACTTCAATTCCCTACACTAAAACTGCTACCACCAGTAGCTTCTGTTGTTCAACCGAAAGCTATGGCAACCACCAAATCTACTAAAACCCGCAAAACCAGTAAGCCCAAAGCTACGGCAACACCTCGGAAGTCTCGTAAGAAATCGGCGGCTTAATTCTACAGTCCAGTTCCCAAGTCGAGCGATGGCTTTGCCAACGCCAAGGGCGAACGCAATTACTACTGGCGCGATCGCTCAAACTGTCGTTTCAAAATTCACAACAATGCAAGCGGCGCACTGTGCGTTAGTCGTGGCTCTCCAGTATGCTCCAGACGATCCTCAGTTTGCTGTTGCTAGAGAGCATTTGAAAAAGGCGATTGCTCTGTCGGGAGAATACCACCAGCTTTTTTGGAGCATTTTTTGGAAAACTTCGCCGGAACGAGTTAAAAGACGAATTCGCTCACAATGCCACCAACTGGCTTTTGATACTTATTCGCACATGGTTGATTGTGCTGTGTTGGTAAACGAATATGCCAATCTTCAGACATCTCGTGGTATCACCGAACCCAAGCAGTGGCGAGAATTCTTACTCAACCTAAAATGTGCCTTTGAGTGGCTCGAACGTGAGCATCCACAAGAAATCACATTCAAGCAACTAACTCTACTTTAACTGTCGTAGCAAAGTGCGACTCTTCATGTGCAGCATCGGCTACGCCAAATTTTTGTGAAAATTATATCTATATATATAGTCATGGTCAGCCAATTCGCTACACAGGGTTGCCTATTCGACCTGCAAACCGTTTTAGATTATGGGCAGTCAATCTGGGGTGTTGCCCAAGAACTAACTAAATCACTAACTGATCATCGCCCTATTGCTACAAAAACTATTCAATCGCAGATGAATCGCCACTTTCACGGCACTGCGGCTGAGGGCAAATGGTTGTGGAAAGATGCTTACGAAGCTGTTGAAGTTGCATTAATCTTGTATCTACGACAAAAGGGAATACCACAAAACCCCTTAGAACAACTGCAACTGCTTGAGTCACTTTGTCCCACACATACCCGCCGGAGCGAGGAGCAATTGCAACTCCAGCAATTCTCGACTCCGCTACCGTTGGCGTACTTGATGGCAATGGCGGGACAAATCACTCCTCACGACCTGACTCTTGAACCATCTGCGGGGACTGGGATTCTGGCTCAGTTCGCTAAACTGTACGGTGCAAGTCTTATGCTCAACGAACTTTCACCCGACAGAACCAAGATTCTGCGGCGGCTATTCTCTGGCACACCATTATTCTCAGTTAACGCCGAGCAGATAAATGACTATTTGGCTGGCAAGACTCAGCCTTCAGTTGTGCTGATGAATCCCCCATTCTCGTCCTCCCCGAAAATCAGCGATCGCTCACCCGACGCAACACCCAGGCATATCAACTCTGCACTACAAAAACTGTGCGATGGTGGGCGGCTGGTAACAATTACAGCCAATTGGTTCTTTCCGGCTAACCCAAGCTGGCAAGAAACTTTCGTTAAGTGGCAGGAGAAGTCCAGCGTAGTGCTTTCGGTCGGGGTCAGTGGGAAAGCTTACGCCAAACACGGGACAACAATCGAAACCCGAATCACCGTTATCGATAAAGTCCCGGCATCTGAAAGAGGCGACATCCCTTGCATTCGAGAAACTCTGGAACTACCTGAAATACTGGCACTTATTGAACAATTGCCTGGGCGATCTCTGTGGCAATCCGCACCTGCCAAAGTCGCTACTGCTGCTTTGAAGGTTGTTAAATTGCCCAAACGTACTACAGTGGTACAACCAGAACCCTCCGCAGAAATTCCCGATGTAGTAGTTTTGGAATATGAGGTTATCGAGTGGTCGGCTAGTGAAGGTTTGAAAGATACCCTCTATGAAACCTATCGCCCACAACGCATCAGAATCAAGGACGCTTTACCACATCCCTCATTACTTTGTGAAAGTGCAGTACTGGCTTTGGTATCCCCACCAGCACCAACTTACAAACCACATCTGCCACAAAATATTGTCACACAAGGCTTGTTATCAGAAGCACAGCTTGAGAGCGAAGGTTGTAATCAGATTACTTCGCTTTTGTTGCTTTTATTGCAGTTGATCTAACCATGTTACTAAATCATCAACGGATGCAAAATCTAGAAAGGCTTCTCCTAGTGCTTCTAGTTGCTCAGTCGATAATGCGCGAATTTGCTCAATAATTGAAGTATCAACTTCTCCAAAGCGTCGATTTAGTTGACGATAGAATAACTTGAATTCTCCTTTTTGCAAAATATCTTGATAAATAACAGATTCCTGCATGATGTCCTCCCGTAAAAATTGACGAATTAAGTCCTTTGTAAATCTTAAACCAGCAAAAATCTCAGTACACCCAGCAATATTTTGTCTTTCAACCCTATTAGAAATTTTAGCGACACTTTGAGCAACCTGGGATAATAGAGAGGACGGAGAATCAGTACGCGCTAAAGGTGCAAAGGGCAATAGAGCCGGATTATTAAGGAACTGTGCCGCATCTTGTTCCCATAAACGCACAACCCGATAGCGGTGAGTTGTCATTTCATCAGTATATTCTGTGGTGAAAGCAACTTCATCGTCAGTTTCCTGTAAGAAAATTACTACTTGCGTGATTGGCTTACGATACTGCCGCTTCAGTCTCACATAATAGTCGAGTATGCGTAAGGGAATAGGAGGATTAGACTTAGCTAAAGTTTGGAATTCAAGATGTAAAATGCGACTTTTTGTTTGGAGAAATATGACAGAATCAGCCCGAATTGGTTCGATTGAAAGTTCAGTTTTTAAAACAGTAACTTCTTGATTAGGTTGATTTGGTAATAACCAGTTAGCAAAATCGGCAGGATACAATTCGGCTAAATACTTAGCAGTGTTATCGTAACTCAATTAAGTTCTCCTGTTGAGCAAGATTTAGTTTTTCTAATTCGCTACATAAGTATTTACGTAGCGGGCGCATTAATTGTCAATCCTGAGAATATTCCAATACGTGTTCAGGTTCTTTTAACCATTGTTGTGCAATTGCTTTACTATCAAACTCAGGGCGTGGGACTTTGTAGCCAGTAATTTCGTCAAAAATAAATTGAGCAGAACGCCAAGTGTTTCAAGAAGAAATTCGGCGGATTTGGGAATACCTGCGTGACCGTAATGGTGGTAGTAGTAAAGCCGAATTAGCAGAACACAACTACTTTTAAAACCCCCGACCACGAGAGAGATTCTTGAAGGAGATAAATTGATGGTCAAACAAAAGCTTGACTGTACCAGTAGGGCCATTGCGTTGCTTGCGAACAATTAACTCAGCAATGCCACGATCTGGAGTATCTTCGTTGTACATTTCTTCGCGGTAGAGCATGATCACAACATCGCTGTCTTGCTCAACAGCACCACTGGAGCGCAAATCGCTGAGTATGGGGCGTTTATCGTTGCGGTGTTCAACTTCACGGCTTAACTGGGATAGAGCCAGGACTGGAACATCCAAATCTTTGGCGAGTTTCTTTAGCCCTCGGCTGATTTCGGCAACACGTTCAGTCATATTTGCCCTGGAGTCAGCAGCTTCAGCCATCAGTTGCAGATAATCAACAATCACAAGCCCAACACCACCGTAATGAGATGAAATTCGGCGGACTTGGCTACGGATTTCATTGAGAGAAGGACAAGATTCGTCATTGATGAAAATCTGTTGTTCACTCAGTTGAGCGATCGCCCCACTCAAGGGTTGCCATTGGCTATCAGAAATAGCTCCTCTTTCGAGAAAATTGTTTTCAATGCCAGATTCGCTGCTCAAGAATCGTTGCGTGTACTCGTCAATTGACATTTCTAAACTGAAAACGCAAATCGGCAACGTTCCAATTTTGGCAACGTTAAGGGCAAGATTACCAGCCAATGCAGATTTACCAACAGAAGGACGAGCAGCCAGCACATACAGCCGCCCTTTACGAAAACCACCGCCGAGTATACTGTCCAGGTCATAAAATCCAGTAGACAGTGCTGGAGAAACTGTACCAGCATGACGCGCCTCAATTTCAGTAAAAGTGTTAGCTAAGGCATGAGAAATGTGAACTAAATCACTCTTGTTCTGTTCTGAAGCAATGCCGTAGACTTTTTGCTCGGCTTGGTCAAGGACATTGGTGAATTCGGCTTCGGTGGCATAGCCGAGTTGAACAATTTCAGTGCCGGCTTTGATCAACTGCCGCCTTTGGTATTTTTCCATAACCAAATCAGCCAAAGCATCGATGTTCACGGCTGTGACTGTGCGATCTACCAGTGTGGCCAGTTTATTGCGCCCACCGATGCGGAACAACAACCCATTGTCAGACAACCAGTTGGTGATACAGAGTAAATCAGTTGGTAGTCCCTGGCTGTACAGCCGTTGTGCGGCTTGATAGATATCCTTGTGGGCATTGACGTAAAAAGCATCTGGTACTAAGCGATCGCTGATTCGGTTCATAGCAGCAGGGTCAAGCATAATGCCACCGAGAATTGCTTCTTCAGCCTCAATGCTTTGTGGGGGCAAGCGGTCTTGTTGTGATGTGAAGTTTAGTTCGTGTGTCATGATTCACCTCGTGTAAAAGAGCAGGGGTGCAGGAGAGGCAGGGGAGGAAAGAGCTTTCTGAGTGCTGGGTGTTGGGGAAGAATGGATAGTAAATTCTCCCCCTGCTGCACATCTCCCCCAGCCCCCCCTGCTCTCTTTAAGCAGCTTGCGGATGTAAGTACACATACATTTGGGGATGCGTAAGTTTTAACCAGTCCAACCATTTGAGTGTTGCACCTGTGTCTTGCTGGTCATAACGGGTGCTGAAAGAAGCGATCGCACTGTCCTTGCCGATTTCATCCATGCGGTCAAGTAGTTCGTTGAATGTGGCTTTATGCCAATCAAGTGAACGATTCGAGTAGTAGCCGATGGGAGAAAATTCATAACTAGCTGTACTTGCAGTTGATGGCGTTGTTTGTTTTTCAGCGAGAAATTCGTCCCATAAATCACTAGCTCTCTCGAAGCTATTGCGAATTTCGGCTTTCGCGTCAGAAAGCATTTTCCCTGGTTGATTCTTGTAGCGTTTTTCAAACAGCCATTGTGCAAATTCTTCATTAGGCGTATTCGTCGTTTTCATCCAGGGGTCAGACGCATTGGACTTGAGAGTGCCTTTTACGGGGTTCAATGTTCGATTGTTTAAGAACGGGTCTTGTCGAACTGACTTATTCGGTTGTTCGACTTTATCGAACGGCGGCGGGGTGGTATTTTTTCCACAAGAGAGATTTTCATGTTGATGAGGAGACTCGGATTTGTTTGACAACGAAATGAGAGATTCGGGAATTAGTTCTTTCTCTTCGTTGTAATTTTTTTCAACTCCCCCCTCTCCCTCTTGGGTTTTAGGATCTTGCGTTAAGGTTCGTGAAGATGGAGAAATAGTAGTCTCTGAAGTAATCTCTGATGTAATCTCTGTTTCTATATATGTATTTTCACCTTTTCGGAATTTTAAACTTAACCTTTTCGGAATTTTCAATTTAACCTTTTGGGAAATTCCCTTTTTAGGAAATTCACTTTTTGGTAAATTAACATTTTCGGAAATTCCCCTTTTGGTAAATTCACTTTTTGGTAAATTACCATTTTCGTCACAACCAGAAGCCGTAAGGGTTTTGACACGTTCAGGAGCGATAACGGGGTTTTGTACAACTTGCGCCAGAGCAGAAAGAAAATTCTCCCAGTCAATGCGGATATGTTTTGTCGGACTATTATCAAATTTGTAGATAGTCGTTTTGATTAAATGCTTGGACTCTAACAACCTGATGGCAGAGTCAAACTGTTTGGGAGTAATGCGGCATTCATTCCACCAATCTAAACGTTTTTTAGCTAACCATTTGTAACCATCACGTTCAATTTTTAACCGGGATTGGCCAGAGTCATCAGGTAAATGCCAATAGATGATTTGGCTCAGTAAAATTCCGGCTATTAAATCACCACCAACAACATCAACATAACAACGTTTGACCTTCAGTGTATCCCTTGAATGTGCTTCCCAAGCTAGAAAACTAGCTTGATTTTTGAAGCAATTTGTCCTAGCTTTTGGAGAGGAGAGTTTTGGTGTTTTTAATGCTAAACTCATAGTTAGATTAACCCCGATTACTTGGTTTTCGTCTCCCTCGGTTTGCGCCAAAAAACCGAGGGTTTTGCTTTTGTTTAGAAGTGAAAATTTTCATTATCTAAAGCTTAAGTATTGGTTGTACGAAGCTAATACCATTGGTTTTGCAGGTTTTAAACTTATAATCACCAAGCAATTCACCTTTTTTGATATATAAGTAAATTGAAGTTTCACTCTAGATAAAATACTCATCTCTTCCCCCCAATGTGCGGTCGAAACGTCAGATTAATTCGTGTACTCACAAACTTATTAGTCTTCGGAACTTGGTGTAGATGAGTAGCCTGGTAACCAGGAAGCATCACCAACAAACTGCCATGCTCCAACCAGAAATCAGTCGGCTTCCCTCCGATGGCCTTAATTTGGAATTTCCTCACCGACCCCAAGCTGATGGAAGCGATCGCTGGGTCAAGTCCCATCGAAGCCTCATTATCGTTGTGCCACCCGATACTGTCTTGTCCACTCCGGTACTGATTGCCGATGACGATGCGGAAGCTGTAACCAGTAGCAGTAGTAATCCTATCTCGCAGTTTTGCCAGTGGTTCTGTCCAAGGCAGGGGTTTAAGTAAAACACTTTTGGAATAAAGGTAATCGCAGCCCTCATCACCGTAAATACATTCCAGCCGAGGCACAGGCATAGTTTTACCCAGCATTCTTATTTGATTCTGTTGCCATTGCAGTTCTTGGCAGTGTTGGTAGAGTTCGTCGGCTTCTTGCTTGGAGAGAAATTCTAGATAGTAACTGACTGGTAAAACTGTAGTTGGTTCATCAAAAAGTGACATCTGTTTCATAATTCTCCTTTGGCAATCGCCCGAACAATTTCAATAGCCCGTTCTTGTGAAATCGCTTGTTCTGGATTCTTGTAAAACCCAACAATTTGAGATTTAGGACGCACGATAATGCGTTGTGTGGTTACACGTTTATCCCACACAAAGCATGAGATAGTGATGTTATCGGTAGCCCAACGAGTACCCCTTTTATCCTTACGAAAACAAAAGCGCGGCAGAACCAACACAAGTGACGGCGGATATTGCATTAGAAAATCCGCCCGGTCATCACAAGGTTCAATAAAGCTGGTCAACAAAAATGCGGCAACACCTACATGGGCTTTATGGTAGGCATTCTTGATAATTGGTGCAGCAAATTCAGCGTAAGGTGGATTTGTGCAGATCCAGTCACATTCGGGAAATTTAGCCCAAGACTCAGATAGTGTTGCATCCAAGTGGTAATCAGCCGCCTTCTGTGGATCAATATCGTTTGTCCACAGCTGCTTTGTGTGTGGCCACACAGATAATAATGATGTGATCGCGCGATGCCCAACGCACGGCTCACCAATCACACCGGATAAGGGGACATGGCGCAGTAGTTCAGTTGTGAACCACGATGGAGACTCGTAGAAGTTTAGAGGATGTCGGGTGACGGTGGGAGTAGGAGTAACAGATGTCTGGGGTGTTAATAATGGTGTGACTGTCATGCAGCATTCTCTTGAGTATCTACAGATTCTTGATTGCTGACAATAGTTGCGCTGATCGATTCAAAGTCAACTTGACAGATATTTAAATCTGTAGTTATTGCTCCACTGTTATAAAGTTCAACAATGTGTTGTTTAATTGTGTCTTGGCAGAACATATCAGGGATATTAATATGTGCTTCACTCACAATTTTTTCGACTACTTGAAGTATGATTCTCATGTTCGTTATCCTGAAATTAAGGAGTGTTTTTGTTTGGCGGTTGTTATTTAATAAAGCAACAATCGCTTTTACCTTTTCTTAGTTAATCGTGTTCTTCTTTAGAAATGTCCTCCCAGAACTGCTCAACAAAATCGTAGGCTTGCTCTAAAATTTTAGGGATTAGAAATAAAGGTACTTCCCAAGCAGCAATTACACCGCCAGCAAAACATTCAGATAGCTCAATCCGAATACAGTTAGGTAACTTGCTTTCTAGAAATTTGAGTGTGTGGTCTTGATTCTCTGGTAGATGAACAAAGAAAAATTCATCGTACATAGCAAAAGCTTCAAGACCATATTTATCGGCAACAACCTTTCGTAAACTGTTCATAATTTTGACCAATTACTGAGAAATGACTTTTACTATTTCAGGCAACCAGCGTAGTTGAAATACCGTTTGATTTGATGACCTAGCCAAAGCCGGAACCATTCGCCCCCACTGTTTACCTGACTCTGTTGGTCGATACGGGATTTTCTTATCCTGGGTGCGATATTGCAGTCCAGACTGTACCAGCCAGTTGTTAACAGCCCTTGCTGACATTCCGATTACTTCTCCAATTTGTGTTGCATTAAGGAATGCGTCTTCGGCAGTATTAGTAGAAGCGATCGCTGTCTTGAGTTCATCAGCTGCTGGCTTGAGAGCAGAGTTAACAGCAGTAGCAGCATTAACGGCTAACTGTGCGGTGAGTGATTTGTCTAAACCAGCAAACTCACCCAGTATCATGGCCAATTGTGCTGCTTCGTGAGATGGGGCTATGGTTTTGGGTGGCTCTGGTTCAGGTACAGGCTCTACTTGGGTAGAGAGCATCACCTTCATCAGTGTTCTGTTTGCCCAGATGCGAAATTCAAATGACACCCATTGAGCCAAATCAATCGCAATTTCTGGGTGAACCTATGTTCCTTGTTGACTGCCGTAAGCTTCAATTTCAATAATCAAAGACGATATCGTCATTCCGATGTCGCTTGAAAGTGCTGCCCAGTAAGCTCTTGTAGATTTCTTCTCTTTGTAGTGTCCCCACAGTTTACCGTTAGCCTTGCACATTTGGGTTGCATTTACATAGCCTTTGGGGATGGCGTATTTTCCTATCTGTCCATCCTGAGCCATTTGATTAATTTCCGAGTCGCGCCAAAAGTGTACCAACATAACAAAGTCCTTTTGGTTGTTCAAAATAGTGAATCAGTCAAACATGAACCCGAATCAAATCTGTTTCGCCCACCAACGGAAAACGCACAGGTGCAGCCAGTGGTCGAACCAAAGCCGGGGACATTAGCTCGACAACGTAAAACCAAGCGTTATTCACAAGCACAATCCCCAGAATCAAACGCTGCTTTGTGGCGTGGCTGTCAAAACGGAGCATGACGCGATCGCCCAGAACAAAAGCAGGTTTTCTCATATAAGCGGACTGAACCCGTCCAGTACCGATAATCTCGTGTTTGGTGACATAGACGATGGAGCGATGTCTAACGACAAGCCGCGAAGCGTCTACGCACTTCACGGCATAAACCCATTCGCCTGACTGCCAGTGAACCCCACAGCAGTAGCCGAAAGCTTGATTAGTTGTAAGGTAGACCTTCTCGGACAAATGAACTTCCAGCGAGGGCATTTGCTGACCCCAAGGCGGCGAGAGATACCAGCTTTTTTCAAGGGTTATGATTGCACAAGTCATAATGATTACCCAACCAAACTTTTAATTGCGAGTTGATCCAAAGAGGCAATAAGATTTTTGATTCTTCGGGGCGGATTTTTGAGAAATCGTTTCAAATCCTGACTCTTAACTTGGTATTGCGTGGCAGAGCGTTGTCTCCCCCGAAGCCAACCACGTTTTACCCAAGCTGCTACAGTCGAGGAATCCACACAAAGGGTTTTGGCAATTTGATTACAGCTATAGTTGTCCAGAGTTGTGCGGGTGGAATAGCCCAAGCGATTCAGTTTTTTATTAATCCCCTCGGTTGTACGTTGATAACCGTGTCTTTTGAGCCGCCTCGCTATTTGTTTAAGGGTGTAAGCTTCTGACATTTCTTCGAGGACTTCTATTTCCTCCGGTTCCCATTTACGCCATTTGGTTTTCATGGTTGAAGCTGTGTTGATGAATGAAGTTGGTTGGTGAGGCATTGGGACAGAATTACTGAGGTTGTCCCAAATGCAGGTGGTTATATTTGAAACATCAATTTCTTTGGCTTCAAGGCGAGTGGGCATCAAAGCCCACTTTTCCCCTACACAGCCACTAACGCCGCAGCATCAAACAACCCCTGCAATTCCCCCGAAGTCATTTGCTCCAACGGATGATATTGCAGATATTCGTTAGCCGTTGGTAAACCATCCGGGATTTGTAGCAGCCAAACTGCATCCTCGGCAGAGTCACAAAAGATTTTCTCTGGTTTGGCTTGTGTTGCGCTTGTAAACCACCAATTGCCATTTGTGCAGCCGGCTTGTCCGAGTTTTATGTCTTGTTGGTAAATGCCATCATCAAGCAGTTCTAAACCGTATTGTTCGCAAGCATTGAAAAGCTGCACCATGATTTCATTACCAGTGGAACAAGCAACGGTGAGATGAGAAGAATTTTCCTCCTCTGCACAAGCGCCCCCTTGCCCCCCTGCCTCTTCCTGCACTGTCAATGAACCGCGTTTGTAATGCCATCTGATATCGTCAAAGCATTTTTGCCACCAGCTTCGGCGGAAGATTTCGACACCGTTCACAATCACTGTCCACCGTTGCGTTACGAAGTTGGAGTGGTCATAGCTAATAGTGGCAATCAATTCTGTACCGCAGTAAATCTCGTATTCGTAAAAAGATATCTCTCTTACTGTTAATTCTTCTGGTGCAACCGCCTGAGCTTGGTCTGCGATGTACCTGTCGAACTCACCTTGGGCTATGTCCTGCTCGTCAATCTTCTGGAGTTTGCTTGCTTGGTATCGAGCGATCGCATTCCTCCACGAATCCTTGCATCGTCTGTCTTGTACTTGGAGTGTACAGCCGATTTCGCTGTAGATGCGCTTTAGCTGGTCTAGGGATTTGCAGCGCAGCTGTTGTTGGGTGTATGTAACTTGGGTCATAATGGAGATTCCTTGAATATAAGGGCAGAGAAAGCACTTTAGATTCGCAGTCGGGGTGCTTTCTCTATTTTTATGGTAGCACTACTTTAATGCTACTACAACATTTTTACTACGCTAAAGTAGCGTTACCCTCGTGCTACAATGAAGGGAGTATAGTTTTGGAGTAGCGTTATGGTGTTATCGGTGGTTACAGCCAAAAAGCGAATCTCGCTTTATTTGGATGAAGCATTAAAGTCTGACTTGGAACGGTTAGCCAAGATTCGGAAGCGTTCTCTATCAAATTTGATAGAAGTCATTTGCGAAGAAGAAGTAGAACGCGCCAAGAAGAGTGAAGAACTAAAGGATGCGTAACCTTCAGCCATCGGTTTTAACGCTTTACCTTCATTTCAGTGGCAACAGAATTTGAAAAAACTGAGTCAGATTTGCATAAATTGAGATGGAAGAAATACTAAATGCTTTACTAGGAGACACTTTGAGAAAATTTGAGTTAAATTCGGTGTCTACTTCAAAATCAAGTTTGATCCTCTGGCTCTGTGTTTCTAGCTTCTGATAAAAATTGATTGCAACGATCCGCAAAACTTGGAATCTCTTGCACTTAACTCTAAGCAAATACCAATAAACGGAAAGAGGTGGAATGATGAACACCCCACCCCATAAGCGAAAGAAAGCCACCTCTACCTCATCACCCAACTCAGACATTGCCCCTTCAGAAAATCCAGCTTCAGCAATCATTGACGTTCCTGCTGTTGAAGTTCCTGAACTAACCGAGCAAGAGCAGAGCGATCGCTTGCACTTGGAACGGAAGGTCGAGAGGGCGTTTTTTGAAGCGGGTAAGGCTTTGGCAGAATTGCGGGATCGTAGACTCTATCGCTCCACTCACCGCACATTTGAGGAATACTGCCGTGATAGATTTGGGCATAGTCGGCAACAGTCAAATTATCTGATTGCCGCAGCTGGTGTTTACGAAAATCTGACAACCAATGGTTGTCAAATTCTGCCAACGAGTGAACGAGAAGTTAGACCCTTGGTTCCTTTGACAGTGGAGGAACAACTTACCTGTTGGCAGTCCGCAGTCAAAGAAGCGGGTGGTAAAGTGCCAACTGGCCGCATCGTTAAGGACGTTGTGCAAAAAATTATGGAGCGTACCAAATTACCTAACAGCTACCATATACTCCCGGTTCGCCCATTTTTTCCTGAGTTAGAAGAAAGGCTACTCAGGGGTAAAAGATTGACCACCAAGTTGAGTATAAATAGTGGTAGGAAAGCCTAATAAAACAAGAATACGCTGCTGTAAGGGTGAAAGAGCAGTCAAATGAGCATAAACTTCGTTTTTAACCTCAATCAAAAGTAACGTGATTTCTTTAAAGGCAGCAAGAAGTATTTCAGCAGTAGGACGCGCTGTTTCTCGCCCTGGATTACCAACATAAAGCCCAGCAAGTTTTTCTTGATCTTTCTCTAGATGGCGACGAACCTGAAACTCTAAAAGGGTCAACACTCGCAAACCAATTGAAAGTAGTCGAATTAAACCAGTAACATGGTCTTCACGTTGTAAATAAATCGGAGTTAAAGAGAGAGGGAAGCTTTTAAGTCGAGCAAATCCTCGTTCTGTTAAGTACTCGTCTCTATAAGCACGAACTGCTTGCTTCAAAGTCAGTTGAGATTCAGGTTTATTAGTGACATAGACACGCCACCCTAACAGTTTAACTTGTTGTCGAAGCGCATCTTCATCAATTCTAAAATTTAGATGAAACGAAACTTCTTCTACTATTTGAGGTTGGCGTTCTAAATATCGCCTTTTAACTTTTTGAACTCGTTGAGATTGAATATCAATTTTAAATAAACCAGTAGTTCGATAACGTTTAAGAATAGCTGCTACAGATGATTCCCACTCATCAGGTGAGGTGAGTTTTTTCTTGCCCCGCCGAGGTATTTTGAGTTGTTCGAGAGCATCGGAGGTTTTCTGTATACGTTCGCGTAGATAATTTTCTTCTGTCTGTGCAATGGCAAATGAACGTACTACTAATTGTCGCTCTTCCCAAGATATTTCTGAGCCAGTCGCGTGCGGAGAGAACTTGCGTGCGCGGGTTCCCCGCGTTGAGCAAAGTTCGGGGGGTTCCCCCTGTTGAGCGAACTGGCGTTGCTCGTCAATCTCTAGTTTTTGGAGAATTTTTAGTTCAAACCCTTCAGCAATATCTCTATTTTTTCCATCTGCATAATCGTAATTTATAATAGTCAACTCTTGTTTTATATCCCAAACTGGTTGAAGATATTCTATTAATTTTTCTCTTGGTGATTGCTTGGCATTTAAAGGACATAGATAAAAATCACCACCCGACACAATATGGGTTCTCGTCCCAATTGATGCCATTTTACAGTCACCAATATATAGTAATCCTGACTGTTTTATTGTTGAACGTACTCTTTCTATGGCTGGAATATATAACGGGTCATCGGCTTTTTCCCCTGACAATATTTCCGTTGCAATTGGCATCCCTAATGGGTCTAATGTCGATAACATTATTTTGACTTGTGCCAAGTCCGGACGATGATCTTTGCTATGTCCCCATTGAAATAGCCCTTCGGGATTTACCCCACAGTGGCTTGATGCTGTTGTACTATCCAAACGTACCCGTTCTGGTTTGAGATCGTAGACACACAGCAAATTACTTCCTAGTTCTGATTCAAAGAAAGACCAGGAGTCATCACAATTAAGGTAGCGTAATACCGCTTCTAGCCGATCATCCGTCAGGTCTAGTTCCTGCAAGGAATCGCCCATCAGTGTTTTTAAAGTTTCCAAACGCTTGGAAGCCCAGCCTTGGACGTGATTTAAACGATGATCCGCTTGCGATAATATGTGTGTTAACCAAACTACCGCTACGTTCCCCAAACTCTCACCTTGCCAATTTCCATGTGTCGGAAAGTGTTTATCGATTAACTTGCCTATCCCCATCTTCTGCATTTGTGTCAGAAGTACGGGTATATCATCGACTCTTTCGTTTGTAATTATGGGTTCATTTGCCATAATTCCGAACCTATACCGATTTACTCATTTTTGCAAATATGCCTTTCGGTCCACTTATTTTCCTAACTCCTCAAAAAATGAGCGAACCGGGAGTAATGACGCTTGTTTTTGAGTGTGGTAACTGGTGGCTATAGTATTAACTGATTCTCTCAAAAAGTTGTTAATTGAAACTGCATGTCAATTGAAAGGTGCAGCAAAGCGTAAATTTATGGCACAGACAGTTCAGGGCTTAGGTTTAGGAGGGCAAAGGCTTGCACAATCAGAATTAGGATGGAATCGAGATACTATTAGAAAAGGAATAAGAGAATTAGAAAGCGGTATTACTTGCTTTGATAATATGAGTGCGAAAGGACGTTATAAAGCAGAAGAACATTTGCCAAATCTTTTAGAAGATATAAAAAATATAGTAGATTCACAAAGTCAAATTGATCCTAGTTTTAAAAGTCAAAGACTATATACTAGACTCAGTGCTGCCGAAGTCAGAAAGCAATTAATCGAAAAATATGGTTATAGTGATGAAAATTTACATACATCAGAAACAATTCGAGTCAAATTGAATAATTTAGGTTACAAGCTCAGAAGGGTAAAGAAAGTTCAGCCTCAAAAAAAATCCCACAAACTGATGCAATCTTTGAACAACTAGACATAGTTAATATTGATGCTTCGGAAGATAAGAGTGTTTTACGTCTAAGTATGGACGGGAAAGCCCGCGTTAAGATTGGCTCATTTGATCGAGGGGGTAAAAGCCGGGATGGAACGAAAGCTGATGACCATGATTATAATCCAAAAACAACTGTAACTCCTTATGGTATCTTCCTTCCAGAGGAGGATGAGCTATTTTTATACTTTACAGAATCGAAAGTTACAAGCGATTTTATTGTTGATATTTTAGAGGATTTTTGGTTAGAACAAAAGCATCGTTTTTCCGATATTCAAACCCTCCTTCTCAATCAAGATAATGGGCCACAGAACAGTTCGCGGCGTACCCAATTTATGAAACGTATAGTAGAATTTGCCCAAAAACATCAAGTAAATATACGTTTAGCTTACTATCCGCCCTATCATAGTAAATATAATCCGATAGAAAGGACATGGGCAATACTAGAGAATCATTGGAATGGCAGCATTTTAGATGAAGTGGAGACGGCTTTAAAGTTTGCTAGTACTATGAAATGGAAAGGTTCTCATCCAGTAGTTAAGCTAGTAAACAAAACTTATGATAATGGGGTAAAGCTTACAAAAAAAGCTATGGCTCAAATTGAAAAACAGATTGAGCGGCTAACCGATTCTACTCATGAAGTTTTCCCAAATTTAGGTAATTGGTTTATTGATATTTGTTGTAGTAAAACAAAATTGATTTGATTTTAATAACAGCATTTATTTAGCTACAAAACATCCCTTATTTACACTGTTTAACTTCAAAGCAGACGACAAGTGTATAGATTCTTCATGCATAGATGAGGGGAACAAAAGGGGTTGCCCTCGGCAACCCCTTTTGTCCCCCCTTAAAATGATTATCATTCTTGAGAAAACCTCTCTCTTGTTTTTTTTGGAATAATTTATTCTTTGGAAGTCCCTAAGGTGTTGTGCCAGAGAGCGATCGCAGGTTCAAGGCAATTAATTCTTCGTCAACGCCACTGTCAAGCCATTCTTGTAAATGATGAGATTCCAGATTATTTGTTATGGCCATATCCCCTCCTTGTACAGACGCATGAAAAAGTCAGCAGTAGTGAGCTATACCGCTTTGAAATACTCGCTATGAAACTGCTAACTAGTACCTTTGAACTAAGTGAGTGTTATTTTAGATGAATCCAGAAAATCAACCTTGTAAGAAACTGGGGCTATTACTCGCTAAAAATTTAGATGCGCTCAGTATTTTCAAGCTTTTCAAAGTTCTCAAGTTTTAGCGATGAATGATACATTTAGCCTCAATTTTTACTTTTTACCTGTGTCCGAAAAGCAATCAAGGCAATGCTGATAGAGCTTTGCGGCTTCTTGTTTATTGAGAAAATCTAAATGAAAACTGAGTGGTAATGATAGAGTTGGTTTATTAAAAATCTGAATCGTCATTTTGTTCATTTCGTTGCAATAAAAGCTGTAATGCTGCTTGTTTGGCTGCATCTAGTCGCTGCTGTTCTTCGGCTGAAACTTCACCCATCAAATGCTCAACTTCTGCCCGTTGCCGTTCCTTCATCTGCTCAACAGTGGCCGCAGGTAGGGCTAACGGTTGATTCTCCTGGGACGGTCGGAAGTTACGACGGCGGTACAAAAAGCCGAAATGTCTTTTGTCCTGCGAAGGAAGCTTCCGCCAAACATCAGCATTCCAACCGGGGGGCATGAAATCGGCTGATGGGGGCAGCAGGTTTTGGATTTGGGCTTGGAGGTCAGCGATCGCCTTGCCTTGTTCTTCGATTACTGTGTTTTGCTGTTCGAGTTTCTCCAAGAGTTGGGCGAGTAGTTCTGAATTTTATGGGGCTAACTCTGCCTCACGGGTTTTAACTGCAAAGTAATTCTGTGCTGCTGCGATCGCACTTTTGCGAGGGTCGCCATTCATGGCCACCAAATAACAGGCGTGTCGTGATAGCTTGTAATCTTTCAGCACTTCTCGAAATGCCTGGGATGTACCAATTTGCGCCATTTGGACGACATCGACCAGATGGTAGGATGGATCTATCCCTGAATTTTTAGCACTGATTTTCGCTCTTTCAACCGTGTCCCTAATTCTTTTCCAAGTTTGATAACCCAGCAAGGTTAACAATTCGGTAGCTAACCAAAATTCACTACCATCGCTATCAACCTGTTTAATTTCGTCAAAGGGGCTAGGATAACTTTCACTGTTGATAATCGCGTCCATACTTTCTCCTGGTTTTTGACGCATAAAGCTATTGCGGCATAGTTGCAATGCCTGAGCGGATTTTGAAAGCCTT
Organism: Nostoc sp. HK-01; assembly: GCA_003990705.1. GTDB lineage: Bacteria > Cyanobacteriota > Cyanobacteriia > Cyanobacteriales > Nostocaceae > Nostoc_B. The sequence goes on from AP018320.1 coordinate 192,724, forward strand.
TAATTGCAATCTAGTGAATTGCGATATTTTACCGTTTAGTCAGGTAGTCATGACAAAATAAGATTCAAAACAGAATCCTCGATCAAGTGGCGATCGGTTGTGCTTTGCCTTGATACTAATAGTTGCAGATAACTATTGAATTTGTCAACTAAATGTTGCAAAATATGGCAAGGCAAGAAAAAGAAGAAGAGGTTGTAATGTTACCACTAAGTGAAGTGGGATCAATTAAATGGACAAAGGAGCGTGGGGAGAAAATGCGTTCGTTACGTGGTGAAATGCCATTGTTAACTTTGTCTAAAAAACTTGCTGAGAATGATGTAGAGATTTCTCGCCAATATTTGCACAGAATGGAGACTTATTCAGATGTTAAAGGTGCTTCCCCTGAGCTTGTAACAGGTCTTTGTCAAGTATTTAACTGTACATTAGCTGAATTGTTGTGTTTGAAAGAAACCAAAATTGTGCAATTAGGGGTTGACAACCGCAACTAAAAGTTGCAGTATAGTAATTAAGGGCAAAGGAAAGCAAACCGCCTGCACCAGAACGCAATCAAGGGTTTGCATCAGAATTACCGAACCACGAAAAGAGAATCCATAAGTACCGATTGAGAGATAGCTGAGGCACTGGCGCAACCAGAGAAAGGGAAGGGTACACATCGAGGAAACGGATTCGATCATCAAAATTCGATCATCAAAAATTGTCACAGCAGCACTGCATACGCTTTCAACGCCAGGAAGTGAGACTGCCCTAGATCAATAGATATGCTGCTGTTGCAAGCTCCGGTCACTGGCCAGGAGTAATGTATGTGTAAGCTTCGCTAAAACGCCATGATCACGAAATGTGCGATTGCAGTTTTATGAGGGCTGCGATGCCTAACGGCAAGCCGCAGAGCGTCTACGCCTTTTTGACTAAGATTTAACTTCTCTGAGCATTTCGATATTACTGAACCGAAAACCACAGGATGCAAACAACTTTCGGGCGTTTTCATTCTCGACTGCTGTATCTAATCGAATCTGCTTGATTCCCATTTGCTCAAAACGCTCTACACACAGCATTACCATCTGTCGAGCAATACCTTTTTGACGGGATTCTGGCTCTACCCATAGATCGTAAATAAACGCATATTCCTGTAAGCGGTAAATGGGGATTTCTTGCTCTATCGCTGAGATGAGAAATGCTACTAGCTGCCGATCATCTTCTGCTACTAAAAATACGCTGCGCTCGTTTTGCGCCATTCGCGTTAACCATTTTTCATAACGTCGTTCTATATGTGGTACAAAACCATATTTGGCGTTATCCCAAGACTCATGTAAAGCACAGATCTTGGCCACCATTGGTAGAACTGCGGGTACATCATCTGGTGTAGCAGAACGAATTAGCATGAGCTTGTGCAGTGTACTATCACAGTGAAATCTATCCCAAACAGAGCAGATAAATAAAGTACCTTCAATTACAGCTTTGCTACATCTAAAGTGAGATTGAAGTGAAAAAATACAGTACTTTTTCTACCACAGGTAACAACAAAAGTGCGATTGCCCTCCCTTTGGTAAGCAATGGCATTTCTTACTTGTGATCAAGCTTCGCTAAATTTCATTGAGTGCGCTGTGGGGAGCCACAGCGTAATTCATATCCAGAATCAAAAGGCGATCGCCGTCCGTGGAAAGTCTGCGATCGCCTTTTTATCCAATTCATGGAGAATTCAATCATGCCACAGATTACAATAACCCAGCAACTGCGGTCAGTCGAAATCGACTTCTACAACTACGAGATTTACGACGGACAAAAGCTCATCGCCCGAATCACTTATGATCACAAAGACTTAACGCAACCTTGGGTAGTCGAGGTGAACAACCAAGAAGTATTCCGTCGTGCTTGGTGGCAGAAATGCTTTGACGATATTTCTTGGTACTACAAAAAAGGCACTCTGCCGGTACAACAAGAAGAAATCCCAGCCGCTACAACAGGCAACGAAATCATGTGCGAAGTCGCCCGTTATTGTGAGATTTTCGGCTTGGAAATATCAGACGACGACAGTATTTATCGTGACGGACAAAAGCTAGGTCAAGTCGGTTGTACGAATGGTCAATTGTGGTACATCAGGGCTTCTTCAAATCATCGGCAGAATGTTGCTTCAGCTAGAAATGCGGTAGTTGCATTGTCTGGGGTACAGCCGATATTCTTCGAGAGTCTGATGGATAAACCGTTTGATCAAATAACTTCTGAAGAATTGCTGATGTTAGGTGAATACGAGCCAGTGCAGGAGTTGGTTGCGGCGTAGTCAAGAAAAAGGGCGATTGTGTACTCTCCAAGCAATCGCCTCCGTTCCAGATTGTTATCAAGATTTTTAATCATGGCACAAATCAGAATACAAGGTGAATCTTGTTCAAAAATGACTTACCAGTACAATGAATGACTGTTGATCATTCTGTGCCGAAAATGATTGAACTCTGACAAATCCAGCTTTTTGCCATGCTCGGAGCGCACGTTGATTAAATGCTGCGATTGTAATGCGTAAAAATTGAGGGTTGAAAGTTAAACGAGCAAATTCCAGGACATCTGCAATATACATCTGTCCTTTCCCCTGCCCTGTCAGGTCAGGGCGTACTCCCAAACCAATGTCAATTGCTTCCATTTGATAATTGCCTCCTGGCACTTGGGCTTCTTTACCAAAGCAGCAAAAGGCAACCAGTTCATCACGGTCGAGAATGCTGTAGTAAGCGTTTTGAGGATCTACAAAATACTCAATCAGGTTCGGGTCAGATGTAGAGTTATACATTTGGTACGGTGGCTCGTAATGCCAGTTTGTCAGTTTTTCGGCATTAGTCACATTCATCGGTTCAAAGTGGAAGTGCATTGACATACTCCCAATTGCTCACCCGGTCTTGATGCTAAAAGTATACTTGAGTCTGGCAATTGATGACTTTGAATTGAATCAAAACAGCTTTGCAAAAGTTTTGTGTTAATCGCGGCGTAGTTTGAGGGAAAAAGGCGATTGCAGGTTCTCTATGCGATCGCCCCAAACCTAAATACTGTCATCAAGACATTTGTTTATCATGGCACACTTAACGATACACGATTCGGACTGCTTGCCTGAAGGGTCAACGCATAAAATTCTGCTGCCTCCAGAAGATTCAAATGCAGAGATATTGGAAATCCCTGGCTACAAGCTGGTCTATTGCAATGGCGCGTGTCCAAGGGTTTATCGGGCTTATAAAGGTGATTCAATGCTAGGTCTGGTTTTCGAGCATCTCACCCACTGGTCAAATGCTGTAGATAACATTCGGCATCAAGAACCTTTGACTGCGGCGATCACATTAGATGAGTTCATGCAAGCAGCTGGGGTCATCAGGAAAGCAAAGGAAGAGCATCTGGGGGCTGTGGCTTAGGAAAGGCTCAGATTTAGCAACTTGTAGGAGGCAATTACACTTGTAACCAAGGATAATTGCCTGCCATATTGTTAGTAAATCTGAGTTGAGTGAGCTACTACCAAAGAATGGGAACAGCTAAGGAGCATTAGCCGTTCAGATGATGGGGTGTTATCAGCAGCTTACTTGAAAGCTATGTGATGTGTCTAGCTTTTTCCGCTTCTGTCCTAATGCGGTAACTAATCCTATTTTTCTGGCATTTTTTAGCTAGACAATAAAAAAGAACACCTAATAAGTGTTAGCTATTCCTAAGGAATATTTCTATTAGTTGCAGCATAAGAGACAATTATGAATCTGACCTATACCTTTAGATGGATTAATAGCGATTACTCAACAATTCTGATTAGCTATTACTGCCTAGAAATGAGAACAGCTAAAGAGAGTTAGCTGTTCTGGCAGAAGTGTTCCTTTGTTACAAGCTAATGGATAGTTAAGTAGGATGCCCTCTGCCACTAGTAGTATGAATTTTATCTATCCTAGTACTGATGTCATTCAGCAGTTCTACCAGATAACAGCAGGTTTCCAGAAGTCAAAATAATGCTCAGAAAACAATTATGTTTTGGGATTTTTCCTGGAATTGTCCAAGGAGCGTGAAATATGGAACCGAGCGAAATACTCAAGACATTCAATAGCTGCTACGTCCAACTTCAGGCGATCGCTCAAGATGCTCAATGGCTGGCATTAGCAAATCGTGGTGATGTTGATCCAGAGATGAAAACACATTTAGGTGATGTACTGCATTATCTGGGGGAAGCTATGGACTGTATTGAACCGTTTGTGGAAAATACTAATGATCAGGGAGTGCAAATTTGAAATTCTACTTGAAAGATGTATCTTCAAAATTACCCCCGTGGGCAACCATCACATCACAAACCCTAAACTTGGTAGAGCTAGAAATCAACGAGCATCACCCCGATTTTCAACCGCTCATCAATGGATTGGCTAGGGAGATTCAGCCGGGGGTGGTTGGGGTGAAGTCGGCTGATTTGTGTTCGGCTTTAGTCGATAGATGTGGGGATAGTAATTGCGTTCTCGTGTAGAAAGGGCAAGTATTTAAAAGAACAAACACTTGCCCGGAAAACGAAATTACTAACTAACTGATGATGCCATACTTTGATATCCCTACTTTTTCTCGGCTGGGGACAGGTCGGGATCTTAACCGAACCGTGGGTTTAACTCTAGGTTGCGAATTCGGCTGCTGTTGTCCTAAATAGTCAATAAGTTCTGCCCCACTTAGCTTTCTCACGGATGTGTGGGGTCGAATTGGCTGTAAATTCTCATTTAAGGAGCAAGAGTCATCGCTGGTTTTTCTGTAGACATAACTAGGGCTGATGCCTGGAATGCGGAAGTAGTCGCCTGTTTGAAGTTCTTGGAATGTCATAAAAACGACTTCAACTACTGAACTAGTACACATTACCTTACACTCGAATTTCTTGCAATCAGAATGGATTACAGAATGTAAGAGCGAATTAAATGCAGATGTCAAAGAAATTTTGAAATTATTATCTGGTGGCAGTTCTCAAATATAGTTTCAAGATTCAGTAATAGTTCACTAATAATTTCTCAAAATCGTAACTAACCACCGTAAATCCGTTTCTCAAAACCTATCCACTCTTTCTCCCGTAACAAATACTTTTGAATTTTTCCAGTGCTAGTTTTTGGCAGAGTAGTAAACTCAATTGTTGTTGGGCATTTAAATGCAGCAATTTGATGGCGACAAAATTGAATTAATTCTTGTTCTGTAACTTGCGCGTTTTCTTTGAGAGTAACAAAGGCTTTTGGTACTTCTCCACGTTTGGCATGAGGCACAGCAATCACGGCACACTCTAACACAGCCTCATGACGGTAAAGACATTGTTCAACTTCTATACTGGAGACATTTTCGCCATTAGTAATAATGATATCTTTCATGCGATCGCGCACCTCAATATAACCGTCAGGGTGCATAACTGCTAAATCACCACGGCGTTGTTGCATGAAAAAGGAAGATGGTAAATTAGACTCATTATGTGTTTCTGCTCAAGCCTCAACCTGACGATGAAGACGAAAGCCCAGTATAAAGTTCGGAATTGGAACGCTTATGATGCGGCACTCAAGCAACGAGGCAGTATAACCTTCTGGGTGAATGAAGAAGTAATCGAGCAGTGGTGCAACCAGCAGAAAACTGGGAGAAAGGGAGCATCAAATTACTACTCTGATGTGGCGATTGCCACAATGGGGACTATTCAATCGGTGTTTAACTTGCCTGGACGGCAAGCGGAGGGTTTCTTAGAATCACTGTTTATGTTGATGGGAATTGAGTTACAAGTCCCGGATCACTCTACCTTATGCCGACGTTTAAGCAAGTTGTCGGTGAAACTGCCAGTAGTGCCAAAAGACAAGGCGGTTCATGTTGTAGTGGATTCAACTGGGGTAAAAGTTTATGGTGAAGGCGAGTGGAAAGTCCGCACACATGGGGTTGGTAAACGACGGACATGGCGCAAGTTGCACCTAGGAGTTGATGAGAACAGTGGTGAAATTCTGGGTGCGGTGGTAACTACTAATGATCTGGCTGATTGTGAAGTGCTAACAGACATATTAGAGCAGATTTCACAGCCGATAGAGCAAGTCTCTGGGGATGGTGGCTATGACACAAAAGGTTGTTACGACACCATTTCACAACAAGGGGCGAAAGCCACTATTCCACCACGTAGCAACGCCAAAATGCAGCAAACACATCCTCATTCCCAGCCCCATCCCAGAGATGAAAATCTGCGAAGGGTGAACCAAGTTGGACGTAAACAATGGAAACAAGAAAGCGGATATCATCGCCGTTCTTTATCTGAAACTGCTATCTTTCGGCTCAAAACCATCTTTGGTGGCAAGTTGAGACGACGCTTTTTTGACAACCAGGCTGTGGAGTTGTTTTTGCAATGTGCTGCCTTGAATCGCATGATCCAGCTAGGTAAACCTGATTCTTATAAAGTCGAAGATTAATTCCTCTCCTTACTTCGGATTGGTGTGTCTTTTTTTTCTTTCATGCAACAAAGCCAATCACCACTATGAAACCACCCGCCACGAAATGCTCTTTCTGTGGCTTCTGAGTCGTTATGATAGCCTGTCATCACCATATTTCCGCGCATCACCACCTCTCCCATTGTTTTTCCATCTGCCGGAACATCATTCATATATAGATCCACAACTCGCAAACCATCGGCACTAATATAAGGTACGCCTTGACGTGCCATCAGTTGTGCGCGGTTTTCGCTGTTCAAATTATTCCAGTCTGATTGATATTCGCAAACTGTATAAGGGCCATAAACTTCTGTTAAACCATAAACATGAATAATTTTTGCACCAATTTTAGTAATTTTTTCGATTAATGTTGGTGATGGTGGCGCACCTGCTGTAGTAATAGTTAAAGGTTTTTCTAAAGATTGTGGACAATCTGAATGATTTATGAGAGAAATTAAAACTACAGGCGCAGCATTTAAATGAGTTACTCCATGTTGTTGAATTAACTTCCAGATATTAGCAGGGTTAAACTTACGCAAACAAATATGAGTACCACCAATAGCAGTTACCGCCCAAGTAAAACACCAACCATTGCAGTGAAACATGGGTAAAGTCCACAGATAAACTGACTCAGATGTTAACGTTGTCTCAATGATTTCGCCTAAACAGTTAAGGTATGCGCCACGATGAGAGTACATTACGCCTTTGGGTTTACCAGAAGTTCCGCTAGTATAATTAATAGAAATTGTTTCCATCTCATCGGTAATTATCCAAGATAAAGGATGAGATTGGCCTATTTGGAGAAATGCTTCATAATCTTCTCCATCTATCAGTTCAAATCCTTCAATATCAGTAATATTAATTATCTGTTTAACAGTTTCTAGACTATTTTGAATAGGTCGAATGATATTAGCTAACTCTGTATCAACAAAGAGGAATTTAGCACCACAATCATTCAAGATATAAGCAACTTCTTGGGGAGCTAAACGGGTATTAATAGATACGAGAACACCACCTGCTAAAGGCACTGCAAAATGGGCTTCTAGCATGGACGGAGTATTAAAACAAAAAAAAGCGACTCGCTCTCCTTTTTTCAATCCTGCTTGACGCAGTGCAGAGGCTAAATAATTTATCCGCTCGGCAAATTCGCTGTATGTGAAGTGTTTTTGATTATATGTAATAGCAATTTTATGATTATAGACTTTAGCATTACGCTGAATAAAAGTTAGAGGTGTAAGGATGCTGCGCTCAACTGCTCCATGATTCATGGCTAATAGCAAGTTAATATTTACTGCATGAGCATACCATACGCTTATGCGGCTAATATCTCTGTTTACCAGTCTTCAAAAAACTTATGAAGTTTCTATATTTCCAATTTGAATTAAAACAAAGTAGCAAACACAATCTTAATTTTTGATATGCCGACTAAACCTCACGATCAGTTTGCCAAACAGTTTCTCAAAGAATTATTGTCCCCTTTGGGGGAAGTAAGCACTAATCAAGAAGTTACCGATGAAACAAGGTTTGTTGATGTTCTATTTTCTGCAACACCAAACTCTACTGCTGATGCTGACACTTTAGGATTATTGGGCAGAATTGCCTTATTAAATACAGCACTGCTAGAACCATTTCGTAATCAGCCAAGTTTCTCCGAAGTGCGTAGTTGCCTTCAAAAATTGTTTACAGTAATTGCTGACGCGCAACGTCAGGCTAATCGGGAAGACACAACAATAGCGGAAAATGATTTACCAAGGCTATGGATTCTGTCGCCAAGTGCCTCACAAACTCTGCTTCAAGCTTTTGGGGCTACACTAGATTTAGACAATTGGCCTAACGGGGTGTATTTTCTGCCCGAAGGAGAGCGAGGAGCAATAGTTGCGATTAATCAACTACCCTCAACTCCAGACACGCTTTGGTTTCGGCTGTTGGGTCGGGGAAAGGTTCAGCAACTTGCTGTCAGTGAACTTGTAGCACTACCAACAGAAAACCGCTTGCGTCGCAATGTGTTGGAGATAATTTACAGATGGCGTATCAGTGTAATGGCACAACCAGAGTTAACCCAAGATGACGAGGAGCTAATTATGAACTTAACCCAAGCTTACGAAGAAGCCAGGGCTGCTGCTGTACTTGAAGGTGTGCAACAAGAACGCCGCCAAGTTGTAGAAAATTTGTTGCGATTTCGGTTTGGGGAAGTGGATGATGAACTAGCAACAGTTGTTAATGGTTTACTACAGTTATCTCCAGAAGAATTTACTCCTTTGTGTCTGCAATTGAACCGTGAAGAACTATTAGCAAGATTTACGCAGTAGAAGAGATTTCCAGTTTTCGAGACAACTTATCAAGTTCAGAGGCGGTTTGTTAACAGCAGACCGCTTTTTGATTGCCAAAAATTAAGTCTAGGTAGCATTCAACTACAAAGTTGTTCTAAAAACTCAAGCGATCACTGTTTCATTTATAACGTGATCGCTTAAGAAAATAAAATCGATTCAACTCCAAAATTTTTGCACAAATAGTATTGCTACGCCAAGTCTAAATCGAAAGTTGGTGTTCAGCAATTAACAATTAAACTTCAACCATCAAAAATATGAAAACCAAAACCAGCACTAAAAAGTCTGCTGATAATTCCAATGCTTGTCTGCTGTTTCTCAAGAACAGAGGAGGAAAGGCTAGATTGTCAGAACTAACTTTTAGCCAGACTGTGATTCAAGATTTGATAACCAAGGAGATAGCCAAGGTGAAGAATACAGGCGCAGGTTACTATCTCGAACTGGAGAAAGAGCAATGAAATTAAATCCTGTTTTTGAACCAAAAACTCTCAACCATTCTAAAGTTTATCTGATTGATGGAACTCAATATAGATATGTGCGAACAGAGAGTAGTGGAAAGAGCATTAAGTATGTGTTTTCTCCACTGCCAAACCAACGAAAGTCATCTGAAATTTCTTTGAACTCCACAAAATTAGGCATCAAATGTCAGGAAATAGAGGGGATGACTTATGAACCTCCAAAAGAGCAAATTGTAGTACAAATGGGGTTGCTGTGATGTCGATACATAAGCCACCTGTTGTTAAACATCCTGTGAGTTTTCAAAAAGGTAGTTCTAAAAAAATAGTCTACCGAGTTATCCGAAATATTCAACAAATCAAAAATAACCAACCAGTAGGCACAGCTAGAATCAACAAACAAATATACATGGTCAAAAAATCCGGTATTGGTTGGGTTGTTGTATAAGTCTGTTCTGGAATTAAGAAAGCGTTGCTTCTTAAGTAATCAGTAAAATGCTTCGCTAGTTTTGAGTGAAAATTTGAGGGATGAAAAATGATACAAACAATTACTTCCAACGAAACATTTTGGCGAAATGCTGTAATTCAAATACTTGACTTTACTAAACTAAATAAAACACGAATTCGGTTCAAGGTTCAGTTAAAGAATAGCACTAAAAGTGTGGCTCCCAAATGGGCTGATGTGCTTAAGGCTGAAAATGCTGAAGCATTTTCAGCCTTGGTTAAAAAACAGCTTACTAGTCCCAAGTCTGAGAATCAAGAACAAGAGACAGCACTCTCTTGAATAGATGTAAACAAATCTAAAATTGCAAAAACAAGCTCCTCAGCCTTAACGCCTTCTTCTATTGCACACATTGCACAAATTGATACCCCTCCTAATTCAGGAGCGTGAAATGCACTAGCACTATATCCAGGGCCACCGCCGTTGTGACCTAACACTAACCCCCATTTTGATGCTGGATCTGCCATGAGTCCCAACCCATAACTGGGTTTTGACCAGGGCAGAGTTGGCTGTTGTGTAGATCTACTTGTGGTAGTTGGTAGCGCAACAGGTACGAGTTCTACCATCTGTTTGAGACTTTGCCGTGAGAGTAGACGATTGCTAAACAAACTACTCAGAAACATCACAATCTCAGAAGCTGTTGATGCAATCACACCATGAGACACCCAACGAGGATGATAGTATTGACGGACATCACGAGTCGTTTTATCAACAGCCAATGCACGAGATGTTGCCGGAGCTAGTGAAGAAAGTTCTTCTATCGATTCTGGTACAAAAGTTTGACTTAATCCTAGTGGTTGGATGATGTATTTGAAGATCAGTTCACGGTAGGAAATGCCACTCACAACTTCGGCAATGCGTTTGAGCAGCATATAGCCAGGGTTGGAGTATGCCCAACTTGTTCCGGGAGTAAAGCACAACCCCTGCTCAAACGTGACTGCCGCAAACTGTTCAAATGTCCAAGGAGTAGACGGATAAGAGCGCACACTATCATGGTAAGCTTGCAGTGAACCATAATCAGGGATACCTGCGGTATGGTTGAGAAGTTGGCGAAGGCTAATACAATCGGCTTAAGCAATTTTGGGAAACCAACGCGCTAAAGAATCTTCCAGACTCAACTGTCCATTTTCCTGTAGTAACAGCAACATAGCTGCACTAAATGTTTTGGTAATGCTATACGCCAAGAATATGGGTTCATCAACAGTTGCCGAGTCATACCAAACAGATTCGGGTTGAGTACTTGGATTCAGTGCAACAGCAACACCTGCTATGCCTCTGTTCTGAACCTGGGCGTTAAGTATCTCTAATAGCTGCTTTCTTAGGTCTGTCACCACCTACTTTTACCTCATCATTTTCATCATCAGCTTTACAACCTATCTCTAATTTGTAGCTTAACCTAGCCTACTCAAGTGTTTTTAATCACTCTTCTATTTCAGGCTTGGCAATTGTTGTGTAGAGCCTGTCATAAAATTTCCCTTAAGTTTGCTTTGTGATTAATGTGATTAATGTTACTCTCACTCATAACTATATCTAGGTTAGTCCTCATGGCGGATAAAAGACAACTTGTTTATCCTGTGGTTGATGTTCAACAACAGACTGCTCGTCGTACTGCTCAAAGACCTATCAAGGTGGTAAAAACAAGCTGTCTTACTAAGCTAAACTATCAATACCCTCATTTCCAGACACAACCAGATTTTAATAACCGCATTTTTGGAATAATAGCGAGTTTGTCTATTCTCAGTACTAGTTTATTTGGCATAAGTGTATTGGGATGTTGGGGATTAGAGCTTGTTGATAGTAATGTCATTGCCAGGATTAATGACCAGTCTCATTGGCGTACCAAAAAGCATATTTGTTTGGGATGGATGCTCGCAAGTTTTTGTAGTTTTGTCGGTAGTGCTACCTTCGCTAACAAAATTACTCAACGATAATAGCAAGCTCAAATGTTCAAGATTTTAGCAAATTAAATGGATGTTGTTTTAGAAACAGCATCCATATTTTATTATTTAACTGCTTGATTAGAATAAGCAAGCTTATAATTGAATAAGAATTGATTTTACTCATGCGATTAAGCATTTTCTATCAGTAATCAAGAGCTTCGCTAAAAGTTTAGAAGTTTGTCATTTCACTATTTTTAATACTGAATGTACAAACAGTCTGGATAAAACAGTATTCAAGAAGAATTGGAGATAGTTGCTAATGACTGAAATCAAACTAGGCTTAGGTAATCCACCATACCCCATTTATCTATACGTCAACAAATTAGAGATTGAAGGTCAGGTTTATGGTTGGTATAACTACAATTCGACCCTAGATAAAAAGATTCCTGTCATTCATAAATCCCTGACAGGTTATATCTGCGAGCTTAAGCTGACTGATAAAGAATTTAAAGGCAAAGATAATTTGAAACTAGATATTGTTGTCTGTGCCGATGAACTTTATGTTATCAGAAGTGGGATTGAAACTAATTTTAGTAAATCTTTTCTGTTAGCAGCATCACTGATAGAAGATTTCTCAAAACCTCTACAGATTGTTGCTAATCCTGGAGATGACAATGTCGTCTTCTGCTCCTTACATGATGCCACAACTAAAGGCAGAATTCGTTATCAATGGAATCCTTCTGCTGACTGGGGCAGTATCATTGAAAGCATCCAATCAAAACTGGGTAGTCCAAAATACGATTTAGATTTTAGTGAAGAGGCTGTGACATTTCCAACTACAAAACCCCAGCTATCTGCTCCATCCAAGTCTGATGCTATTCACCCGCACGATAAAAGGGTGAAGGATGTCCGTATTTTGACTAACTACCCGATTGATTTGGTCAAAGAGTGGTTGCAATTTCAAGATGTTAAAGCCCCCAATCAACTGCCCGTTGCCCAAGTCGATAGGCTGGTGAGGGACATTTGTTTGTCGTGGGCAGCAGATAAGATCGACCCCAATCATGCAGCCTCTTCTTATCAGCAGCAAGTGCTAAGTGCGTTCGTCGAAGACTTTGCCCGCGCAGCGTCTCCGACAGGAGAAGGCATCGCGTCTGGCACTACTGAGATACAAGCAATCCAAGCATGGATGAATTATGTTCTAGGACAGAAGATGCTAAACACGAATGACAGTACAATGCCTTCGGCCACAGCTATGAGAGCTTAATTCAGATTTTTGAGTAGAAATTCCAGTTTTTAGACAGCGTAAAACTGTCTTTTTTTCTATTACACAGCATAAACAGCCTATAGGGGAAGTAATGTCATGGATTTTATTTTAGAAATACCGCCAGACCAACAAGCCCAAAGTTGGGAATGCAGTCAAAGTTTAAACACACCAGCTACTCGTTTTAATGCTTATCTTAATCAACTAGCTCTATTGACTGTACTACCTCAATTAGAAGAAATTTGGGAAACCAAAGCCACATCCATGACTCATGTATGGGAATTAATCAACGGCACAGCGATTGACTTCAATGGAGAGCGAATAGTGATTATTCCTAGCGATGCCATTGATTTGAGTGAGCTTCGTGTTCCTTCTGAATGGGTTGATATCCCTAGTTGGACAGCAGATTATTATTTGGCTGTGCAAGTGAACGTTGAGGACGGAATAGTTAGGGTTTGGGGACATACTACCCATTTGCAACTCAAGCAACAGGGCAGTTATAACGAACGAGATCGCACATATTCTCTAGAAAATGAACAGATAACACCCGATATCAACTTGCTAAAAGTTATTTGTCAGTTTTGTCCTGATGCTGTCACCAGAAGTGAAATCAAACCGCTACCTGATTTATCTATAGAAGGAGCAAATGATTTAATTCAAAGGCTGGGAAATTCAGCAATTGTGTTTCCTGGACGTGCTGTTGATTTCGATTTGTGGGGGGCATTGCTCCAGAACGACGAGTGGAGACAACGTTTGTTAGATAAGCGCAGTTTCTCTATTGTTAATTGAACGCTCTTCAGATTTCTCAAGGCAGCTAAATGCTGTCTTATTTTTTTCTTATAGGAGCAAAGTTAGGCAACCGAACTTAAAATAAAAATACCCCCTTTCTGATGAGCTAGGGGGTAAAGTCAAACATTGAATTTTTGCTTTAATTAAGAGCTACAGCGATTGCTTCCCCAAGCTGTTTGAGTGCCTTTTCTTTAGCAAAATCAGCAGCGGAACGTGCAGATTCTGCCAGAATAGTATCAGTATTTGGAGTTAACTTTAATGCTCCACCCAGATAGCCTAATGCTTTAACGTAGTAATCCGATAAATTAGTAGAGGCCAAACGTTTTACAGTTTGATGGTCACCACTTTGAAAAGCAGCTAAAGCTTTATTATGTAATTCGGTTTCAGGAGTTCCTAAGACTTCCAGAATAGCATCTACAGCTGCTGTCACTTTTTCTAAAGTAAGTTCGGTATTTGATGATGTTGTTACCATTTAAAGATCTCCTTTTAACCAATCATCTGAAGTTTCTGCATTTACCTGAGAGGCATACAATGAATCCCAGTTACGGCACAGTTGTTCATGAATTATTTTGGAAATAAATTTAGTGGTGCTAGAGCCATCAAAATGAATTGCCGTCCTGAGTAACAGGTAATTCTGTCGTGTGAGCGGAAAGTAATTGCTCTGTTTTTCAATTACATCATCTGGCAATACTATATGTGCCAAAGGATCTTTAGGGATTTCATGCTCTAGTATTGGGTTTTTGTAAGGCGGTAAACCTTTAAATCCCTGTTCTAGAACTATCTTTGCCCATTCGGACGGAGCAATTTCTCTTTTTTGTAAATCCAATACTGCCAGTTTTGTATAGTAAGGACGATTTCGACCTAACCAACCTCTGGTGTATTGCATAATCAGCATTTGCCGGGAGTCCCCGGAAGCGTTGCTGAAAGCTTCTAGTTTTTCGTCGTGGAAAGGTGTGATGTAGTAACGGGCTAGTGAGAATTGATATGCCATGAGGCATGAAGTAAATTTAACTCAGTCTGCTCTAAGTTTATATCAAAAACCGGGGGATTATGATAGCATCTTTAAATAAATTTCAAGCGACCGCCCCCGGCCAAGGAAAGCGATCGCGTCACCACTCCTACAAGCTTGCTCACCCATAGGAGGGCTATTATATGTTACCAAGAACAAAACTTTCAGAGATTACACCGATAGTATTCTGCCGACAATTCAAAGCACTTGAGACGGGAATGAAGATGGAGCAGGTGATAATGGCAGAAAATGAACGCGGAACATTCAAAGAGTACTGCTTAATTCTATCCCGTGAGTTAGAAGTGCCATTTGAAACAGTAAAAAGTAATTGGGGGGCTGGAATTGAATTTCCAAATATGCCACCAAGAATAAGAAGTCTATTAAAGTATGTGCTAGATTCTCGTACTGCTGAATTGATTGGAAAAAGGCAAGTTGCCTAGTATTAGTTTGCAATGGCGTTGTTGCGTGAATAGGCAAAATGGTAAATTTTATTTATCGCCTATGTTCTCTCACTGCCTAGTCCAACGATGAAGACGAAAGCTCAGTACAAAGTTAAGAATTGGAACGCTTACGATGCAGCATTAAAGCTTCGAGGCAGTATAACTTTCTGGGTAAACGAAGAGATAATAGAGCAGTGGCGCAACCAGCAGAAAACTGGGAAAAAAGGAGCATCGAATTATTATAGTGACGTGGCGATCGCCACTATGGGAACAATTCAATCGGTGTTTCATTTACCAGGGCGACAAGCAGAGGGGTTTTTAGAATCGCTGTTCACGCTCATGGGAATTGAGCTAGAAGTACCAGACCATTCAACGCTATCTCGTCGTTTAAGCAAGTTGTTGGTGAAACTACCTGTAGTGCCAAAAGATGAGGCTGTCCATGTAGTAGTGGATTCAACTGGTGTGAAAGTGTACGGTGAAGGTGAATGGAAAGTCCGCACACATGGAGTAGGTAAAAGACGGACGTGGCGGAAGTTGCATTTAGGAGTTGATGAGGGCAGTGGCGAAATCCTGGGTGCAGTGGTGACGACTAATGATATGGCTGATTGCGAGGTACTGCCTGACATATTGGAGCAGATTGATCAACCGATAGAGCAAGTATCCGGTGATGGTGGCTATGACACAAAAGGTTGTTATGACACCATTTCACAACATGGGGCGAGGGCGATAATTCCACCACGCAGTAACGCCAAAATTCAACTTCCCTCAAACACTCAAGCACCGCCGTATCCTAGGGATGAGAATCTGCGTCGAATACATCAAGTTGGACGCAAGCAATGGAAACTTGAAAGCAGGTATCATCGCCGCTCTTTGTCTGAGACTGCTATATTTCGGCTCAAGATCATCTTTGGTGGCAAGTTAAGACGACGCTTTTTTGACAATCAAGCTGTCGAGTTATTTTTACAATGTGCTGCCCTGAATCGCATGATCCAGTTAGGTAAGCCTGACTCTTATAAAGTCGAAGGCTAATTCCTATCCTGAATTCGGATTGGAGTGTCCTTTTTTCCTTTCATGCAACAAAGCCGTTTGCAATTCTCAATTCCTCTGCCAAAGGAATTTGATGGTACTTTACTACCAAACTATTGACCCGTCTTACGCGGGTTTTTTAGTATGAAGTCGTTTCCGATTATTTCCGAACAGATCCGGATCTAATCGGAAACGATCAGAAACGACCGGAAACGAAAAATCAAAATGCAAACAATAGAAGGAGATTATGCAGTACTGCCACCATTGCTATCACGCGAAGAAGCTGCGAAAAGATTGGGAGTAGCAACCAGGACACTGCAAAGCTATTTGAACATTGCCAGGATATTCATTGAAGAGTTCAAAGAGTTTAATCATCCAAGAACAGGAACTCTCAACCGATGGGCTAAACTGACGCTTTGGCACATTGAGAGTTTAGAAAAAATTAGAGATCGCATCAGTGAAGTTGGAATAGCACAAACAGAAATTGAATTATCAAAAGGAGAACTATGACAACAATCGCAGAATACGCACAATCTAAAGGAATAGAGCCAGGTTTACTATTAACTGAACTGAAGAAAAAGTATCCAGGACAAAAGCTGTCAACCACATCGGAGTTGCCCAAAGAGTTTGCAGAGGCGGCACAAAAGCTGGAACAGAACATTGCAGAGCAATCTCAACAGCCTTCCCAACCCCAAAAACCAGTAGAAAGAATGGATTCATCAGCGATAGTTAACGCCGATCAAGCAATTCAAGAAGCGTCATTCAAACTAGTGGAGGCAGATAAAGCAACACTGGCCCAGGCGATTGCCGTACAGGATGGACAATCAGAGGTGCTGGGAGAAGCATCTGGGATCAAAGGGGGATTGCGGTTTATGCAGTCTCACATTCGCGGCAAGCAAATGGTGTTGAACTCATTTGCGGAAGAAGCGATGGCAGAAATTCATCAACAATTAGCGGAAATTGACAATAGCTTAATTGGTCTAGCAAATGAAGCATCGGAGGTATTGGGAAAGTCGGTAAGAACCGGACAGCAAACCGAGCAAATAATGTTGAAATTGCGCCAGAGAGTTGCGTCAATGAAGGGGAATCTGAAGCAATAGCTCAAACCTATAAAACTATTACACAAATTCTAACTATCCAAAATCAAACAACTGCAACCCTAGCAGAGATCAGACTGTTAACTCAAATCATCAAATTCTTATCCCAAAAACAAAGACAGAAAAATATGGCCAACATAATTATTGATGCAGCAGACATTCCCGGATTATGTGCGGTGGGAGGAGCGATCGCTGGCTCAGGATACTTACTTTCGGCGCTGGCTGTGACAGTCATTGGGACAGTGAGTTTACCATTGACACTGTTTGCCACAGCCGGAGCAATTGCACTAGTTTTCAAAGGAAAAGCAAGGAGATAATCATGGACTACGGAATAGTTTCTGTACGTAACCCCATTGCCGGACACACAACTGCCATAGATGCCAAGGCTCTGGATTGGGGAGGATTTCATAGTGATATTCTGAGTTATTTATCAGATATCAAGAATTTAGAGCAATTTGCAGATTTAGCGAACAATGCCTGTGAACTAGCCGAGCGACTAGACCCATTCTTAGAGAATGCCCGTGCGATGATGGAAGCGATGAAAAAGCTTTCTGAGGGGCAAATCACCTGGACTGAATTGAAGAAGCAGTATGGGACAGCAGTAGCTAATGCGATCGCTAAAGCTAGAAAGCTAGATGCTGAATTTGCCTCCCAAATGGAACTGTTAGATGCTCAAGACCGTTCCAATATGGCACTAATTGAGCAAAAGCGTAAACATGCATTAGTGGAAATTGCCACGCAACTTAAGCAAGATTTGGAGGCTGAACTTTGGCGACATGAACAACGGATCACCAACATTAATAGCCGTCATCATGTGCAGCAAGAAAGACAGCAGGTAACAACAAGTTTAAGAGAACAACGTCAAGCATTACTTAACCGTGCTAGATACGGTTCAAGAGCATTAAATCCAGGGCAAGCTCAAGAAGTCATTCCCGTACAGGTAGCCCAAACTCCTGTAGCTAACAGTGTATCCGCGTCTGGAGAACAACGAGGAAGCTGGGGAGCAAACCTGAGAAATCTGTGGAATAACTTAGGCGAACGCTAAAGCAATCCGCAATTTTATGTTTTAGCGTTGTTCCATCCCTGTTTCATCTTGTTCCATTCTAATGCTGAAAACCTTTGCTATACACTTGTTTCGTCCTGTTCCATTGTGTTCTATTGTTGTTCCATGTAAATCTGGTTTTTGTCCTGTTTCAGTGCTGAAAACCCTTGCTATACACTTGTTTCGCTTCTGTTCCACTGTTGTTTCATTATCACCCCTATCTGGAACAAGCTTATGTTAGCCAAAAACCAGTCACCACAAGACTTTAGTCCGTTTGCTGTCCCACAGATGGAACAGACGAAACAGGAACAGAAACCGGATTTAGCCCCACAAAAACCTTCAGAAAACAATAAAACCCGCGTGTTCCGTCGAGCAGGTAACATCTGCGAGATAGTTGCAGGGACTTGTTTAAATAGTACGATTGTTTTCACCTTCCATTTGATGCAAGTTCACCCAATCGGTTTGTTACTAGCGGTGGGTACTGCCCACCTTTATTTCACCGCTACTGCTATCGGTGAGGGGACGGATAAAGCAGCAACTAACATCATGACTGGGTTATCAGCTTCCTTCGCTATATTTTGCTCTCTATCAGAACCAGTGAGTGAGTGGTGGGAGGCGAGGCAATCAAAAACCATTGCTCAAACCCAAATTCAACAAATGTATCACCCTGCAACTTCTGATGGAATTAACTGGATGCAAGTCGGTCAATGGGGAGCGATCGCATTTGGGGCAATTATTTTGTTATCAATACTCAGGAGTAAGTAAATTCTTGCACCAATTTTTTGTGCATTTAGGGTCATTTCTGATCCTTCCTTTCGTTTCCGATTAGATCCGGATCTGATCCCAAATGTGACAACAGGGAAACCGAAAAAGCAAATCGATTCTTTGTCGAGATGTAATGCACACTGCAAAAGCGCGGTTTTATAAATAGTTGCGAATTGTGGTTACTAATATGGAGTTTCTCACCAATGTCTACAGCGAAATAGAGCGTTCACAGAAGTCGGATTTGATGGACAAATTCGACAAATCCCCGTTTGACATGAAGATGGTACTAATTGGGTTAGCGTTAGTATCTGGGATATTTTGTGGCGCGAATGCGTGGCGAGGTGAGATTAGCTCGCGCCAGTTTTTCTGTATCCAAACGCCCAAAGAAGAACTGCGATGTTACGACCAAAATAATCGACACTTTCGCATGACGCGATGGCATTGGGAGGAATGGGGAAAAGAAGGTAGGCCAACAACAATTATTCCACAAGATTACGTCAAAGCGTCTAACCCATATAAACCATATTGGGCGTTTGGGGCATTTGCCTCGTTCGCTGTATCTGGTTGGTGGCTGCGACACTTGCAAGATAGGGAGCGAAAAATCTCAGTATTTGAGGACATTGAACAAAAAACAGCGATTGCTCAAGCCGAGATGGTGGCAAAGTTATCGCTAATGGACACTTATGCCAAACTAGCTCTAGCGGAAGTTGAGTTGCAGGCAGATTTAGAGTTAACGGCGAACAATCGAACAGTTGACCTGCAACGTGCCGAAATCTTGGGCGAAACTGAAGTAGAGGTGACAAAATTAGATGCCCAAGATGCACTGTTTGAAGCGCAAACAGCGGGAATGAGTGAAGAAGAAAAACGGCAGTACATTGAGTTTGTTCGTCAACAAAAAACTCCATATTTGAGCGGCACTCAAACCATTGACTCTGTAACCAATCCCAAGGACAAGGTAGAAGGAACAGAGATACAACCCCTTGCCGAATCTACCATTACCAGCAATGACAAAAATTCTGATCCAAGTGTAGTATCTGAAATTTTGGGACGTGTAGCACGAGAGGACGGCAGTACAGCTTTATGTGGAGATCCAGGGACAGGTAAAAGTACGATTACTCGTGAGTATATTAGGCAAGTCTCACTCAACTGTCCAAATGCTGATATTCGAGTACTAGCGGTCAAAAATGATAGTTTTTGCGGTTTACGCGAAGCTGGACGAGTGACTAGATTCATTGGTGATGCAGCTATAGCCAATGCTAAACAGTTTTTCTTGGCTGTTCGTGATGTGTATCGTTCACGCTTAGAACTAGAGAGTCTGGAAGAGCGCAAGAAGTTAAAACCATTCGTCGTTATACTTGATGACTGGTTAACTATTTCAGCAAAACTGAACAAAATCAAACCAGAGAATTTAGGGTTTGACTTTGGGGAAATACTGTTTGACATCCTGATCATTGGCAGAGAATACAACATGAAATTCTTTGTCAATTTGCATTCACTTAACCTCAAAGCCATCGGCATCAAAGAAATGGATCAGAACACCCGCAAGATTTTACGCTTGCTACTGCTGGGCAATCGCTACCGTCAAGATGGACGTGAAATTGATGCTTATGGTGTAATTGAGCAAGCCATTATGGGCAATCAGGTGATTACTCATGAGGATGGCTTTGTTGCATGAAAGGAAAAAAGGACACTCCAATCCGAATTCAGGATAGGAATTAGCCTTCGACTTTATAAGAGTCAGGCT
Source organism: Nostoc sp. HK-01 (assembly GCA_003990705.1). Classification (GTDB taxonomy): domain Bacteria; phylum Cyanobacteriota; class Cyanobacteriia; order Cyanobacteriales; family Nostocaceae; genus Nostoc_B. The sequence goes on from AP018320.1 coordinate 213,477, forward strand.
TACCTAACTGGATCATGCGATTCAGGGCAGCACATTGTAAAAATAACTCGACAGCTTGATTGTCAAAAAAGCGTCGTCTTAACTTGCCACCAAAGATGATCTTGAGCCGAAATATAGCAGTCTCAGACAAAGAGCGGCGATGATACCTGCTTTCAAGTTTCCATTGCTTGCGTCCAACTTGATGTATTCGACGCAGATTCTCATCCCTAGGATACGGCGGTGCTTGAGTGTTTGAGGGAAGTTGAATTTTGGCGTTACTGCGTGGTGGAATTATCGCCCTCGCCCCATGTTGTGAAATGGTGTCATAACAACCTTTTGTGTCATAGCCACCATCACCGGATACTTGCTCTATCGGTTGATCAATCTGCTCCAATATGTCAGGCAGTACCTCGCAATCAGCCATATCATTAGTCGTCACCACTGCACCCAGGATTTCGCCACTGCCCTCATCAACTCCTAAATGCAACTTCCGCCACGTCCGTCTTTTACCTACTCCATGTGTGCGGACTTTCCATTCACCTTCACCGTACACTTTCACACCAGTTGAATCCACTACTACATGGACAGCCTCATCTTTTGGCACTACAGGTAGTTTCACCAACAACTTGCTTAAACGACGAGATAGCGTTGAATGGTCTGGTACTTCTAGCTCAATTCCCATGAGCGTGAACAGCGATTCTAAAAACCCCTCTGCTTGTCGCCCTGGTAAATGAAACACCGATTGAATTGTTCCCATAGTGGCGATCGCCACGTCACTATAATAATTCGATGCTCCTTTTTTCCCAGTTTTCTGCTGGTTGCGCCACTGCTCTATTATCTCTTCGTTTACCCAGAAAGTTATACTGCCTCGAAGCTTTAATGCTGCATCGTAAGCGTTCCAATTCTTAACTTTGTACTGAGCTTTCGTCTTCATCGTTGGACTAGGCAGTGAGAGAACATAGGCGATAAATAAAATTTACCATTTTGCCTATTCACGCAACAACGCCCATGAGGATGATAAGGCAAAAGTGCGCTCAAGCTACACTACCCTCAAATCCGAATCACGCCAAATCTTCCAGCCAGTCATGTTTGCCTTTGTTGGTGAATACTATTTGGGCATTGTGCCAAGGTTTGTTGGTGAGCAACTTATTTGCTTCCCACCATTAAATTCCAGCCAACCAGAAACGGCAGAAAACGAGCAGCCAGATGACGTATTTGCAGGCATCCTTGACAGTATACCTGTGGTGGATCACCACCTTTCACCCATTGCTCAGGCGGTTGTCGAAATTATTCGCTCTGGAAAAAAGGTTCCTACTAGCTTTGAGTCTATCAGAAACTCTAGGTATTGGGCTGATGGCCGATGGCACGGAGAAAAGCCCTCAATTGCTCAAATAGATGATGCGATCGCTCAATTAATTCAATGTGAAATTGCCGCAGGTAACAGGGAAGAAGGTTACATCTTATTCAACAATGCTTAAATCTCATCCCAAATTCAAATACGCCGAGGACTGGCACAACAGAGCTAGACTTACTCGGCAGATACAACCCCTCTGCACAAACAATCCTTTTCACGGTCACGCAACCATCGTACATCACCTTTACTACAGGCGCTCTCTACTACGCCGAATTCTCGGCATCTTTTGTCTACATTTCCCCTATGCTTCAATATCTGGCTGCGAAATTCCAGGGATTGATATTGTACCTGTTTGCGATCTCTGTCATCAAAATTATTACGGTCGTTCCGGGGAACGTGCTTCAGTGCATCATCCTTCAATCTGGAAGCAGAACGGGGGAATTAATAATCGTCAAGTTGAATCAAAAGTTTGGGAATTACGGCTCAAATTTTGGTTATTAGTTTTTGGGAGACTGATTAAGAATGCTGTCACCGGAAATCGACAAAGTAGAACCCACCGTTGAATGGCAACGTCAACCGTTAGTTCTACGTAAGAAAATCAGTTTGCCAGAATATGAAGACTTTGGATATTGAGAAATTGGACAAACTGTTGAGAATTTTCTTATAAGTGCATCTTACATTTTTTGAGGAGATAAATAATGCAAAATCAATTCATCTTTAACCAGAAAGAGATGACATTTTTGATTTTATTTAATGCCAATAATGACTGGTCGGCTGATGGCTTTTTGCCAGCATTGAAAACCGAACATATTCAAACACCAAGACTTACAAATGATGATTTTGAACAAATGATGTTAAAGTTGCAAAAAATGTCGCTCGAATATATTGAGCATTTAATATTAGGACTTAATTTTCTAGATAGAGTGCAATTTTTTCAAGAATTAAGTGAGCAAAAAAATAAAATCAATGATTAAATATATAATTCGCTGTCTGCCAGATTCAATTCTTGATGCTGTGAATGCCTATTCTCTAGCAGAACTAGACCGACGCAAACTGATAGTCTGGTCAGAAGATATGCCTGTTGTAGAACCAGACGACGAGCATTTGGCATATCACCTGGTTGCTCGTTTCCAAGCAGTCACCCCAGAGAATTTGATTGATGTTTTTCAAACTCTAGCCACAATCTATACTCAATACGGCAACTGCTTAGCGTTGACATATCTAATGGAGATATCCGCTGAATACTTTGGATTAATTGATGAGGAGAATTGTATGACGGACTGAACTTTGAGATGAACTGCTCCTTTCAGAAGAACAAATCCGTCGTCGGCACAACGGGCGGCGATTCTTGCGACGAAATGCCTAATTGTTGCAGTAAGAGTTGGGACTGGGGATGAGCTTTTGGAATCGAACCGAAAATTCTGGCTTGCAATCAAGCTGATGGCTTGTTACCAATACCCAATTGTTTTTTGCTGGTTTTTAACTGTTTCCAAAGTGATTTCATCTTTTGGTAAGCGTCTTCAGGTTTGAGCTTGCTATTGGTTTGGAGCGTAGTTATGTATTCTACTTTTTGCTCCGGTGCGTGAGAGAAGAAGATATTGAGCGTGTAGGAATCAAACGACCTCGAAAGTGATCGACAAAGTAGCCGTATCAGAATTACTCACTGGTGTGGCTACAATACCACCACCACGCGCATCTCTCAAATCATTAAGCAAATCACCAATCACTTCATCTGGACTTGTGGACGAACCTCTTAACTCTACTACTCCAGCATCACGCTTTTGTTCTGCTGCTAAAGCTCTCATTGTTTTGACAGCATTTTTTAGTGGTTTGCGACTGATAATAATTAATGCTTCGCCACTACCTTTCTCGATCGCCTGTAACTTTAGCTCTTGTGGATTACCAACTACTAGTGTTTGCTTTGGCGCTAATTGCATTGACTCCTCAGGCGCTGACCATTTGTAGGGAAATATTACCAATAAATCTCCACTGGAATCAAATAGCAAGATAGAAATATATATAGAAGTCAATTCATTATTGGTTACTTGAAATTGAAACAGTTGTTGCAGAGGTAATTTATGTAGATAAATTTTTTGTGATACTTGACGATTCTTTCGACTCCGTGATGTGGCAGTTTTAGCTATAATTTTGCTAGGTTGCTCTACTAAATTCAGGCAAACTTCCACATCTAGTGCTGACGAATTGGTATTCAAAGTTTTTTTGAGAATACAAGCTGCAAGCAAAGACTTTAGTTTAGGTTCTAAACGTTGGACAGCATCTTTTACTGGTTCTCCTGCGTCACCAAAAGATTGTAATACTAATTCCTGTCCTGCGGTAAACAAACCAAGACTATTAACCGCAGGCAAGTTTTCTGTAACTTGTTGCTGTAATTTTCTTCGATAGCTATCTGTCATGCGGCTGAAGATGTATTGCACACCATTTGGATATGGTGGTTTTTGATTCTGCGCTGTTATAGCTGCAATACGATTAATAGCTTCTATAAATTCTTTTGCTGCATTTGTATAACCAGCTAGAGAAGGATCTAAACCAATACTTAACTTTAAGTCAGCCGGAATTATACGAGTGGATTCTTGTAACAGCATTCCTGGACGCAGAGAATTTATCCCTCTGTTGTCTACCAGTTCTGCTTCTGCTATTAAGCCACGACGAGGGGATATCAACTTTACGGTTGCTGAGGTTTGTCCTTGATTGTTGATGACTGTAAAAGTAGCTCCTGGTGTAAATGCTTCTAAACTTTCTTTGTCTATTCCTCCCAACCATAATGTTGCTTTTTTACCTTCAGTTTTAATAACAACCGCATCAGCAGGGAAGAGTTTTTTATTAATAAAATAGACTGGCTTATTTTCATCACCATCTATAAAAGGCTCTTGCCGTGAAAGTGATTTTATGCTTGGATTAATTTGAGAAATCATATTCCCACCACTACCAGTTTGTTGCCAAAGATACTGCGTCATCAAGTAAGTAAATGCACCAGCTGAAAAGCCATTAAAGGTGGCATCTGCTGCTATTTGTTCACTTTGAGCCGCAGCAAAAACTATTCCTTTTCGCTTACTAGCACAGCGAAGACTGACAAGTTTTTCTAAGGGAATGTTCAACTGTTTGATCCAACGTTCTTGATAAGCAATTTCTTCTGGAGATGGCTGCAAATTATCATTAGATGCAGCACGCACAATAAAGTTACCTCGCGTACCACCGCCTGAGAAGCAACTGTCTAAAACTACGGTGACATTTTCGGTTTTTAAAGCAGATATTAACAAAAATAGGGTACGTCCCATAATGTCCTGTGTGACACCATTGGTACCATCATCAGATGGTACTAGGGTGCTGTTATAGTCATCATCTCTGCATTGCTGAATAGGGTCAGGGTCTCGTAGTCGAGAACCATGACCAGAAAAATGGAAAACTACTACATCTCCCGGTTTAGCTTGCTTAATTAGATGTTCTTCAAATGCTTCTAGAATATTTTTGCGGGTGGGTTGTTTGTCGGCTGGGTCAGTTGTTAATCTCAGGATATTGTTGGGTTCAAAACCAAAGCGATGGGTTAAAAGTTTTTCCTGTAAATCTACATCAGTGATACATCCTCTCAAGTTATCACCTCTCTCATTATTTAGATAATTATTAATTCCCACTAAGAGTGCTAATTTGCGAGGGGTACTTTGTGATAAAACTTGAGCGTAGCGGTTTCCCTTTTGTATAACATCGATTTGACTTAAACCTAAAGCGGTAAAGGTTGAAGAAGCAAATTGTATAAAATGGCGGCGTTTTATCATAGGATTTGATTTGTTCGTTGTTGGTAATTAGTGCAAAACTTAGAATCTCATGCAAGGGAGCCAGTGCATTGCGCGGGTTAAGAGCGTTGTAGCAACTGGCATTAGGCACAGAGAGACACAGAAATTATAAGAATTTAGTATGTTCTTCAATTATTCAGCTTCACCAATAAGTGTGAAGGCTGCCCAATTTAAGGGTTTATTGGGATATTGTTCTTTGATTTTGAGCATAGCTTGGCGTAAGGCTTGGGCTTTATTGAGTTTCTTTTGATTGAGATTAGTATAAAATTCAGTCATCAACTCGGTGGTGGGTGAGTCAGGAACAGACCATAGGGAAACGATCGCACTGGAAGTTCCGGCGATAAATAGCGATCGCGAAAACCCAATCACGCCATCACCCGTAATCCGACCTCTACCTGTATTGCAAGCACTCAAGACAACTAAATCTGCATTAAGTTTTAAGTTGAGAATTTCTTCGGCGGTAAGTAAACCATCATCTTGTTTACTGGGTGCAAGTGCAATCGAACTTTGCAAACCTTGGAAGTCATCAAATAACCCATGTGTTGCTAAATGAATGATTCTGGCTTGGGGAAGCTTGGCTTTGATGGCGGTTTCTGTGGCTGTATCACCTGTTAAGGCTTTGGTATTGAAGATCGATGCAATCGCTTCTGCTTCCCGTTTTGCACCAGGTAGAGATGCTAATTTTTGAGGCTGATCGCCAATTTTGGTGACAAAATTGGGCATAGTGGGATTACCTACTATGACAACATCATTGATAGAGGTTGGCTTGGCTTGATTTTTTTGCTGGTGGGTTAATTCTAATACCTGAATTGATGGAGAAGTCAAAATAGTATGTTTTTCTATAAGAAATTTACCGTTTTTGTCTTGTAACGCTGGGAAGGGAAGTAAAAATAAATCGCCTTGAGGGACAAAAATCACTCGTTGATTGGGGTCAGAGGGGAGAAGGTCAACTATTGGTTGAATTAAAAGTTGATGAAGTGTTTGTAAGTTTTCCTTTTGTAATTTCTCATCAATATGATTGACAATTTTTACGTCGATAATACTACGGCTTTTATCATCAAGTCCCAGCGATTCACGAGTCTTACTAACTAGGTTTTTGAAAGAAATGTTTTGTTTTCGCCATAAAGGTTTGAGGTCTGTTTGTCGAAATATGACTTCACCTGTAGGTTTGACTACCCAGATATAGAGTTCTGATTCTTTAGATTGTAGTTTATTTGCCACTTTAAACTCTTCGTTGATGATTGAATATTGAATCAATGTAGAGTTTTGGATTTTAGCAAGTTGTCTTATTTGCTTAATTGTTATTTTGGGAATAGAGTCTTCAGATTGGGATTTATTTAATAATCGAGCTTGGAGTAATTCTACAAATGCCCTAGCACGGCTGCGTTCAGATATTTCTAGTGCATCATTATTTTTATTTTGGGCAGTTAAAACTTTTTGGAGCAATTGATAAGTTTCAGTTTGGGTTTCAAAAATTGCAATTTTATTAGCGTCACTTAATCCTGGTCGTAGCGATTCTAAAACTTCCATCCCATTCTCAAGAGTTTTTTCGGCTTCTGCTAACTTGCTAGTTTTATATAACACATTACCTATGTATTTAAGAGTACGCGCTTCTCCTACTTTGTCACCAATTTCTTTAAAAATCGCTAACGCTTCTGTAAAAGATTTGAGCGATTGATTATACTGACCTTGATGATAATAAACTCTACCAATATTGCTGAGACCTACGCCTTCACCTAGACGATTGCCAATTTCTTTAAAAATGGCTAAAGCTTGTTCAAATAACTCTTGTGCCTGGGAATATTCGCCTTGGTAACGCCGAAAATCTCCTATATTGTTGAGGGAAGTTCCTTCACCGCTACGGACTCCTAGTTTCTTAAAAATAGTGAATGCTTGTTGGTAATATTCAACGGCTTTGGGATATTCATCTATTGTTCGATAATAAAAACCTATAGAATTAAGGGTTAATGCTTCTTCTCTTTGTGCGCCGATTTCCCTAAAAATCTTTAAAGATTGCTGCAAAAAATCTAGCGCTTGAGGATACTGACCTAAACTAATGTTGAGAAATCCTAGCTCGGTAAGAGTATAAGCCTCACCGGAGCGATCGCCTACTTGCTTACGAATAGCTAAAGCTTGTTGATAAAATTCCAGTGCTTGGGGATATTGTGCCAAACCTTCGTAAACTTTACCGATATTATTCAGAGCTGTTCCTTCATTGGTGCGATCGCCTAGTTGTCGAAAAATGTTTAAAGCTTGGTTGTAATAATTGAGTGCTTGTTGATATTTACCTTGTGCGCGTTCAACTATAGCAAGATAGTTCAGGGTTAAAGCTTCTCCTTGGCGATCACTAATTTCTCGATAGATGACCAATGCTTGTTGAAAAAAAGGCTGCGCTGCTTTATACTGTCCAATTTTTGTTTTTTGATTACCTTGCTCGTAGAGCCCATCTGCTTCTGCTTTGCGACTCACAGCAGTTTGTGCCAGCACAGGTTTTACTGGAATGAGGGTGGGGAAACTAATTTGTGACACACACAAGGTTGTAATAACGGTGGCGATCGTAATTAAACCAAATCTTCTCAAGCGCATAATTTTAACTGGATGAAGAAGTTGAGGCCGATTACATATATCTCTTATAATCAAGAGCTTATGCAAGAATCTCAATCAATGATTTATCAACAGAACAATTTAACTAGTTTATATGAAAACAAAATACTTCATCTTCTACTAAGATTCTGCATAACCCTGAGAAGATGAGAGGTATATTTAAACGATTTTGTTAATCTTGACTTTCTTTAAATATGCTGTGTAATTTTCGTTACTTCAGATTTGTGATTTTAACCCTACTGCTTTCTCTCAGTAGTTCTTTTCAGGTAGCACTTACTCTTGTGAATATGAAAAGAGTATGGGCAGAGGTTCCAAAACAGACACAAAGCATAGATGAGGCTAGACAACTGAATCAACAAGTTCGCTTCAGAACCTCAAGAATGATAGCACAGTCAAAAAGTAGATTTGGGCAAGTGGAAGCTGGTCTTAAAATTATTGACTTAGCTAGGCAGCAATATGAGCAAGGTAAATATCAGGAATCTTTAAAAAGTTTACAACAAGCTTTAATGATTGTAAAAGAAATTGGGGAAGATACAGAAGAAGGACAGTTATTAAAAAGTCTTACTCTACTTGCTTTTGGCAGCGTTTATCAAATGCTAGGCGAATACTCATTAGCATTAGATTCCTTCCAACAAGCTTTACATCTTTTCCAACAGAATAATGATAAAAAGCATCAAGCATCAACCTTAGTTGTTATTGGGTTAATTTACTACCTCAAAAGCCAATATCCTCAAGCACTTTCTTTTTACCAACAAGCTTTGGCTATCCAACAAGAGATGGGTGATAAAAAGGGACAAGCAATTTCGTTTAATCATATTGGACTAATTTACTTAGATCAGGGATATTACAATCAAGCTTTAAAACATCTGAAAAAATCTCTAACTTTGAGGAATGATGCTACTACTCTCGGTAATATTGGCAGAACTTACTATAAATTAGGGCAGTATCCAAAAGCTTTGGAATATAATCAGCAAGCTTTAAACTTAGTTAGAGAGACACATAATAAAGACGAAGAAGCTTATATTATTAATAATATTGCTGATGTTTATGAAAAACTAGGACAGTATTTTAAAGCTTTGGAGTTGTATCAACAAGCCTTAGCTATAGCCAACCAATTTAATAACCAAGAAGAGTTATCAATAATCTTCAATAATATTGCCATATTATATAATAACTTAGGGCAGTACGCCAAAGCTATTGAATACTATCAAAAAGCATTAGAAATAACTCAAAAAACAGAAGATAAATCTGGTACAGGAAGTATTTTCACAGGTTTGGGGAGTGTTTATGAAGATTTGGGACAATATTCTAAAGCCTTAAATTTCTATCAAAAATCACTATCCATTGATAAAGAAATTGGAGACAAGGCAGGTGTAGGAGTTAGTCTCAGTAACATAGCATCAGTTTACATAGATTTAAAAGATTATAGTGAAGCTATAAAAGCTCTTGAGCAATCCCTAGCTATTGCTCAAGAGATTGGTGACATAAACGGAGAAAAGACAAGGTTAGGTAAACTTGGGCAGATTTATGAGCAACAAAACGATAGGCTTAAAGCATTAGATTATTATCTGCGAGAATTGGCGATCGCTAAAAAAATTGGTGATAAACCGGGCGAAGGTGCTGCTCTGCAAAAAATTGGTTCACTTTTTTTTCTGCCTATGATTATTACAGCAGATCCTACAGTATCAGAATCTGAAATATTAAATGTTCTACAAAAGAATTATGTAATCGGGTTAGATACCTTAAACAAAGCTGCGGCAATCTTTCATGAAACAGGCGATAAATCGGCGGAAGGAGAGGCTCTTGGTGTCATAGGAGTAGGTTACTACAAATGGAAGCAGTATGCTAATGCCGAACAATATTTATGGAAAACTATCAAACTTTTTGAATCATTACGGCCAGGGTTAAGAGATGAAGAAAATATTTCTCTCTTTGATAAACAATCAATTACATATGTTGCCTTGCAACAAAGCTTAATTGCTCAAAATAAAATTGATGTAGCTTTAGAAGTTGCTGAAAGGGGTAGGGCTAGAGCATTAGTAGAATTACTAGCTGCAAGAATAAATCAAAATTCACCTAATCAGATAAGAATTAATTTTCCTCAAGTTGCAGAAATGCAACAAATAGCAAAATTGCAAAATGCTACTCTCGTTCAATATACAACTCTTGATACGTCAATTGTCAATAAAGGAGAACAAGAGAGACAAAGATTAATCAATATTTGGGTAGTCAAGCCAACAGGCGAGATAGTTTTTCAATCTCAACCTTTTCAAACACCTTTAGAAAAACTAGTTAGTACTAGCCGTGAAGCAATTGGTATTAATACTCGTTCCATATTTGATGTTCAACCAACTGTTCCCCATGCCAATCAAACAGAACAATTAAAGCAACTTCATCAACTATTAATTAAACCAATTGCACAATATCTGCCAACTAATCCTGATGATAAGGTAATATTCATTCCCTACAATGAATTGTTTTTGGTTCCTTTTGCTGCTTTACAAGATGAGCAAGGGAAGTATCTGATTGAAAAGCATACTATATTAACTGCTCCGGCAATTCAAGTATTACAGTTGACTCATGAACAACGGCAAAAAGTTTCAGGGACGGGGGCGTTAGTAGTTGGTAATCCTGTAATGCCTACTTTAGCGCCAAATATAGGAGAGAAGCCGCAAAAATTAAAACCTCTAAAAAATGCAGAGCAAGAAGCCATTGAAATTGCTCGGATACTCAATACTAAACCTTTAACTGGTAAACAGGCAACTAAAGCTACTGTTAAAGAACTGATGACAAAAGCCAAGATTATTCACTTAGCAACTCACGGATTACTGAATGATTTTGGTTTTGGGATACCAGGAGCAATCGCGCTTGCTCCCAATTCCACAGTAAAGTTAGGACAACAAGATAGTAATGGCTTTTTAACGGCTGGCGAAATTTTCGATATGAAATTAAACGCTGAATTAGTAGTATTGAGTGCTTGTGAAACAGGACAGGGAAACATTACAGGCGATGGAGTCATTGGACTATCTCGTTCTTTGATTGCGGCGGGTGTTCCTAGTGTGGTTGTTTCTCTGTGGAATATAGATGACAAATCAACAAAGCTTTTGATGACGGAGTTTTATCGGCAAATGCAGCAGACATCTGACAAAGCCCAAGCACTACGTCAAGCAATGCTAATTACAATGAAGCAATATCCACAACCTAAATATTGGGCAGCTTTTACCTTGATAGGCGAAAGTTTATAGGTAAATAAAACAGAATTAGAACTAAGATAGGTATTCATAAAATAACACCACCTAAAGCATAGGTGGATATTTTCAGCTTTATTTACTTCGAGTTAGACGCTGCTGTTCCTACTCCTACAAGTAAAATAGTTGCACCAATCAATAACATAAAACTAGGTACTTCTTTAAAGAAGATATAAGCAAATATACTTGAAAAAACAGGTTCAAACATTACTGCTAATGTCACAATGATTGGTGATATCCAGCGCAATGACCAATTTAAGCAAGTTTGTCCAATAACTTGTGATAATAAAGCCATCAAAAAAATGTATAAGTAAACAACAGCAGGATAATTTGTGTAACCGCTACCAAAAAAATATGGTAGAGGCAATAAAATTAATGCGGCAGAGCCGTAAGCAGTAACTGCATAAATTCCAGTAGTTAATCCTTGACTTTGCGCTTCTCTACCAGCTAAGAAATATAGGCTGTAAACCCATGAGCCAATCAAAGCTAGAAAATTTCCTAAAATGGGATTTTTAGCAGTATTGTTTGCTGTCATAGCTCCATCGTAACCAATGACTAGCCCACCAAAGATTGCTAATACTATGCCTAATACTGTCTTACGTGATGGCTTTTCTTTAAAGAATATCCAAGAAAGTAATGCAACCCATATAGGATTAGTGGTAACTATAGTAGCAGAGGCAGCAATCGATGTGTAGGAAAGAGATAAAAACCACGTTACATAATGAATTGCCAAGCATATACCAGCAACCCCAGCATAAAAAAAAGCTCTTCTTTGCGATTCGGTTCTAGATAAACCACTCCACAATGGAAACATTATTAAAGAAGATAATATTAAGCGAGAAGCTGATAGAAAAAGGCTGAATCCAATGCCATGTATTCCCGTGGCTTGAGTTGAAAGCCTTACAAATATAGCTGCCATAGAAATTCCAAAGACTCCTATGAAAAGAGCAAAACTAATTTGAAAACGAGAAGGCTTTATTGTTGAAACTTTCATAGCTTGAATATTTACTTAATAAGTAATTGATTTAATCTTGCTACTACAAAATGTAATAGCAAGAGATATTACAGACTACACTTCTTTAAAAGTAATGACTAAAGTATCGCGGTATCCTTCCTTTTCACTTAAGTAAGGTCTAATAGGAGATACGCTATGCATGAGATGGGTATCATCTAAAAAAGCACAATCTAGCGAATTCTCTAAGCAGTAATTGACGATAGGCTTTTTCTGATTATCATAAATATAACTTTCTCCACCTACAACATTTTCTTTGCCAATAAGCATTATGAACACGTAGCTAACACCATCTCGGTGAATACCTTCTGGTGTAGGCAATCCACAAATATCTGAATTAGTGAGAATACGGAATTGATGAACTTCTAAATGCCAATTCTGATTAGCTTTCATCTTTGTAAAAAGCCTAATACAAAAATCAATAATACTAACAAAAACTAAATTTTCTTTCGTTTTTACTTCTAAAGGTTCATAATATCTATTTATTCCACCATTTAATTGGTTAAACTTTGCTTGTTGATAATGAGGCTCTCCTACTTTTTCTAACAACCTTCGAGAAACATTATTATAATCAAAGACAGAATATCTACGATAACGATATTTTCCCTGATCGTTCATATACTTATCTAGTTCTAGATTATTCCAAGTCTGCCTAAACTCCTGCCAAATATTTTCTTCAAAAAACAATTTACTTTGAAAGTCACTTCCCTTAACAATGCTGAAATGTTTGTACAAAATTTGCTCTTGTATTTCTTGAGTTAAGGGTTTGGGAATTAACAAGCTATAAGACATAAAAACTCCTACAAAATTTGACTCAAATCATTTCAGTAAAATTTCACCTATACTTAATAGGCAAAACTTACAGTTATTGAAGAATATTGAAGTGTGAAATTGTTGACAAAACCTTAGATACTTATTTGCAAGAATGACAAGCTGTGTCAGCAAAAGTTTTGATATTTATTTTCCTCATATACTAATTGTTGAAGGCATGAATTTATGAGGATATTTATAACTTAAATCTTTTTATCTAATTTAGCAACAAATTTTGGTTATTATTTAGTAATAAGACCGAGAATTATTTCTCAAATTTAGTATGCAAAATATATTTATTGATTAAAATCAAAATAAAATTTTATTTTAGATATTTAGTATGTAGGTGAAATTATATTTACACTACTAAGGTATAGAAACTGGTTTAGAAAAATTAATCTTAAAAAGATTTTAACTGTTAAATATATTAAATATTTTTAAATTTATTTACGGGTAGAAAGTCCCATCTTTTTAAGTAACTGATTGACGTAGCGCCCGCTTACTTCAATGCCTAATTCCTTAGCTAAATGTTTACTTAACCATTTTCCTGTCCAACGTTTAAAAGAATAGTTATAGTTACGTGGATCATCCTTAACCAATTCTTGAAGTCTAGTTAAATATTGCTCATTGATTATTTTAGGTCTACCAATAGGTAATTCATGCCAAAAATGTGCTTTACCAGCCCGTGCCATAGCTATCCAATAACGTGCTGTCTCTTGAGAACATCCTAGTGCCTGACAAATCTCTGTTTGAGATTTACCTGCGTCTACCAAAAGCATAATTTCAATTCGGCATCGATATTCTGCGCGCAATTTCAAGGTAAGATTCTTGAGTAATAACTGACGTTGCTCAGATGTCAAAATTTTCTCTACTTTGATTAAATTGCTATCAGAGTACGCACTTCCATTATTTGATTGGCTCATAGTTGCGTTAATTATTTTAGAGTAAAACAATCGAGAACAGCAGCTATTACCAGGAAATTATTGACTGTCTCTATTTCTATGTATCTCCATGTACTCAGAGAGTATGCAAAAATTCTGCTTTGCTCAATCTCGTCTGATCTATCAGCGTTTGCAACAGCGATCGCAGCGAATAGGAGGAAAATGTAGTACATCGACAACACAACGACTACAACAAATTACCACTTTCCTCCAAATTAAAATTAGTCTAACTATCAAGATGTAGCAGCTACTATTTTTCTATTTTTGAGCCACGGCTAATTTACTTGGATTTCCTAGCTATTCAGCTTCACCAATGAGCGTAAACCCTGACCACTCAAGAGGATTAGGATATTTTTTCATCGTCGTTAACATCGCTGTTCGTAGGGCAGTAGCTTTATCGGAGTGCTGCTGAAGGTTTTGATAAAATTCTGTCATCAGTAAGGCGGTGCTTGTATCTGGTATTTTCCACAGAGTCACGATCACACTAGGCGCACCAACTGTTATTAAAGAACGAGACAAGCCAATAACTCCATCACCTGTGAGTGTACCTTGTCCTGTATCACAAGCACTCAGAACTACTAATTCAGCATTGAGTTTTAATTTTGAATCTAAAATTTCTTTAGCTGTCAGCAAGCCGTTATCTTTACCATTCGGAGCAAGAACAATTGCACCTGGAATACCCAACTTTTGCACATCATCCAATAGACCGTGAGTAGCTAAATGAATTATTCTGGCACTGGGCATTTTTTGTAAGATGGCTGCTTTGGTAGGTTCGATGCCAAGGATAGCTTTAGTATTAAGAATTTCTGCAATTTTGATAGCTTCCTGTTCTGCTCCATCCAACTGAGTTAAGCCATATTTTCGACTCACCTGTGTTTCAATTTTTGGATTACCTACAACTAAAGCTCCTACACCGGAAACTTTTTGCCGTTGTTTATGAGTTAAATCTAGAACCTGGATGGCTGGAGCTGTTGAGATAATGTATTTTTCAATTAGATATTTACCATTAGTATCTTGAAGTGCTGGAAAGGGAATGAGAAATAAAGATGTGTGGGGTAGAAATATGATCCGAGAGGATGGGTTAGTTGGCAAAAATTTTGCTATTGGTTGAATAAGGATTTGATGTAGATTTTCTAATGTTTTTCGGGTAATAATATCTTGATTTTTGTTGAGTTCATTCGGATTTTTCGGTATTATTGCTAAACTCCGCCCTCTCACACCGATTAATGTGCGGCTGTTAGAAACGAAGTCTTGTAAGGAAGTTTTTAGTGATTTGAGGTCAACTAGACGAAAGGAAATTTTTCCAGTTGGTTGAATAACCCAAATAAATAATTCTCGTTCCGAAATAATTGAATATTCTACAAGTGTTGCTTTTTGAGTTTGGGCAATTTCCTGAACTTGTTTGATGGTTGGTGGCAGTATAGTTGGTTGAGGATCAGAAGTGTCAGATAATCGCTTGGATAGCAGTTCTACATAGGCTCTTGCTCGTCCCCGTTCGGCAATTTCTAAAGCCTCTTCTATTCTGTTTTGAGCGATCAAGGCTCTTTGCAATGTGCGATAGGTATAGTCTTGGGTTTCAAAAATTGCCACTTTGTTGGCATCACTTAATCCCGGGCGTAAAGATTCCAACACTTCAATAGCTTTCTTAAGTTTCTCTGTTGCTCTTTGGTAACTACCAGTCTGCAAATAAGCACTACCAATATTGTTGAGGGTAGTGCCAATATTCGGGCGATCGCCTACTTCTGTATAAATTTCTAAAGCTTGCTGGTAATATTCTAAAGCTTTGGCGTGTTGACCTTGGTCAAGGTAGACATTACCTCTATTGTTCAGGGTTGTTGCTCTTCCCCTACTGTCATTGGCTTCAGTTTTTACCGCCAACGCTTGTTGATAAACTTTTAATGCTTCTGGATACTTACCCAGATTACGATAAGCAGCACCAATGCTATTTAATGTAGTTCCTTCACCTACTTTATCTTGAATTTCTTGACGAATTTTTAAGGCTTGTTCATAGTAATTGAGTGCTGTTTCATACTGGTGCTGTAAATCGTAAATTTCTCCAATATTGTTGAGAGTTGTAGCGATAAGAGGGCGTTTGCCCAGTTGCTTAAGGATTTCTAAAGCTTGTTGATATTGTTCTAATGCTTTTGAGTACTGACCTAAATTGCGATAAAGTACCCCAATATTGTTAAGAGTTGTACCTTCACCCGTCTTGTCCTTTACATCTTGAAGTAGGTTTAAAGCTTGCTGATAAACTTCCAGTGCTTCGGAATATTGACCTAGATTATCGTAAACTCCGCCAATGTTATTCAGCGATGTACCTTCACCAGACTTATCAAGAACACTTTTGAATAAGATCAAAGCTTGTCGGTAAACTTCCAATGCTTTTTGATATTGGCTGAGATTGCGATAAGTCGTACCAATATTGTTGAGCAGTGTTGCTTGTCCACGACGGTCGTTGAATTCTTGTTTAATAGCCAAGGCTTGCTGGTAAAAATCTAATGCTTGTTCATATTGAGAAAGATTGTTGTAAACTAAACCCAAATTATTAAAAGTTGTTCCAATAGCTACTTTATCTTGACCTTCTTTTAAAAGTGCTAAGGCTTGCTGTAACGATACAAGTGATTGTTGATATTGTCCTAAATTTCTATAAGCCAACCCAATATAGTTAAGAACTGTTCCTTGGCTAAAGCTGTCATTAACTCTTTGATATATAGTCAATGCAGATTGCCAAGATTTGATTGCGGTATCAAATTGACTTTTTTCAGATTGTTCAATTCCTTGATTTACTAGATCGTTTGCTTTTATGATTGAATCTTGAGGTGTTTGGGCTAATACTTGCAAATTCAGAGTATAGAATTGTGGGTAGAGAAATGCAAAAGTTACACTACCGATACTGGATAATAAAAAAATTAGGAATATCAAGCCTATTTTTTTGTAATGCATAGCTTTCTTAGAATCATGAATGTTAGCAATAAGAACGTATACTCTGTAGTGAGCGCTAAATTAGCCTAATAAGAGCTAAAGCGCTGACTAAATGGCACTTAAAAGACAGATTGTGGAGTAATTATTGCACTATCAAACAACCTCAAAAGTAATTGACATAGCTGCCATCTGCCTAGTATCAATTCTCTTGACTTCTTCATTTAAACCACTGCCACCGCGAGTACCTGCTGCTAAATCATCAAGTAAATTACCAATTACCTCTGTTGGTTCATTGGGACTAATTGCTCCTTTGCTGTTTCCTCCCCGTAATGCAAAATTCCGTAAAACTTGCAATGCCTTTTTTAAAGGACTAGCGCTGGAAATTATCAGCACTTCTGCTACTCCTTGTGGTGCTTGAGTTACAAGGGTGAAATTACTATCATTGGGATCAGGTACTAACAGTGTTTGTCCAGCTTTCACTCGTGTTACATCATCTGTTGCTGTCCATTCATTAGGAAAAATTACAGACATTTCACCAGTGGGGTCAATTACCAATATGCTGACATAGAGGTCACGATTCTCATTGTTGGCAACCTGGAACTGTACTTGCGTCCCTAAAGGTAATTTACTTGCATCGCTGGGCAATTGAGGAAGAGGTTGATGAGCCACAGAACCTTTACTAATGCTGCCACGAACGGCTAAGGTGCTAGCAATAAGTTTCTGCCCTTCCTGGCGACGCATGGAAGCAGTGACATTTAGGCGCGATGAATCTGTATTCAAGGTTAACTTGACAATTCGCGCTGCTAATAAAGATTTAAACTTGGATTGCAATCGACTAATTGCATCGGTAACACTTTCACCTGGAGTCTTAAAAGAATCAGGAATCACTTCCAAACTGGGGGTAAATAAACCCACGCTACCTACAGGAGGAATATTTGCTACTTTTTGTCGCTGAAAATCTTGAATATAAGCATTGGTCATTCGACCCAGTATGTACTGTACTTCTTTTTGTAGTAGAGGTACAGCCTCTATTCGCCTGATTGCTTGTAAAGCTTGCTTCGCTGCTTGGGTGTCCTTCTCCAAAGAAGGGTCAAGTCCAATAGTTAAGCTGACATCGCTGGGAATTCCCCGGATTTCTTCTTGCAACAAAGTTCCCTGCTGGGCATTTCCCAAAAGTTTACCTTGTCCTTTTAACCCAGAACGTGATTCTAATTCCACCTGTCCTCGTTGCTTACCTTTAGGATCTACAACATTTAGCACTGCACCCTTTTCAAAAGCTTTTAAACTTTCTGCATTCACACCACCTAACCAAACTTGTGCGCGATCACCATCTACTCCCAAAATGACCGCTTCAGATGGTGGTGTTTGTTGATCAATTAAGTATGTTGGACGCTTATCATTATTGCTGTTAGGCTTGGTTTCAAATTGTAAATCTTGACGATTACCATTTTCATATGCCAACTGCTTCACACTACGAGCGACATTAACCATAGCAGTACCTAAAGGCTCACTTCTGGTTTGCTGCCAAAGATACTGAGTTAATGCATAAGTAAATGCACCAGTATGAAACTCATCGACAACGAGCTCGGTAGCCAACTGATCTTCCTTAGCCGCAGCAATTGCCACTCCTTCAGCAATACCTGCTCTGCGCAGTTTGATAAATTCTTGCGGTGAAAGATTTAACCGTGATAGCCACTGACGCTGGTACTCAAATTCTTCTGAGGAAGCTTGAAGTTGATATTCAGTTGCAGTTGCACGTATCACTAAATTTCCTCTAGTGCCCGCTCCAGCATAACAGCAATCGAGAACTGCCGTGACATTTTCTGTTTGTAAGGCTGATACCAGTAAGAATAAAGTATGTGCCATGATAGTTTCGTTGAAAACGCCACCTTTGGAAGGGAATTCTGGTGGTAATGCTGCATCAAATGGGACAAAACTAGTATTTAATCCATTAGGACGGTCACTGTCGGGGTCAACTACTTTCGAACCATGGCCAGAAAAGTGAAATACCACCACATCTCCTGGCTTGGCTTGCTTAATCAGGTGTTCCTCAAATCCCATAAGGATACCTTTACGGGTAGCTTTTGCATCAGTCAGTGTGAGAATATCTTGAGGATGAAAGCCAAACTTGTTAATCAACAGCTGTTTTTGTAAATCAACATCGTTGGCACAACCGCGCAAGGATGGGAAATCATTTGTTGAAGAATACTCATTAATTCCTACAAGCAAAGCTAATTTGCGTCGCGTGCTTTGAGCCAATACGCGGGCATAATTATCACCTCGGTGCTGAATATCCAACTGACTTAAACCTAAAGCTGCCAAAAGCGAACCTGTAGACTGTAAAAAATGACGTCGTTTAAATTGGGGCATAATTAACTGTTCCTGATTCTATGTAATCTAAGCCAACTAGGGCAAGCGGCAATACAAAGAAAGCAACTTGCGCTCAGAGGAAATTAGCAGTTAGCTTGCTCAATTACTATATATTTCTCAGCACCATGTAAATTATGCAAAATTTTATGCTAGCCACACATGAGGTAAGGTTCTTAGAATTAGGGGTAAAAGTGGCCAAGCTGTCACAAGCCGCTATGCAAGCCATGAAATCCTTATAACGCAAGGATTTCAGAAAAATTTTTCGGTTTTGAGATGCCGACAGCATTTGACGTACCAAAATACTCTAGGAAGGGCTGTACCAATTAAACCATACGATTTTTTAGAGCCTGAAACCCTTATGGCTACGTAACAAAATGCTGTGCCAAATAACTTAGACTTCAATTGATACAGCCAAAACAAGCTTTTTCTCTGGTTTTTGGTAAAAAGAGCAATTTTATTTTTGTAAGTCTTTCCTAGCATGACTTACAGCCGTTGCGTGGCGGCTCGTGTCAGACTCGCTACTTTTACCCCAATTACTCTGTTTCTTAAGTTCGTAATTCGTCATTACAGATTTAATTACGAATTACCTTACACTCTGATGTCTCAACGAACAACCTTTTGCGTAAGTCCTGCAAAAAGTGCATAAGGTCAGTGAGTCTGGAATTAAGAATCAATGTCAGGCGATACTGCTGTTGATGGTTTAGTTCAAATACTTATGGGTGTGGCATCACGATATTGGCAGCTAGTGAAAATTGATGGAGCAGGACGGCGACAGGTTCAGGAAATTAGTCCAGCTAAGGCGTTTTTTATAGATGTGTTCGCCATTGCAGATGATATAGATTGTTATGTCCCAGATATAAAAGTCCAACTACAACTGCTGCAACTATCGCGGGATGCGTCTGCTGATAGATGGTTATTAGCACAACGTTGTTTACTTTGTTTCATATCATGGCAAATTGAGCAAGTTTGCTTACAATTGGCAGCTAATTTTGGAAGTGTTCATGGTTTCAGTTGTGCTGATTTGCTGCCTTACGTCCTAGATGATGATGGCAGGTTACAACCGAATGGCACTTATCAATCTCTTTCTCAAAAGATTTTGCAAAGTTTTGATCCACAACAAAGCAATCTCACAACCTGGACAACTACCAGAGTCAAACATGATGCTGCACTTAATCAATTTTTGCTGGAGTGCGGAGTTTATATGGTAAGTGACTGGGCAATTCTTAACGATACTCGACCTCAGCAGCTAGAGCGGATTTTTAGAGATTTTTATGCTTTAACACCTCCAGAAATTCAACAAGCGCAACAGCTTTTGGAAAGCTACCATGCTGTTTATCGTACAGCGCGCTTGCAACAGCGATCGCAGCGAATAGGAGGAAAATGTAGCACACCGACAACACAGCAACTACAACAAATCGCCACTCTCCTCCAGATTAAAGCTAGTCTCACTCTCAATAGTGAGACTGTGATGACACAACTGCAAAAACTTGCTACTCAACTAAGAGAATACCGGATTCATGTGCGAGGTGGAGCATTACCAACAAAATCTCTAGATACTATTACTGGTGATGAGTATATTGACACTACCAAAGCATTAGATAATGAAGATGAACAGACAGAGTTTTTACAATTATATCGCCCCCAATTTCTGGCTTGTTTAGAACAAGCATTGGCTATAGTGACTCAATCACGGGTAAATAGATTACAACAGAAAAAGGGTGAAAAAGCCAAAAAGTTTTTGCAAGCACTCAAGTTATTTCACTGTCAAAATTTACGTATGACAGAAATTGCTGACAGCATGGGATTACGCGCCCAAGATGCAGTAACTCGTTTGCTAAAACTAAAAGAATTTCGTGCTGATGTTAGACAACAGCTTTTATTATTGTTATGTGATCGCGTTTTTGATTTAGCAAAAAACTATTCTCACCCAGACAGACTGACAACTTTAGAACAGCAAATTAAACTTGCTCTTGACGAACAAATTACTCAGGTTATAAAAGAAGCAGAAAATCAATCTCAAACAGCAAAAATCAACACAATAGAAAATGGTCTGTTTAGTGAAAGACTCTGCCGTTATCTTGATTCACTTAATGAGGAAATATGACTAATTTATCCCAAAATACTCCACAGATGCGGCTAGATTTTGAATCTTTACCAACAGCCGCCATTACTCTCTCTGCCGCTCAAATTACTCAAGCAGTAGAACTCAGTAGTAAAATCAAAAATTCGTCTCAGCAGTGGCAAATTTATATTCATGCTTTGGCGTTATGCGCTTTTGAAGAATGGTTAGCAGAACGGGCTAATTCTCTGACAATTAACCGGGAAAGATGTACAACTTTCCAGCCAGTGCTTGCGAAGGCGATCGCGGCTGTGGCAAATTTATATGTAGGTAAATTTAAAGTTTGTTTAATTAGCACTGGTAGCCTGACTGACGATCAAATTTATTTACCGCAAGCAGTTGTAGATTTACCAGAATATATTCCTCATTTTTATGTGTGGGTGGAAGTTTTAGAAGAAGAAGATGCAGCACTTATTTCGGGTTTTTTATCCTATCAGCAGTTGAGAGAATACCAGAAAAAAGTTAATTTACAATCAACAGAAGATTGGAATTATCAAATACCTGCGAGTTGGTTTGAGAATAATGCAGACCGCTTATTATTATACTTGCGTTGTCTAGAACCAGAGACAATTGCCTTACCATCTAAAAACGAAAATACACAGATTTTATCGACAATCCAAAATGACTTACTAGCATTGTTACCCCAATTGCAATCTCCTGGAACAGAACTATGGCAAGTATTGACTTGGGAACAGGGAAAGGTAGTGTTGACTCATCCAGAGTTGCTGAATTGGATTGATAATTTACAGCAGCAAACACACACGTCTTTAGTTAGTGACAGCTTAAAAGATTTACTAAAATTGTTGACAGAGCCAGCGCTGAATGTGGGACGTTGGTTGTGGGATGAATTAGATGAATTAGCAGAGGAATTTTCCTGGCGATTATTGCCGAGTTTAACACCGACGGCGGCCATGCGAAGTGCTACAGAAGAGTTTCCAGCTATTATTAACGAACTTCAGCAGCGAGGTTTGGAAATTCCACCTATAGCGCGGGGTGCGTATCAAGATTTTCTCTTAACAGCAATTCCACTGCGGTTGTATGCTGTGACATGGCATTTATTAGCAGAATCAGAACCGAATTTATGGACATTATTGTTAATTCTTGGTACAGCTTCTCACACAGCTTTACCGGCTCATTTAAAACTGCGGGTGAGTGACCAAACTGGGGTTTTAGTAGAACGGGGTATAAATCCACAACAGGGTGATTCTTATTTATTTACACGTGTGGTTGGGAATTGGGATGAGAAGTTTTTGGTGAGCGTAACTTTAACAGATGGTGTTGAGGTAAACTTACCTCCATTTACATTTTCTTTTAGGCGTTAGCTTGAGGTTATCTGGTTACATTTTTTGTAACAAAAATCTCGCATATAGATTTGTTTATGCGCTGAAATAAATTGGTTATTTGGGGTAAAAATTGCTGTCTTCGCAGTGGAGCAAAGCCCATTTCGTAACTTGCTTCTCGTCGAAGGCAAGTATTAGGAATTATGAATTATTGTAACGACTGAAGTTGAGAGCTTGAAATAAGGATACTATGCGTTTTTATGTTTCCATTGGTCAATCAAGGGGCTTGTACCTATTTAATTACGAATTAGGAATTTAGTAATTATCTTGTTATGTTTTCTTAAAAATCATCTTCTGTAGTGTATCAAAACTTATTTGTGACAAGCCTTTGTAGATTAAATTTGGCGCAGCAACAAAATTTTTGCATAACCTCCCCAAGCGTGAGAGATATAGAGGATTAGACAGTAAATTCTCTCACACTGCTTGGAGGAGGGCTTCTCGTGCATTACCGTCTCAAATCTCTCTGTTTTGCCACTTTAGTGCTTTCTCTGTCTTTACCTGTAGACGGTGCGGAATCACAGACAAAAGAAAATGTGCAAACTACCGTGAATGCACAGATGCAAAGGACACAACAACGCAACGGAGGTGGGCCCCAACTCAACAAATTAGGTCTTCAGCAGTTACATACAGGTCAGTTTCGAGAAGCGTTAGAGACCTTTAAGCAAGTTTTAGCTATTGTTAAAAAAATTAGATACCGCGAAGGCGAAGGCAGAACTCTCAATAATATTGGGGAAGTTTATCGCAGACTAGGAGAGTATAGTAAAGCTTTAGAGTCTTATCAACAAGCTTTAGCCATTGCCAAAGAAATCAATGACGCTACAGGTGAAGCTACAACTCTCAACAATATTGGACTACTTTACAACAATTTGGGACAGTATAACAAAGCTTTAGAGTTCTATCAGCAAGCTTTAAATATTGTCAAACAAATCCGCAACATAGCAGGTGAAGGTACAATTCGTAACAACATTGGGTTGGTTTACGATAATTTAGGAGAATATGCCAAAGCTTTAGAGTTCTATCAAAAAGCCTTAGCAATTCGTAAACAAATTGCTGACAAAGCAGGTGAAGGGCAAACTCTCAACAATATTGGGGCAGCTTACACCAGTCTGGGAGAAGATGTTAAAGCCTTGGAATTCTATCAGCAAGCTGTAGTAATTCTTAAAAAAATCGACGACAAAGCAGATGAAGGACAAACTCTCAATAACATTGGGTTTCTTTACAAAAAACAAGGACAGTATGACAAAGCCTTAGAGTTCTATCAAAAAGCTTTAGCTATTCGTCAACAAATTGGTGATACAGCTGGTAAAGGACTAACTCTCAACAATATTGGGGCATTGTACAACAGTCTTGGCATGTATGCAGATGCAGAAAAAACCTTATTTGCTACTATTGAGGTTTGGGAGTCCCTACGAACACAGACATTAACTGATGACCAAAAAATATCAATATTTGAAACGCAAGCTTTTACCTATCGTTTTCTACAAGAAGCTTTAATTGCCCAGCATAAAACTAACACAGCATTAGAAATATCTGAACGAGGTAGAGCTAGGGCTTTTGTTGAATTATTAGCCTCAAATATATCTGGAAGTACTGATGATAAACAAACTATTAAACTGCCCAGTTTTGAGCAAATTCAGCAAATTGCTAAATCTCAAAATGCTACTTTAGTTGAATATTCAATTATTAACCAGCCATTCAAAAGTCAAGGTAAAGAAGAGTTGCAACAATCAAAACTTTACATTTGGGTTATCAAACCAACTGGTGAAATAGCTTTTAAACAAGTAGACCTCAAATCACTAAATACACCACTTGCACGGCTAGTAAATAAAAGCCGTCTATCTATTGGTACTGGGGGACGAGGTATTAAGGTAGAACCCAAAAATGAATTAACCAAAAAACAAAATTTACAGCAATTACATAAGATATTGATTGAACCTATAGCTTCTTTTTTCCCGACTAATCCAGAAGATAAAGTTATTTTCATCCCTCATGATTCACTGTTTTTGGTTCCTTTCGTTGCACTGCAAGATGAAGATGGTAAATACTTAATTGAAAAACACACTATCCTGACAGCATCAGCTATTCAAGTTCTAAATTTAACTCGTCAACAACGGCAAAAAGTAAAGGGTAAGGATGTGTTAGTTATGGGTAATCCTATCATGCCCAAAGTTGGGATTCCACCTGTACAACTTCAGCCGCTATTGGGTGCAGAAAAAGAAGCGTTAACTATTGCTAATTTATTCAAAACTAAAGCTATCACTGGTAAAGATGCAACAAAAGCAGCTTTGAAAAAAAGATTATCCACTGCTAGGATTATTCATTTAGCAACGCATGGGTTATTGGATGATGCAGATAAGAGTATACCAAGTGCAATCGTCCTTGCACCCACCAGCAACGACGACGGTTTACTCACCCCTGCGGAAATTGTCGATTTACGCATCAACGCGGAATTAGTCGTTTTGAGTGCTTGTGACACAGGTAGAGGCACAATTACTGGTGATGGCGTAATTGGGTTGTCTCGTTCTTTGATTACTGCTGGTACACCAAGTGTAATTGTCTCTTTGTGGGCGGTTCCTGATTCACCGACATCGGAATTGATGACGGAGTTTTATCAACAGTGGCAAAAAAATTCTGATAAGGCGGTGGCGTTAAGAAATGCGATGCTAATTACGATGAAAAAGCATCCTCAGCCTCGTGATTGGGCGGCTTTTACGTTAATTGGTGAGTCTTAGTAAAGTGTTTTTATACGTAGAGGCGCAAAGAGGGAACGGAAAAAGTTTAAAGTATATTTTATCGGCGTTTATCGGCGATTAATTATGACTACTTCTACTTTTAATTTAAAAGTTCAACAATTTGATAAACTCTGTTCATTTGAACTATCTTGGGGTAAGGGTCAGCAACTCGGTGTGACACTAGCCTATCCTGATAACCTGAATTTGAAATACCAAGAATGGCAGCGAATTTATCTACGTTTTTATAACACAAAATTGCGAGGCAAAGTAGCTGAAATTGGTAGTTTTACTGCACCACCTGTTGATTGGCATTCGCAACTAGTCCAAGCAGAAGCGCAGCTTTTATCGGAATTTCATCACTGGTTACGCAGTGCAGAGTTATATGAAATTCGTGCAGAAATCGCTCAAGCAGCTAGGAAAGATAATTGTCTTGATGTTGATGTTTTTCTCACTTGCAATCCTTTAGATTTAGCACGATTCCCTTGGGAGATTTGGGAAATTGGTACGGAATTTAGTTCATCATCCAGTAAGATTCGGATTGTTCGCACACCAATAAATCGGCGAGAAACTGTTTCTAATTTTAATGATCGCCGTTCTGGTAAAGCCAGAATTTTAGTGATTCTCGGTGATGAAACTGGTTTAGACTTTCAAAAAGAAAAGCAGGCTATCAAGTTTTTAAAATCATTAGCAAATGTTGAATTTGTTGGTTGGCAACCTCAAGAAAGTATTCCGGAATTAAAAACTAAGATTGTTCAGGCGATCACCGCAGAATCAGGATGGGATATTTTATTATTTTTAGGTCACAGTAATGAGACTAATTTGACTGGGGGAGAAATAGCGGTCGCACCCAATACAGCTTTATCAATTGGTGAAATAGCACAGCCATTAACTATTGCTAAAACCAGAGGATTGCAGTTTGCTCTTTTCAATTCTTGCAATGGTTTAAGCATTGCTAATAAACTGATTGATTTAGGTTTAAGCCAAGTTGCAGTCATGCGCGAACCTATTCACAATCAAGTTGCTGGCGAGTTTTTATTACAATTTATCAAAGCTTTAGCTCAATATCAAGATGTTCATGAATCGCTAATTACAGCCGCTCAGCATCTGAAGTTAGAAAACTCTCTTACTTATCCAAGTGCTTATTTAATTCCCTCTTTATTTCGCCATCCAGAAGCAAGTTTATTTCGTCTTCAACCCTTTGGTATCAGGAAATTTATTAGATATTGGCAACCTAGCCGTCAAGAAGTGAGCGTCATTTCAATTTTATTAGTAATTAGTTTAATTGTACCTGTGCAAACTTTCTTATTACAGTGGCGTGTATGGGTACAGGCTGTCTATCGTAACATGACAAATCAATCTATCACCTCAACAAGTCCGCCACCAGTATTATTAGTACAAATTGATGAGGGTTCTATTATTAAAGCTAAAATATCTGATCCTAAACCAATTGATTATAAGTATTTAGCAAGTTTAATTGACCGACTCACAGCCGATAAAGCTAAAGTTATCGGTATTGATTATCTACTCTCTAGACATCAACCGCAAAGCGATCGCATTCTTGCTAAGTCTATTCAAACTGCTGTTAATTCTCCCAATCATACATTGTTTGTGTTTGCAGCCACTCGAAATAAGAACAAGCAGTGGCTACAACCATTGCCTGAAATTGCTAACTTTAACTGGAGTTTGGAAGGTGAAATTGAGTTTCATCCTTGGTATGTGTCATTATTACCTCATGATGATTTCCAAACTCAGCCTTGGAATTTTGCTAACTTATTAGTTTTGGGACAGCAATTACAGCAGTTTCCTGATAGACCACAGCTAAAACTAGATAGTAAAACTAATTATTTTCAACAGATTGGGGATTTTTTTATAGGTGATCAAAAATCTCAAGAAACTATTTTACAATCACCACGCTCGCGCCTGCAATTTGTAACAGCTTTGAGTTATTGGCTGAAGCAAATTTGGTTACATCCAATCGCTGATTTTTCAATTCCTCCAAATCAGGTATATCATACTATCC
Source organism: Nostoc sp. HK-01 (assembly GCA_003990705.1). Lineage (GTDB taxonomy): Bacteria > Cyanobacteriota > Cyanobacteriia > Cyanobacteriales > Nostocaceae > Nostoc_B. The sequence goes on from AP018320.1 coordinate 240,737, forward strand.
CTGCTTGGAAAATACTAGAAAATCAAACTCTACCTCAAAACTTACAGCAGCAAGTTGTGATTATTATCCCTGGTGGATATGACGAAGCTGGCATTTCTCAAGATGGAGAAGATAATTTCGCAGGTGCGAATTTACCACCAGCTATTAAATACTGGCAGCCTAACATTAATTTATTTACAGGTGGTGAGTATCACGCTTATATGGTACATCATTTACTGAATCAGAGATTGGTTGTACCGATTCCTGATTTCTGGATAACTGGCATAGCTTTATTTTTAGGAAAAATCCTATATTTACAACAAAAAAATAGAAAATATCGTTGGCAATGGTTGTTGTTGATGACAATATTTACAGGATTTTATGGAATAGTCAGCTTGCAGTTATACATTTCAACTACGGCGATACTTTTACCTTGGTTACTACCATCAATTGCTTTGTGGGGTTACTTTCTACCTAATGTTTTATCAAAGAAAAAATTATGAATAAACTACTGTTTCAGGCTTTAACACTATCAATAATAGCTTTGAGTACTACACCTGTTTTATCTAATCAAGCAAAACCTAACAGTAAAAAGCAACCACAGTCATTTATATCTTGGGTTTCGCAAGTTATTTTCAAAAAAGAACCGCCTATACAACCACGTAAAGGTGGTTCTCGCCCGGCTATATCTAATCCCGATGATATTTGTATGATTTCTCCAGATGAGCCAGGGACTCCTAGAATTGTTTGGAGTGATCGCCCTTTATTTATTTGGCGAGGTAAGGTTAAAAAAATAGTAGTAATTAATAAAAGTACTGGTAAAAAGTGGACTCAATCAGTAACTGAAACTCAAAATATTTCTACTTACACAGGAGATGAACCACTACAACCAGGACAAAATTATGAGTGGAAAGTGTTTTTCAAGGATAATGTTTCTTTAAAAGTTCCCTTTCAGCTAATGGAATCACAACAACGTGATCGCATTACCGCAGACTTAAGTAATTTAGAAAATCAACTCAAAGCAGAAGGGAAAGATACTGAAGTCATCGCTCTTGCCAAAGCGAAATACTTTGCTGAAAATCAATTATGGTCAGATGTCTTACAGCAAGTGTATTCTGTACAAACGCCTTCTGGAGAACTAGAGGAATTGTATAAAAATCTTCCTAACAAGTTATGCAATCCAGCTAATTAAAAACAGCATTAAAAGTGAACAGGGAGCAAGATGGTTTGGGAAAGGGATTTAACCCCAACCCAAACAAGCAACTTAAAGAAGATAAGGTTTTACACTCTGATTGAGAGCAGGAAACTGTTACCTTTTCCCTTCTTCAATAATTTAAATTGTGAGAATTCGCAGTGTCTCAACACTTGACTTCTTTGATAAGTTAGGGTTCTTGTTTCTATGGCGCTTACCTTGCGGGTACTCCTTCTTTTCTAAAAATGCTACACGAACGGAGGACTAGTAAGAGTAGTTACCTTACATCTATGCGCGAGACAAAAAACTTAATTTTAAAATTTTTCACCTCCGCCAAATTTTTTGCATATCTTTAAACACTTCAGAGATATGTAAGTGTAAGCCAATAAATCAACTTCTGAACAAGTTGGAAACCCAGTATTTTAGGAGATATAGCAATGAAAGGTTTGAAATTAGCGGTAGCCATGATTGCATTAGCAACAATGACTCTTACCCCTAAAGCTGAAGCCAAAAGCTTATTTCAAAATCAACCAACATCCACAGTAACCGCACAAGTCCCCAACTCGCTAACTGAAAACAGCAACGACACTGAAGCTTACCTTAAACGAGGAATTGAGCTTTTAGAGTCAAAAGACTATCAAGGAGCTATTGATGAATTTAACAAAATTCTGGAGATTGAACCTAAAAATATTTATGCTTACCTTGGAAGAGGTGCTGCCAAGATGTATCTAGAACAATATCAAGCAGCAAAGACAGACTTTGACACAGCCTTAGAGATTACTCCTGATATTTCTTTAGCTTACTATTTTCGTGGTTTTACCAATTATGCCTTAAAAGATAAACCAGCAGCGATTGCTGATTTACGCAAAGCATCCACACTATTTAAACAAGAAAACAAACTCGACTTAGCTCAAAAAGTGGACAGCGCGGCTAAAGAGATAGAAGCTAGCTAAAGCATTGCATAATTTTTATGACTGATGCAACAACCGGGTTTTTTAGAGACTTGTACAAACCCGGTTTTATTTCATACTGAAAAACATAAGTTTTCAACTATCAGTACACATAACAAAATAATGCCAATATGAAAAAAATTCTGGCTTACTTTGTACAATCAATTTGTCTAGGTATTCTCGCTGTTACATACTTATCTAATATCAAAGTTTTAGCGCAAACTATAAATGTTGATCACACATCAATTACAGAAACCCCAAAATCTACCTCTAACCGCTTACAGAAATTACTCATTGACCAGAATAAACCTGAAGCAGCGTTAGAAATTTCCGAACGTAGCCGTAATCGCTCATTACTAGATATGCTAGGTGAACGCTCGTTTACATCAGCCGCTACCCCTTTAAGTACAGAGCAAATTAAACAAGTTGCTAAACAACAAAATGCCACACTTGTTCAGTATTCAATTATTAATGAGGAATTCATCATTGCAGGTAAAAAGCAAACGAAAGAATCACAACTGTATATTTGGGTGATTCAACCTACAGGTGACATTGCATTTCGTAGCGTTGACTTAAAACCACTGTGGCAAAAAGAAAACACATCTTTAACTGATTTAATTACTCGTACTCGTAGGACTATGGGTGTTAGCAGTAGTTATCTTAAAGGCATTTTTATTGATAAGCAACCCAATCAGAAAACTAATGCTAATCAACAATTGCAAAAACTGCATCAAATATTAATTGCACCTATCTTAGACGTATTACCAACTCAAGCAAACGCACACATTATTTTCACTCCCCAAGGAGAATTATTTTCTGTACCTTTCGCAGCATTGAAAGATACCTCAAATCTTGCACCTGATAAAAAGAGACAGTATTAACCGAAGAGGAGGAAATAAAAATCACATCCAAATCTGAATGAGCAAATCAAAGTACTGAGATAATAAATAACCGATAAGATACATAAATTGATTGCTAACATACACAAAACAAGCAGTAATTAAATCTGCACAGAGAGCATTTAAATTTATCAGTAAAAATGCGAAAAAGGGCGTATTAAACAACATAAACAGCAAGAACTATGGAAACAATTCTTGCCCACGCCCATTCTTTAATGTACACCATCCTAGCTTTGATGCCCACTCACTATCAACGAGATAGTTTAGAAGCAATGCTGGGATTATTTCTAGAAGCGCAAGGAAGACCTTTACCACATTACAGTAAAACTAAATCAGAAAGTGCTTTAAGCCGATTTTTGAACCATTATAACTGGTCTACTCGTCAGATAATTCGTCATCTACGTGCCTTCGTGATTGAACTAATTTTGAGCCAATGTACACGAGGACGTAAACCATTATTACAAGTAATTATAGATGTAACTACGTTAGAAAAAACGGGTAAATTTAAGGCTTTTAAGCATTTAATTACTGTCTACAATCATAAACGTGGCTTGCATTTAGTTGTCTTGTATTTAGTTGTTGGACATTGGCGTATTCCTTGGAATTTTCGCGTGTGGAGAGGCAAAGGTACAACGACTCCGGCTCAATTAGCTTTAAAGATGGTACGTAGCTTACCGAGACAACTTACTCGGCAATTTCAAGTAAAAATCCTCGCTGATGCTGCCTTTGGTACAGTCGAATTTATTCATGGTATTCGTAAACTTAAATACCACGCTATTCTCGGAATTGGTTGTAATCGTAAATTGGTTGATGGTCGTTCCGTCAAGTATTTGCACCATCGCGGACAGCAAGTTAGACTAGTTGGTTTAAATGTAACTGTTTCTGTTTCTTGGTATTATTTTAAAACTGATAAAGGTGTGTTTTTAAAGAGATATGTTATTTCTACAACACCACTCAAGCCTTGCACCATCAATTGGTGGGGTAAACGAAGATGGCAAATAGAAGGATGGTTTAAAACTGCTAAACATCGCTTTGGTTTAGATAAATTTGGACAATGTACTCTCTTGGGCATTTATCGTTGGTTAATCTTATCTTTGACTGCCTTTTTATTAGCTCATTGGACTTATTTAGCTCGATATTATCCTCATACTCTCGATTGGGGTCATGCTGCTTTTCTTGCTCTTTCCACTTTCTTCCCTGTTTTATTATTGTCTCTATTATTACTTGACATTGAACGTCTTCGACCTCTAGCACTTAGTCACGGAATTGACATTACTATTTCCAGGTGCAAGATCTGAGATACCAAAGGTAAATACTTAATTGAGCAGCATACCATTGCCACTGCACCCTCTATTCAAGCATTAGATTTACTTTATCAACGACAACAGAAAATTCAAGGGTTAGCTAAAGATGTATTAATTGTCGGCAATCCTACCATGCCCCGCGTCGCCCTTAAGCCTGGAGAACCTCCCCGAAAGCTATCGCAACTACCAGGTGCAGAAAAAGAAGCCAAACAAATAGCAGCGATTTATCATACCCAAGCACTCACCGGTGATGCAGCCACTGAAACCGCAGTTGTCCAAAAAATGCCCCAAGCTAAAATTATCCACCTAGCAACATGTCATAACTCATTAGGAACATCTGATGGACTTGCACTTGCACCATCAAAACAAGATGATGGCTTGCTAACATCTGAAGAAATTCTGAACTTGAAACTCAAAGCAGAGTTAGTTGTGCTGAGTAGCAATGATACAGCACTAGGCAAAATTACTGCTGATGGTGTAATTGGCTTATCTCGTTCTTTTTTTATCGCTGGTGTTCCCAGTGTAATTGCTTCTTTGGGGGCTACCTCAGATGAAAAAACAGCATTTTTAATGACTCAGTTTTATAAAAAATTCAGTAAAAGTTCAGATAAAGCAGTAGCCTTGCGTTATGCGATGCTAGAAACTAAGAAAAAATATCCAGAGCCAATATATTGGGCTAGTTTTACCCTCATTGGTTTGTTGTAATAAGAGTAAATTGTGAGAAAATTTATGATTTATCGCTGGCAAAGTTTGACTCTTCTATCTTTAGTATTTTATCTAATATTTCCCATTCCATTCGATTTACAGTCAGTAGGAATATCACAGGTATTAGCGCAGAATTCAAATCCTCGTAAAGCTGAAGCAGATAAGTTAATTAAACAAGGTTATGAGCTTGATGATAATAATCAACCCCAAGCTGCTTTACAAGCTTTTCAGACAGCTTTATCTATATATCAAGAAATAAAAGACAAACACGGAGAAAGCAAAGCTCTTAATTTTATCGGCATTATTTACTCTGATGACTTTGATGAATATAACCAAGCTATTACTTACTATCAACAAGCTTTAGAAATTGCTCGAAAAATCAATGATAATACTTTAGAAGCCAAAGCTTTAAATAATTTAGGCTTGGCTAACTTTCGTTTAGGGAATTCTCAACATGCAATTGAATATTGTAAACAAGGGTTAGCAGTTGCGCAACGAAATAAGAACTATGAAACAGAGGCAATTGTACTTAAAAGTCTAGCCGCAATCTATTTTGGTACTGATACTGATAAAGAGCTTAATTTTTTAGGTCAATCTTTAACTGTGTTAGAAAAAGCTAGCGGTAATGCTGAAGATAAACTACGTCAAAATAAACTAAAATTTAGTATTTTAATTCACATGGGAAACATTTATTATTTCCTTTGTGGAGCTAAAAAGCAGGCTGATGATTCAGAAAGGAAAGAATTATTAGATAAGTCGCTCAAATATTATCAAAATGGTTTAAAAATTGCTCAAGAAGTAGGCGACCGTCCTAAACAAGGAAAAGCTCTCTTGAGCCTGGGAGACTTATACCACCTCAACAGTCAATATACTAAATCATCAGAAATTGTTCAGCAAGAATCTGCTAAAGCTATAGAAAGTTTTCAACAAGCAATAAAAATTTTTACAACAAATAAAAATTTTCGCTCTCAAGCTAGATTAGCTTACATGAAGTTAGGTGATGTTTACTACAGATGGAGTAAAAAAGAGGAGGCTTTAAAAGCTTATCAGGAAGCATTAAACATTATTAAAATAGAAGTTCCTATTTCTCCATACAATAAACTTGAACAGGATGTACAACAAGGATTGATATTAATTAGCATTGGTAATATTTATGCTAACACTAGTCAGTATGAGCAAGCATTAGTAACATACAAACCAGCATTAGAAACTTTAAATTTAGCTCTGAGAGAAGCTAAAAAAATTAGTACCCCTGCTAAACAGATTCAAATACTAATAATTCAATTAAAAATTGAAGAAATTTATGGGCAATTGTGTATAGTATACAAATTTATGGGGCAATATGAAGCTAGTAAAAAAGCTTGTCAGGATAGTATAAATTTTGATATAAATTTTCCTTTGACCAAGTATTTATCTAACAAGAGTAAACTTTTAAATAAAGCAGCTAAATCTCCAGCATATGTAAAGGAAGTACAAAAATTGCAAGATGCAGTGGAGAGCTTGCAGCAATCTCAAGCTTCGAGAAGCCCAGCTTTTATTAGACTTATCCGAAAACTTTAAAGCCAGACTGTTCAAAGCTTTGAGACAAAACTTTGATATCTTCATAAAGACGTAATTACAAGGGGTTGAGATAGTTAGTGATAGTATATAAGCATAATAATCAACTCCTTTTCTTTCAAATTCTAGAGTTATTTTTAGTAGCTAAATCAGTAAAACTAAACTACCAATTTTTAGCTTAACCAACCTATATACTGTTAAAATAGTTTGTTCATAAGTATCGAGTTTTAAGTGTAATCACTCCTGAGCAACTCAGAGTATTTTAAGTAATCGAATCAAATGTTTAATAAATATCCGATTACCAGAAAAAGCTTTGTTTTCATCTTTTTGCTGTTGAGTTAATTCTCTTTTTGGTTTCTTTTTGTGAGGAGTAGTGATATTTTTGCCACCTTGGAAACCTTTATCATCTAAAAATCGTTGAGACTTATCAAATTTTTTCTGTAATTGACGAAATAATTTTATATCTGCTGTTGGACTAAGCTAATCGTCGTTTAAATTTCACAATATTCATAGTGAAAAAAGCTGGAAACCCTCTCTCCTGCTTCCTGCCCCCATGCGGCCTGAATGTGCAAATTAAATGCTCAACAGCTTATTCTGAAAATGACGGTTTACCACTTTTGTCAGGTTGTGTGACTGATGTCAGGCTACAGCAGGAATTATTAATTCACCGCTTTGGCTTTAAAACCCAACGGTTGGTGGCGGCGGTTAGTGGTGAGGGGGCTGGTGCGATATATTGTTTCTCTCTGAAACCAGGATGTTTGGCAATTAACAAAAATAAACAAATCTGATTGTGTTCAAAAACACTAAGATTTCACCATTCACCAACTGCAATTTGCATAACCCCCTTAAGCATGAGAAATATATAGGAATAATTCATTAGCTTTTCCTCTGGTGGATTGTAGTTGCAATTGGTATGAATACTATGCGCGGTCGCACAAGCAAAATCATCTTAATAGCCTTAAGTACTTTCCTGGTAGCAATTGCACCGACATGGCCACAGAATTTTTCCAGGTTTTTGTTTGCACCCCAAGTGTTAGCGCAAACATCAAATCAGCGGCAAACTGAAACTGTCTCTGGTAATTTCATTGATTACTTCGCTCAGGAAAGAGAAATTAAAGCACATGAGGGTAGTGTCAACAGTGCCAGTTTTAGTCCTGACGCTAAGTTAATTGTCACGGCTGGTGCTGATAATATTGCCCGTATCTGGGATTTTTCTGGTAAGCAGGTAGCAGAATTAATTGGGCATCAAGGCAATGTTAAAACTGCAAATTTTAACCCAGATGGGAAGATGATTGTTACTGCATCTTTTGATGGTACTGCCCGTATTTGGGACGCTTCCGGCAAACAGCTAGTTGAACTAAAAGGGCATCAAGGTAATGTTCACAGTGCGAATTTTAGCCCTGATGGAAAGATGATTGCTACAGCAGGTGCAGATAAAACCGTGCGGTTATGGGATTTATCTGGTAAACAGCTAAGGGAAATTAAAGCACATGAAAACAGCGTTTACAGCGCGAATTTTAGCCCTAATGGTAATCAGATTGTTACCGCCTCTGCTGATAAAACGGCGCGCGTTTGGGATGTTTCAGGTAAGTTACTAGCAGAACTCAAAGGACATCAAGATACTGTTTGGAGTGCAACTTTTCATCCTAATAGCAAGCAAATTGTCACAGCATCAGACGATAAAACCGCTCGTATTTGGGATTTATCTGGGAAAGTTTTAGCTGAGTTAAAAGCACATAATGATAGTGTTTTAAATGTGAGTTTTAGCAAAGATGGACAGCAGATTATCACAGCATCGATTGATAAAACTGCTTTGATTTGGAAATCTTCAGGTCGCTTGATAGGCAAGCTGCAAGGACATGAAGGTGGTGTTAATAGTGTTAGTTTTAGCCAGGATACTAAACATATTATTACTGCATCATCTGATAACACAATTCGTGTTTGGGACACATCCAATAAGGTAATAACAGAATTATTAGGTCATAAAGGTAAAGTTAATAGTGCTAGTTTTAGCCGGGATAGTAAACGTATTATTACTGAATCTGAAGACGAAACTATAAGAATTTGGGATATATATAGCAAACTAGTCACTGAAATCAAAGCACCACAAGAGATACAGAGTGCGAAATTTAGCCCTGATGGTAAACTAATTGTAACTACGTCCCAGAATAAAATTGCCAGAGTTTGGGACATTACAGGTAAGTTAATCACTGAACTCAAAGGGCATCAGGACACCGTTGAAAGTGCCAATTTTAGCCCTGATAGCAAATTAATCATTACTGTATCTAAAGATAAAACTGCAAGAATTTGGGATATTTCGGGTAAGCTGATCACTGAACTCAAAGGAGATCAGGACACCGTTGAAAGTGCCAATTTCTGCCTGTATAATAGCGCCAATTTCAGCCAGGATAATAAGCAAATTATCACTGCCTGCGGAAATATAGCCCGGATATGGAATACATCAGGCAAACTAATTACCAGATTAGAATTAAAAGGCCCAGAGTATTCTATTATCAGTGCGAATTTTAGCCCAGATGGCAAGATGGTTGTTACTGCCTCTATTGATGGTAGTGCTTGGATATGGGATGTTTCGGGTAAAGTAGTAACAAAAATTGATTTACCCAATACTACGACTGAAAAGTATAGTGAAAATCGTGTTTACGGTGCTGATTTTAGCCCAGATAATAAATTCTTGATCACCGCAACTTCTGATGGCGCACGAGTGTGGGACATTTCAGGCAAGTTAATTACCGAACTTAAAGGTCATCAGGATGAAGTCACCAGTGCTAATTTTAGTCCAGATGGCAAACTAGTTTTTACTGCATCTGATGATAGTACGGTTCGGCTCTGGTATGTCTTTGACAAACTAGCAGCCTCACCAAAATTACCAGAAACACCTTTTTCTAGCAATCAGCCACCTCAAGAAGAAGTAAAACCTCGTTTTAGCAATGGAGCTGAAGTTATTACTAGTGTAAGTTTTAGCCCAGATAATAAATTAATTGTTACTGGTTCTCAAGATGGTACTGCACAGATATGGGATACCTCTGGCAAACTGCTAACTGAACTCATAGGACATCAATATCAAATCAAGAGTATACATTTTAGTGCTGATGGCAAGTTAATTCTTACCGCATCTTCGGACTTTGCTAAAGTGTGGGATATTTCAGGTAAATTGCTGGCAACACTGGAAATAAGTGAAGATATTGCTGCTTCTAGCGCCAGTTTAAGTCCTGATGGTAAGTTAGCTGTTATTACATATTCATCTTTTGCAGAAAATGTCCTACTTTGGGATACTTCTGGCAAGTTACTCACAAAACTTAAAGGTCATACTCATCCAGTCAATAGTGCGAACTTTAGCCCTGATGGTAAGCTAATTGTGACGGCATCTGCGGATAAAACTGCTCGTATATGGGATACTTCTGGCAAGCAGTTAGCTGAACTTAAAGGACATTTACAAGAAGTAAAAAATGCAGTTTTTAGCCCAGATGGTAAGCTAATTGTAACTATTAGTGACGAACCAATTGTTCGCGTATGGAATACTTCTGGCAAACTATTAACTGAACTCAAACATAAGTATGGATATATTGATAGTGTAAGTTTTAGTCCTGATAGCAAGCTGATTATTACTTCATATCTGCAAAGTTCTTCGATTGTCTGGGATACTTCCGGTAATTTAATTAGGGAACTGGAAGGAATTAAAAGTTTTAAATTTAGCCCTAATGGTAAACAGGCTGTATCCATATCTAGGGATATGGCTTTAGTGGGAGAAATTACTAGCCAAAAGTTTATTCCACTTAGAAGTGATCAAGGTTCAATTAAAGACGCGACTTTTAGCCCTAATAGCCAATTGATGGTCACTGTAACGGAAATATCTTCTTTACCTACTAAGAGTATCGCTCAAGTGTGGGATATTTCTGGCAAGCTTTTAGCTGAACTTAAACCATACCCCAGTACAGTTAATGATGCTAAATTTAGCCCTGATGGGCAATTAATTATTGCTGCCTTTGATAACGGTACTGTCAAAGTTTGGAATAAGTCTGGTAAACTTTTAACTGAACTTAAAGGGCATCAGAGTGCTGTAAAAAGTGCTAGTTTTAGCCCTAATAATAAGTTAATTCTCACCTCATCTAGTGGCACTTCTATAATATGGGATACAAATGGTCAACAAATAGCTGAACTTAAAGGTTATAATGCAAGCTTTAGCCCTGATGGCAAGTTGATTGTTACCTTATCTTATAAAACTGTTTTATTATGGGATACCAATGGTCAACAAATAGCTGAATTTAAAGACCATCAAGATTATATTTCCAGTGTTCATTTTAGTGCAGACAGTAAGTTAATTATTACTACATCAAATGATAAGACTGTCCATGTTCGGGATACTAATGGCAAATTAATCACCGAACTCAAAGGGAATAATCTTAGTTTTAGGAGTGCCATTTTAAGCCCTGATAGTAAGTTGATTCTCACCTTAGCTTGGGATAATCGGACACGAGTGTGGGATATTTCAGGTAAGCTAGTGGCTGAACTTATAGGGAGGCAAAATTACATCACAAATGCTCTTTTTAGCCCTAATAGCAAGCTGATTATCACCACGTATTTTTATCGTGTATCTAATATTAATGTGTGGGATATTTCAGGTAAGCTGCTCACTGAATTTCAAATATCTCAAGGAGATATTAAGGATGCCAATTTTAGCCCTGATGGAAAACTAATAGTTACTGCTGCATCCGATGGCATAGCACGAGTGTGGGAGACTACAGGTAGACTTATAGTAGAACTTAAAGGACATAACGGTGATATTAGTAAAGCTAGTTTTAGTCCTAATGGACAACGCATAGTCACTGCATCTGATGATGGTACAGCAAGAGTATGGGAGTTATCTGGTAAGCAAATAGCCTTGCTGAAATTGGACGAAAAAATTGCTGCTACTCCAAAAGCTGAAGCAGACAGACTGCGTGATTTACAATTGTCTCCCCCTAACTGCGCCCAAGCAATTGAGCCTTGGCAAACAGCTTTAAAAATCTATCAACAAATCTCTGATAACGAGAACCAAGTTGTCATTCTTGAACAACTCGGTAATGCTTACTATTGCCTTAGCGACTACACCAAAGCTATTGAGTTTTATAAAAATGCTTTAGAAATTTCTAAAAAAATTACCTATGTACAGAAACAAGGCAAAAATCTAGTAAATCTGGGTAACGTATATAATTCTTTAGCTGATTATGAAACAGCAATTAAATATTATAATGATGCTTTAAAAATTTTAGAGCAAAATCAAAACACACAACTTAAAGCAGAAGTTTTACAAAGTCGGGGCAATATTTACATTGCTCAAGGTAAATCTAACGAAGCACTTCAAGACTTATCAGAAGCATTGACTATTGACAAAAATGCTTTTAGTATTGCTAAGACTAAAGCTAATTTGGCAAACATTTATTATTCATTGAGTGATTACAATAAAGCAATCCAATATTACAAAGAAAGTGCAGAATTAATTCCTAGTGAAGCACTAGGAGGGTTAGGTAATGTTTACCTTGCACTTGGCGATACTGCAAAGGCTATTGGCTTTCATCAACAAAGTTTAGCGAAAGCGCAAGAAAACGAAAATAAGGAAGCAGAAGGTAATGCTTTAAATAATCTTGCTAATTCTCTTCGTCAAGCAGGCAAACTCCCGCAAGCTGAAAAATATTTGCGCTCGGCGATCACTATTTGGGAAAATCTTCGTGTAACATTAGATGATACTAACAAAATTTCCATTTTTGAAAAGCAAACTCGCACCTACCGCCTGCTACAAGAAGTGTTGATTGCTCAAAATAAAATAGCTGAAGCACTAGAAATATCTGAACGTGGTAGGGCAAGAGCTTTTATTGATTTACTCAATAAACGATTGTCCCCTAATCAAACAGAGCAATCAAAAGTAACAGTACTGAATATTGAACAGATTCAACAAATTGCTAAAAACGAAAATGCAACCCTGGTTCAATATTCAATTATTAATGATGAATTCAAGGTTGATGGTAAACTGCAAACTCAAGATTCAGAACTTTATATTTGGGTTATCAAACCCACAGGTGAAGTAAGTTTTCGCTCCTCTGATCTCAAACCCCTGTGGCAAAAGGAGAATACAACATTAGCAAAACTCGTTACCACGAGTCGTCAATCCATTGGTGTCAGAGGACGTGGTGGTGTTTACGTGAGTGCCAAACCCGATGCAACCAAAGCAAAGCAAAGATTACAGCGGTCGCACGAATTGCTCATCAAACCCATTGCAGATATCCTACCCAGTAACCCCAATGACAAAGTTATCTTTATTCCTCAAGGTGAGTTGTTTCTTGTTCCTTTCCCAGCGTTGCAATATGACCAAGATAAATACCTGATTGAAAAACACACTATCCTCACTGCACCATCAATCCAAGTATTAGATTTCACATCTAAGCAAAAACGACGTGTAGAAACTTTAAATGCCAAGTCTCTAATTGTCGGTAATCCAACGATGCCGAAAGTAGAGTTGGAACCAGAAAAACCCCCTGAACAATTAAAAGATTTACCGTGGGCGGAAAAGGAAGCTAAAGATATTGCGTCAATCCTCAAAACTCAAGCTCTGACAGGTAAAGAAGCTAGCAAAACTGCAATTTTACAGAAAATGCCCGAAGCCGGAATTATTCACTTTGCTACCCACGGCTTGCTTGATGATAACCGGGGTTTGGGAAGTGCGATCGCTCTTGCTCCCTCCAGTAAAGATAACGGCTTACTCACCGCCGAAGAAATCTTGAACCTGAAGTTAAATGCAGATTTAGTCGTTCTCAGTGCTTGCGACACTGGACGCGGACGCATTACTGGTGATGGTGTGATTGGTTTATCTCGTTCTTTAATTAGCGCAGGTGTCCCTAGTGTTATTGTCTCCTTGTGGGCAGTTGATGATAATTCCACATCATTTTTAATGACTGAGTTCTATAACAATCTGCAACAAAAGCTTGACAAAGCCGCAGCACTTAAAAAAGCAATGCTGACAACGATGCAGAAATATCCTCAACCTATAAATTGGGCTGCATTCACCTTGATTGGGGAATCGTGAACAATCTCTGCTCTCATACAAGAGATGCGATAAATCGCGTCTTTGCAATCTGAATTTTGCATATCCTCCCACCGACAAGAGATATATGTTTATAAATTTATGAACACTTATGAAACGCATTACATGTGGTATTTTACTCACTGGTTGTCTTTGGTCTGGGTTGGGGATGTTCTCCATTTCCCCACAAGTGACAGCCGTTGCTCAAACCCAAGAAGATAGTAACTTATTTTACCTTTATAAAAGACAACGCATTCCCCTAAACCAGCGACAAGATGTGATCGCAGTTACTTTTAAAAAAGTGTCTACCCGTAGCCCTGCGGCTCAACCTCTTTATCTGCAACTCCAGGAATCTCTACAGGGTAGCGTTCGGGGAGGTAGTGGGCCCAAAGTTAGTCCTTTGGGCGAGAACTATGCTGTAGTAAATTTGCCTGCTGGAACCTTAAATGCCTTACAGCAGCGCATTCAACAGCAACCCTACGTAGAAAATACCTTACCAATCTTGACTCGTCAGCAAACCAAAGAAGTTATTGTTTTACCCAACGAAATTATCGTTAGTTTTGACCCCAAAGTTGACGAAAGTCAGAGACAGACTATTTTACAGCAGAGTAATCTGACAATTGTGCGTCCGTTGCGCTTCAACCGCGATCGCTATCTGGTCAAATCCACAAGGGTGGCTGGAACACAAATCCTCAATGTCGCCAACCAACTCAACAATGTCAAAAGCATCTCCTCTGCTCAACCTAACTTCATCCAATCAATTACCGACCAAAGTCTTGAAACAGCTAGCAAACAAGTAGCTAATTTCAAGGGAACTGAGGATAGGGTATTGGGAAAACTTTTACCTAGTTCCCAGTCCCCAAACCCCAGTCGCCAACCTAGTAGAGGGATTTCTCCAAAAACTAGCTTACTCGTATTGGCGTGGCATTTGAACAGCTTACCCCTACAACAATGTTTGCCCCGACTATCTAGTTGGGAATTATTACAAACCTGCCTGCAAAAGTCTACTGTTGCCACAAAATCTCTTGTCTCCCGCACAGATATTCGCGTCACCGATGCTTGGAAACGTAGTAACGGCGGACGCGGTGTAGTTGTTGCAGTCATCGATAGCTTGATTCAATGGGATCATCCTGATTTGGTAGGTAGTCTCTACACCGTGAAAGCGGCTGACAAATGTCCAGATGAAGTCCACGGGTGGGATTTTTCTAGTGGTGGTAATAGTCTCGACCCCTGCGAAATCGGCGATGGCGATACCCGCATCAATCGTACTGAACTCGGCATTCTCACAGCCAGATTTCAAGATACTTTCAAATTATCGGATACAGAATTAATTCAGCAATATTCTGTTGAAGCGCTGGAGATGAAACAAAAATACCCAAATGCGTCTTTTGAGGAAATTGCTCAGATTTTACGTTACGTTTTTCGCACTTATAAAGTCGGGGCAGAATTTCATGGTACTTGGGTAAGTGGGATAATTGCCGCTAAACCCCAAGATAATCAGGGATTAGTCGGTGTAGCGCCCAATGCTCAAATTTTACCTGTGCGGTTGTTTGGATTGAATGGAAGTTACAGTCCTTCTGCCTATATTGAAGCCATTGGTTACGCAGCCGATCGCGGTGCTGATATTATTAATCTCAGCTTGGGTAGTACATTACCAACTGATGGAGAAGAAGAAGCGATCGCAGATGTCCTCAAAGCACATCCTAAACTAGTAATTGTGGCTGCTGCTGGTAACGAAAACTCTAACCGTGTCGCCTATCCCGCCGCCTATCCGGGAGTAGTGGCTGTTGGTGCAACAAATCTTTTAGGTAATCGCGCTCCTTACAGTAACTACGGCAAAGGTTTAGCCATAGTTGCACCAGGAGGAGACTTAAATACCCCAGGGATGCTGGGCGGAATTCCCACCACAGGTGGTAGCTGGCTAGATGCTTTTTGGCAAGGAATGTCCACTCCTGAGTCTCGTTGGTCTACCGTGCTGGATGCGCGGGGCAAATATTGGTGGGTGGAAGGCACATCTTTTGCATCGCCAGCCGTCGCGGGGGTAGTGGCTTTGATGAAAGGAGAAAATAAAGAAATTAGCAGAGAAGGTTTGGTGAGTATCTTAAAATCTACAGCTAGTTATCAAGGGCTAGCTATCTCTGATGATGATGTTAGGATATATCGTTCGCAGCGACGCAAAGGTGAAGTTTCATCTGCGGTGAAAGGTCAGTCATACTTTTTTGGCAAAGGACTGGTGAATGCTGATGCTGCAGTCAAGGCGGTGCAAGAAAGGCGATAAAATTATAGATATAGGTTGAAAAGCGACCGCCACATCTGATTCAGGTTCGCTTGATTTGGCAAAGTAATCGGAATCTTGTCCACGAATTTCGGCGCGTTCACGAAGTGTCTCCGAATTCGTCAATAGTAAATCGCTTTGGTGTGACAACGTTCATGAGACATCACCGATTTAACTGTTATGTTTTCCAGCTTACCATCTGTATTCATTGGCTTTTGCCCATTTTGCGCTCGCTAATTTTTCTTGTAAAACGGGTGAGACACTTTGATTTACAATACACTCACAGAAATAAGCCGCCCTTGATCACAAACCAAGCTTTTGGCGGTAAACGTAGCCATACCGTTAGGTTTATCGCTTTTGTTCACTCTTGCACAGTGGATCGAATTTGCATATCCTTCAGCAGGTGAGAGATATATCTCCTTAGACTCTCTGCTTTACTTTTTACTCTAAAATCTATGCGTGATCGCAAAATTAGTTTAACCGCATTGATCACTCTCATCTTGACTATTTTACAACCCATCGCAAATTTGCCTCCACTATTCCAAGCGTCGCAAGTATTGGCGCAAACACCAGTAGACCGGAAAGCTGAAGCATACCAACTGTTACAGCAAGGTAATGAGCAACTCAATAATGGTAACTTTGAAGCAGCTTTGCAGCCTCTTCAACAAGCGCTCTTAATCTACCGAGAGTTGAAAGAGCCTACAGGAGAGGGTGCTGCGCTTTTTCTGCTAGGATCTGCTTATGAAGGTCTAGGGGAATACTCCAAAGCTATTGAGTATTATCAGCAGTCCTTAGTGATTGCAAGAGAAATTAATAACCCAAAATTGGAAGCACAGACACAGCAACAAATTGCACAAGCCCAAGCTAAAAACAATCCACGCAAAAAGGAAGCAGATCAACTGCTTAAACAAAGTCTTGAGCAAGTTCAAGCTAATCAATTTGAGTCGGCATTAAAGTCCTTTGAACAACCACTTAAAATTTACCAGGAAATTAAAGACCGAAGAGGAGAGGGCTACACACTGAGAGGTCTAGGTCTTACTTACTTAGGTTTGAGAAATCAACCAAAAGCCATTGAGTATTTTCAACAAAGTTTGAGTATATCAAGGGAAATTAACGACCCAGAACTGGAAGCACTAATGCAAAAATATCTTACACAATTGCAAGTTAAGAACAACCCACAGACCACTACTGCACAAATAGTAGAACAAAAAAATCAAGAATCATTGCGATTATTTGAAATAGGTCGTCAGCAGCTAAATCAAAGTCAGTTTAACGAAGCCTTAACAACCTTTCAGAAAGTTTTAGTAATTGTTAGAACAATTAAAATCCCTGAAGGGGAAGCCCATACTCTTAACTCTATTGGGTTAGTTTACAGCAAGATTGGAGATTACAAAAAAGCTTTAGACTACTGTCAAAAAGCTTTAGCTATTGACCGACAACTGAACAAAAAGGATTGGGAAGCTAGTACGCTCAACAATATTGGAACAATACACAACGATTTGGGAAACTATGACAAGGCACTGGATTTTTATCAGCAAGCTTTAAAGATTAGACAAGCTATTGGCAATGAAGAAATAGCAATAAACCTCAACAATATAGGACAAGTTTATATTTATCAAGGAAAGTACGAATTAGCTTTAGAATCATTTCAACAAGCATTAGTTATCGTGAAAAAAAACCAAGACAAACAGGGCGAAGAAATAATTATCAACAATATAGCTCAATTATACGATAATAAAGGTCAGTATCCCCAAGCTTTAGAACTTTATCAGCAAGCTTTGACTATAACTAAAGATATTGGCAACAAAGAAGAAGAAACGAGGGTTCTTAATAATATTGGAGTTATTTACGTAAATTTGGGACAGTCTGATGCGTCTGTCACTTTTCTTCAACAAGCTTTAGCCATTGCCCAAAAAATTGGTGACCAAAAACAAGAGGGAACAACTCTTAATAATATTGGGCAAGTTTATCATTTGTCGGAAAGTTACAATAAAGCTTTAGATTATTACCAACAAGCTTTATTAATTTTCCAAAAAATTGGCGGGCAGTTAGGTCAAAGTACTACTTTGAATAATATTGGCGGAGTTTACCAACTTCAAGGTGAATATACTATAGCTTTAGACTTTTTTCAGAAATCTTTAGCAATTACCAAAGAGATAGATTACAAATATGGAGAGGGAAGAATACTCAATAATATCGCCCAAATTTATCACAAACAGGGTCAGTATTCTCAAGCTCTATCTTTCTACAATCAAGCTTTAGATATTAACATTGAAGTTGGCGATCAAGTGCAGCAAGGTGGAACTCTGCACAATCTGGGATCATTATACAAAAATCAGGGTCAATATGCTCAAGCAGAAAAAACCCTATTTGCAGCAATACAAGTTTGGGAATCTCTACGACCAGGATTAAAGGATGAGCAGAAAATATCTATTTTTGAAAAGCAAGCTGATACCTACCTCTTTCTTCAAAGCAGTCTTGTGGCACAAAACAAAATTAATTCGGCTCTAGAAATTGCTGAACGTGGAAGGACACGTGCTTTTGTGGAGTTACTCGCTTCTAAATTATTCTCTAACCCCAAAGAAAAATTCCAATTCTCCACTTCACCAACTATTACAAGTATTAAACAAACCGCCAAATCACAAAACTCTACTCTTGTTGAATATTCGATTATTTATGATGAGTTCAAAATTCAGGGTAAACAAGAAGTCAAAGAATCAGAACTCTACATTTGGGTAATCAAACCCACAGGTGAAGTCACCTTCCGCAAAGCTGACCTCAAACCTCTGTGGCAAAAAGAAAATACAACTCTGGAAAAACTCGTTAATACTAGCCGCAACTCCATCGGTGCAATAAGTACACCTTTTCGCGGTGGTATTATCCCCAGGGAAAATCCTGATAAACCCAAAGCCAAACAAAAATTTCAGCAACTCCATAAACTGCTGATTGAACCCATCGCTGACTTACTTCCCAAACAAGAAACTGAAAAAGTTATCTTCATTGCTCAAGGTGCATTATTCCTCGTTCCCTTCCCTGCATTACAAGACGTAAACGGTAAATATCTGATTGAAAAACACACTATTCTCACATCCCCATCAATTCAGGTTTTAGACTTAACGCATAAACAGAGACAAAGAACAGGCACACAACGCATCCAAGGAAAAGATACGCTGATCATTGGTAATCCGGTAATGCCTTTTGCCGCACCCAAAATCGGCGAAACTCCACAACAATTAATTCCTTTACCTGGTGCAGAACAGGAAGCGATCGCAATTAGCAAATTACTGAAAACCGAACCTCTCATCGGCAATAAAGCAACAGAAGCAACGGTAGTGCAGCGTTTACCCCAAGCGCGATTTGTACATTTAGCAACCCACGGTTTATTTGATGATATCCAAGGATTAAATAGCGGTATTGCTTTGACTCCATCCGGTAAAGATAATGGTTTATTAACAGCTTCGGAAATCCTCGATTTAAAACTCAATGCCGAATTAGTCGTCCTAAGCGCTTGCGACACCGGACGCGGACGCATTTCTGGGGATGGAGTTATTGGTTTATCTCGTTCCTTAATTAGTGCTGGTGTACCTAGCGTCTTAGTATCGCTGTGGTCGGTTCCAGATGCGCCCACAGCCCTATTAATGACGGAATTTTATCAAAATCTGCAAAAAGGCTCTGACAAAGCGCAAGCACTGCGACAGGCGATGCTGACGACGATGAAAAATAATCCGAATCCCGTTGACTGGGCAGCTTTTACTCTCATTGGGGAAGCTGAGTAGGTTTTGAAGTTATCTCATAACCTGAAAAGCGCTGTACTATTTTGCATAACCTCACACAACCTAGAAATACAATCTTTTAAAGCGATTTGTGCCAATAAATAATAAATAGAATCATAATGTCTAACATCAAACGCCGTCATTTTCTCCAATTTTCTGCTTCCACTCTCGCAACGTTGGGCTTGAGCCAGTTCGACATGATTCCACAAGCCAACAGCGTAGGTAAAGTCCTCGCTCAAAGTACAGGCCGCAAACTAGCGCTACTAGTAGGAATTAATGATTATCCTGCAAGCAATGGTTTAGATCCTCTCAAAGGTTGTGAAAATGATGTCAAATTACAGGAATACTTACTAATTCACCGTTTTGGCTTCAAACAAGAGGATATTCACATCTTGCTTAACCAACAAGCTACCCGTCAAGGTATCCTCACAGCTTTTGAAAACCATCTGATTGCTCAAGCCAAACCTGGAGATGTGGTATTATTCCACTACTCTGGACACGGTTCCCAAGTACAAGACCCCGATCGCGATTCATCCGATGGACTCAACAGCACGCTTGTTCCTATAGATAGCCCTTTACCAGCAGAGTTTCCTATCTCTGGCGGTACAGTAAGAGATATTATGGGACATACGCTATTTTTACTCATGTCTGCGTTGAAAACAGATAACGTCACCTTTGTGCTTGACAGCTGTTTTTCTGGGGGTGGTACGCGGGGAAATCTGCGGGTGCGCTCGCGTTCTGGCGGTGAAAAATTGCAACCTAGTCAAGAAGAATTAGACTATCAGCGTCAATGGCTGAAGCGATTGGGACTTTCACAGCAAGAATTCATCCAAAAACGCCGTCAAAACGTTGCTAAAGGAGTCGTCATTACCAGCTCCAAACGCAATCAATACGCCGCCGATGTTCCTTTTTCAGGTTTCCATGCAGGGGCATTTACTTACTCACTAACTCAATATCTTTGGCAGCAAACTGGTAATGAATCTGTCAACAGAGCGATCGCTAATATTGGTCGCAGTACGAAAGAATTAGCCAGCGAAAATGGTAACGATCAAGACCCAGAATTTGAGTCGAACCTCAGCCAAAAAAATGCCAACACACCCATTTATTTCACCCCTGTCCAGGCTATCCCAGCTGAAGCTGTAGTCACACAAGTAACAGAGAACCAAGCGCAGTTATGGCTGGGTGGAATAGATTCCCAAAGTTTAGAAGCTTTCAACAGTAACTCTGTGTTCTCAATTGTGGATGGTCTGGGTAATGAAATCGGACAGGTGCAACTACAATCTCGTCAAGGATTAGTTGGCAGAGGTACGCTGAAATACACAACCTCCAAGGGAAAATTACATCCAGGGAATTTATTGCAAGAACGCATACGCATCATTCCTAGAAATGCAACTTTAAAAATTGGTATTGATGAATCTTTAGATGACAAAACTGCCCAGCAGGCAATACAAGCAATGAAAGCACTCAAGCGCGTCGAACCCAAATCTTTAACAAAAGAAGAAGTGCAATATATCTTTGGGCGGATGACAAAGACCAAACATCAAGAACTACAGAAAAAAGGACTATCCAACCTGCCAATAGTGGGTAGTTTTGGCTTATTTTTACCAAGTCAAGACCAATTTATTCCTGCGTCTTTTGGTGTAGCTAAGGAACCCATAACTGAAGCAGTGAAACGTTTACAACCAAAATTCAAGTCGCTGTTAGCTGCGAGAGTGATCAAACAGATTCTGGGAAATACAAATTCATCACGCCTCAACGTCACAGTTTCAATGAATATTGCTAGCAGCAATGAGCTTTTGGCTGAAACTTTCCCGATTCGAGGTGTAGCTAAAAAACCTCAACAGCCAAATCCCTCAACACCCGTTTCGTCTATTAAGTTTTCTAATGCTGGGTTACGTCAACTACCTGTAGACACCCAGATTGCTTTCCAAATTAAAAATAATGAATCTCAACCACTTTACGTCAGTATTTTAGTGATTGATGCTGAAGGCGAAATGACAATTATTTTTCCTAATAAATGGTCAGATTCAGAAAATGCTGCTTTGGTAGAGGCAAAACAAACACAGTTAATCCCTCAAGCTGATGATGAATTTACACTTACTATAGTTACACCCTTGGGAGTTTCAGAAGCATTAATAATTGCCAGTAGCACCCCACTAAAAACTGCTCTCCAAGCATTACAAACAATTGCTAGTAGCTCAACAGACACAAGAAGTCGAAATGTTCCTCTTCCTATTACTAATGAACTGTTAGATGTCACAAATAATTTACTAGATGACTTAGATGCAGGTACTCGTAGCGGCAATAGCGTCAACAAGATACAGTTATCATCGAGCGATTGCGGTGTAGATACCACAAAATTAGCTGCAATGGCGATCACTTTTGAGGTAGTTGCATCATCCAGCAGCTAACTCCTGTATGTTTAGCGCCTAATGCCATATTTACGACTTTTTTCAAGTACTTCTCATACCAATCTTTAAAACAAGCCGTGTACACATCTCTGATATCGATGTCACGGCTATATCTGGTATGCCCCATCTTCAGGGCATAGCGCACTTTTAATGGATCTCCCAGCTTGCCGCCATTGAGATGTTTCATTTTTTGGGCAATTTCATCGATGAGAACTTCTATGCCCACTGGATAAGGAGTATGTACTTCCCGTTTGCCTTGGGTGTACCGAGAATACAGTGTTGTGCCATTACCAAAGTCGATAACTGTTAATTTTTTCGGTAGTGCCTGCCCAAACAATGCCCCCATTCCTTCGGGAACAACTTTTAGCACTTCCACTTTGATATCTGAGGGTTTGCCTGCGAGTGTCGCTTGATATTCTCCATTGAGGACTTGTGTAAGTTTTTTACTAGAGCGGCATCATGCAAGCTGACGACTAACTTTAAATGCCAAGCTTTGCGTTGTGGCAAATGTGCTAATGCTCCCAACAAAGTCGTCAGCGCATTCTTGACTTTGTTTTCATTACTGTCTATGTTGCGTTCAAAATGATCTCCGGCTCGGAAAGCAGATTCTCCAACTGTGTATGCTGTCCCGTTAAACTCTACTCTACCTGGAACGTCTTCCATGTCTGCTGTGGAAATATAGCTGGGGACTCTGACTACATCAAAGCCATCGACTAAAAGTT
Organism: Nostoc sp. HK-01; assembly: GCA_003990705.1. Classification (GTDB taxonomy): domain Bacteria; phylum Cyanobacteriota; class Cyanobacteriia; order Cyanobacteriales; family Nostocaceae; genus Nostoc_B. The sequence goes on from AP018320.1 coordinate 263,579, forward strand.
TCAAACTGCCATAGCCATTATCAAAGCCTGCTGGGAAAATTTTTTGCAGTGCGTGGATGTTTGTCATATCGCTTCGCTCCAATTCAAAATTAAAAATTCAAAGTTCACGCATTAAAGGCAATTAGTGTCCGATTGAACTCATCACTAAAAGTATTGACTGCCCTTCGGGTTCGCCATTCCCTCTTTGTTGAAACAACAAGACCGGGATGGCTCACCAAATCTGCATATTATGGCGGGGGTATGACCTTGAAGGGTTGATTAATTCGCGCATGATTTCTATTCTCCCTAAGTGAATTTTGCATTTTGCATTTTGAATTCAAAAAAAGTCATTGGGGTTAATTGCGGCATAAAAACAGAGCTTTTTGGGGATACCCTAAATGAGGGCTAATTGTAACCTATATAACCCCCATTTAGCCCCCATCATGCAATTTTTATTTTTAGGGGTTATATGACCCCTATTTGACCCCTATTTGTGATTTCTGATTTTTAACCTTGTTCACTTATTTTTAGGAATTTTTAAAAATCGATTTGGGGATCAAACAATTTTGAATCTTGAATTTAAGCGCGTTCGTCTTTGACTTTGGCGCAGCCATCGCCATGTGTAGAAGATGGATAATTTTTAATTAAAGATGCTGAATTTCTTTTCTCACAAGGAGAATTGCTTCTTTTCTAGTTTGTTAGACTACTATTTGCTAACTGGTTCAGCCTTTTCTACCGAGTCATCATTTAATCCGAAAGTTAATTCCAACGGAGTCCGTGATGGGTAAGCTTTTACTACCTGTCGATAAACATCATAGTTAGTAGGTAGCGTTTTCTGTTGCTCACCCACACCATAAGTAATTTGATATTTCACGGTTTTCTGTAGTTCCGGTTTACCTGCCTCTTCTTGAGGTTTTTTGCGTTGCTCTACTTCATCAATGCTTGGGCGTGGTGGTAAAGTCGGCCACCATAGTCCTTGATCATCGGGGCCAATAACTGCTCCTGCTGGTTTCAATCCATTCCGGTTTAGTAATGATGCAGTAGCGAAGCTTTCAATTCTCGGCTGTGGCTCATTAGTTAAATTATTGGCATACTTTACTTGCCAGGTATAACTCGTAAGTGCTGTCGCTTCGTATTGTTCAACATTAGTTGTGCTGCAACTTGTAAGACTCAGGGTTAGGGCTGTTAGTACAATTAACGGTGCAGTTAAACAGGTTAACTTTGGCATTATTAATGGGTGGCTATTTCTGCCAATTTATTCTTCAGTTAGATAGTACTATCATTCCTTCCACAGTGAAGGGATTGCCGCTATCGATAGCACGTCTCTCGTAGCTAACTTGATGGCAGTCTTACAGCAGTTAGGGCATTCCATGTTCACCAGAACAATGTAATGTCGGACTTTGAACTCTCCCATTATTGGTTTGCCCCTAAACTCGCTAATGATTCCCTGTTGACAGTGCCAGTATTCAAAAATTACTGTCCTATTGCTTGAGCGCAGTCTAGAAATTTTATGCACCTAAACTTATCCAGTACCGCTGGCTTTTAAGTTTGATGTTTTGATGGTCTGGTTAGTTTAGGCTGTTGTTCTAGGTTAGTAATGTCAGCGATCGCCACTTCATCCTGTGGTAGCTTACCAATGTCTGAGACGGGTTGATGTTGAGATAATTGTAACTCTGTTGAGTTATCAGTAGAATTTAGGTTAGATTGTGGCTGAGTTTGAGCAGACGGCTGTTGTTTCAGTGGTTTAAATGGTCGTTTAGTAGATTTCAGAATGACTTTTGAAACAGTCAGCTTTACTAAGTTAGCTGAATATAAGCCTATTAGCGAATGCAAGTGAGAAACAAGGATTTAGTTCAATTATTCTCTTGCTTATATTGACCCAAAACATTTTGGGTCAATTATTTTTCAGAAATTCTTCTATTTGAAATAATAAATTTTCAGCTTTTTGAAGCTGTTGTGGATTGTTTTCTATTTTCTTTAACGACTTCTTAAATTCTTTGTAAGTCAAGTCTAGACGACTTTGTATTGAATCTTGTGAATTTGGCTTATGAGATTGAGTGAGCTTCTTGATTTCTGCAAGTGGCAGTTTATTAACGATAGCTTTCTCTAACAACTGTTGTCTAATTTTAGGTTCTTTTACTTTGGCGATTTCTAACCCTTTAGTATATTCAATCTTTCCTTGACGCACAGCTTCTAAAATTTCTTTGGGTTTTTTCAGCAATGGTAATCTACTTTTAACAAAAGATTCCCAACTGATTCCGCCAAAGAAATCGAATACAGTTTGAATGATTTCGTACTGAGGATGAGCTAAAACACTCTCTATACCTGAGCGACGCTTAAGATTGTCCATCTGGTACAACAAACTTACTGCTTCTTCAATAGTCCCTTCGATACTTATAGCAAGAAGTTTAAGAATTGCATCTAAATCTTCTAATGCACTAAAATCTCGACGATTTTTATTTTCTGCAAGCGAGGCTTTGAACGCCTCAAGATCATTCCAATTAAATATTCGGACAGGCAGCGGATCAATTCCAGCAAACTCAGAACCATGATAACGACGTTTCCCCGCAACAAGCTCGTATTCATCAGCATTGCCGTTTTTAAGCGGACGAACCCATAATGGAGAGTGAATTCCATTTGGTTTTAAGTCATTTAACGCCCAAGCTTCTAACTCTTCTGGATCGTAGTAGTAGCGTACAGGTTGGCCATCTGGCACAAAACTAAAAGTCAAATGAATTTGGCTACGCTTCACCCATACTACCGAAGAGTCATGGTTTGATTCCCCTTGATTTACCTCGTTCTCTTCTAATTCTGGAGTAAAGTTTAAAATCTGCTTTAAGTTAGCAATTCTTTGATTTGTTGTAGCTTTGCTAGTGCTTTCCAGTCGTCCCATGCTTTTTTTCCTCCTCTTTTAATTTCATATACTGGTTTTCCCTCAGCCGCTGCGTGTTCGTAAACTTTCAAACGCTGGATTCCTTGCTCTAAAACAGGTAAGCCTTGCTCTTTAAGCATCTGAAAAGCAATTTCACCATCTGGCTCTGATGAGGGAGGTACCACAGTCAGTAAAACATAAAATTTTGTTTTTGCAGGAAAACTTTGAACCATCATATTCAAAGCACTAATTGAAAGAGCAGACGGAGTTGTAATAGCCAATAGTAAATCACATCCATCAACTAGCTCTTTGATTTCTTCCGATGTCGGCCTTGCTGGTGTATCAATGACAATGAAATCAAATTTTTCTTTTGCCATTAGGCGGTTAGCAGTGTTCTCTGTAGCAACTTTAAAAGGAAGTTGATCGCGAGAACTCCAAACTGTTGCTGAACGATTAGGATCGTAGTCAATCAGTAAAACTTTGTACCCTTCTTGAGCGAACAAGCAAGACAGACAAATTGCTGAAGTAGTTTTGCCCACGCCTCCTTTGAAGGAAGTTAGCGTTACAAATTTAGTCGTCAAGGTTCTGTTCCCATTACTTGTTAGTTGTAATTGAACAAGAATTTTATCTTGCTCTGTCCCAATTTTCAGCTAAACTAGAAATCTTTTATTTCATTTTTGACCCAAAATGTTTTGGGTCAGATTGAAAAACTTAAGCATATTTGATATTTAACCCGCATAGCAAGTTTTTTTAAGATTTTCTTACTGCATATTACGGATGAAGCTCTGCCTACAATAGAGTAAGATATTCATTCACTCAGGAGTCGCAGGAGTGTAAAGCTGTCATACAGCATAAACTAGTTTCTAATTTAAATGCACTTTCGGCTTGCGCTCTTTGCAATCATTTTGTTGGTGAAAGTTTTATTTAGGCTGCAAGACTACAAAGGGAGAAAAGAGTATGTTCATTTTTAAAGTTCTACTCGCTCTTTTCTGGAATCTTTTGATTTTTGGCGGACTATTATTTATTCCAGCAGGAACACTGTTTTGGTGGCGTGCATGGATTTTTCTTGGTGTTGTTTCTGTTAGCGTAATTGCAGTAATGATAACTGTGTTCCGAGAGAATGAAGAATTATGGAATGAACGCCTCAAGCCATTCATTCAGCAAGGTCAACCTCTGACTGACAAAATTATTACAAGCCTTTTCGTCATTGCATTCTTCTGTCTAATTGCTATTATTCCCCTAGACGTGTTCCAATTTCACTTATTGAGCAAACCGGATACACTAATTTCAAGCTTAGGAGTGTTGCTTTTTATTGTAGGTTGGTGTGTAGTTTCTCTTTCTTTCAAGGAAAATACTTTTGCTGCACCAGTAGTCAAGCATCAGATAGATCGTCAACAAACGGTTATAGACACTGGAGTTTATAGCTTGGTGAGACATCCTATGTATGCAGGTGCAATCTTATTAATGATTGGAATGCCTTTGTGGCTAGAATCCTATGCAGCAGTTTTGTATTCGATATTACCTATAATATTGTTAATTATGCGGCTTCAGTTTGAAGAAAAATTCTTACGTCAGGAATTAGAAGGGTACGATGTTTATACTGGAAGAGTTCGGTATAGGCTTTTACCATATCTTTGGTAAAAGCAATTAATTAAAATTTTATCGCGGTAAGATGATTGATCGTGTGAGCCTTTACACTTAGCACATCACGTCAAATACTCTCGCATCTGCGGTTGCTTGCGATGCAACACTTTGATCGCCTGGGTCTGAACCGACCGGACTTTCGACTCTTTGATGTTGAGCTTTTGAGCAATTTGTTTCTTTGTCAGCTTGTCTACACTACCCAAACCAAAGTAAAACATCAGCACTTGCCTTTGCAGTGGCTTAAGCGTTATCAGAGAATTCGCCAAATCTTGCCGCAGAAATCCTTCGTCTAGGTACTCATCTGGAGAAGTGCTATCCATAGGCAGAATGTCAAAAAAATCAACTTCATCCTCTTGACCCATTGGCCGATCTAAAGACAGTGGTTGACGAAACGCAACTAAACATTCTCTCACTTGGTCTGGACGAAGTTCAGCAAATTCTGCTATCTCTGCAATCATGGGATACCGCCCCAGCATTCTCGTCAAGTCTCGCTGTACTTTTTTGAGTTTAATCAAGCGATCTTTCATGTGACTCGGCGTTCTGATCGTGGTTGATTTATTGGCGATCGCCTTCGTGATTTCTTGCCGAATCCACCAATACGCACAGGTCGAAAACTTGTATCCGCGATTTGGGTCAAATCTCTCGACCGCTTTTTGCAACCCAATCGACCCTTCTTGTACTAAATCCAGAAATTCTAGATGACTCCACCGATGCTTTTTCGCGATCGCTACCACCAACCGCAGATTGGCCGCAATCATTTTTTCTTTGGCTTTCTGTCCTAACCGCATAATCTGAGATACTTCAGCTTCGCTTTTTCCTATGTCAGCAGCTAGTTGCAGTAAAGTTAGCTTGCAATGTACTCGCTCTTCAAGAACTTGTTGATGCTGCTGAACTATTATCATCTGCTGTACCTGCCGTGCCAAAGTAATCTCTTGCTCTGGTGTCAGCATGGGATATTTAGCGATCTCTCGTAGGTAGATGCCTACGCTATCTGGCTGAAGGGACATTCTTTCTATTTCTCTAAAAGCCTGAAATCACTTTATCGGTATCAAATCTCAAAATAAAATGCGCGTTACAATTTGCAAAAATTGGGTGTTTTAGTCCTATTTAATCTGATTTCTACAATAATACGACCTGCTTTTTGATTGATAACTGGTTCAACCAATCAGGTATAGACGGACTCTGTTTTGTATAGTACAATTGTACTGTCAACAGTTCAAATCGTCCTAAGCAAATTACACTCAATGCTTCTGGCTAATTACTCACCAGAAGCATTTTGCTTATACTCAGCGATCGCCTCACGATGACTTTTGAAAATCAACATCACTTCGATAAACCTTAGCCCTGGGTTTACCTTTCTTAGCTGGTGCAGCTATAGAAGACTTCTTAGGTGGCCCTGGAGGACGGCAGGTTTCACAATACAGAGGGCGTGGGCCATAAGTCTCACGAGAAGTTGAGAGATCGCATTGCTTACAGACGAAGTTAAAGGTGCGAGTGTGAATCAGTCGTTTGTGCGCTCTGACTGTGTACTCTTTGACTTGAATTTCTTTGCTTGCCATTGTTTCGTTTACTACGGCTTAAGGGTTGGAAGTTGTTAAGCACCAATCTGCATCTTAGCCTTTCTCATCAGATTTTTTAGTCTAGTTGCCCAGTTATCACTACAAGACTGTTGGGCATTTTCACCCTGAAGCTACGCCAATGATGAGAGCGAGATCAGACTTCTCCAAATTCAACTCTCCACACCTAAAATTTGTGACCAAATCTTTTGCTACTTCCTAGATTTTTCACAAGCGTCCAGTTAAAACGCTTCGCTAGTTGCCATTGAAAACTCTCTCGTTATTCAGAAGAACAATCATGGATATTCAAATCGCACTCAATTGGTTAATTCAAATCGTCGTTATGAGCTTCGTTTCGCTCCTTATCTTTCAATTCATCACCGGCTTGTTTGTTGTTCGCGGTAGAGCGATCGCCGCCGAATTCGCTTCAATCTACGCTATGGCGATCACACCACAACCAGAATTCACGCTAACATCAGCACAACCAACCGCTACAGAGTTAGTGCTGACAGATGACCCCTGGCAAGAACCACAGTTCGCGCAACTGCCAGATCCTTGGTTTACTACAGACATTACACCAAACCCAATACAAACCCAACCTATTGTGCTTCCATTCCCTACACTCAAACTGCTACCGCCAGCAGCCCAAGTGCAACCGAAAGCAGCAACCAAGAAATCCACTGCCAAACCAAAATCTACAAAAACCAGCAAAACTAGCAAGCTCACCCCTGCCGTAACGCCTCGTAAGTCTCACAAGAAGGCTGCGGCTTAATCCCACAACTTGGTTCCCAAGGAGAGCGATCACAGTTACTACAAGCGATCGCTCAAATTATCGTTTCAAAAATTAGAAAAATGCAAGCGGCGCACTGTGCGTTAGTAGTGGCTCTCCAGTACGTTCCAGACGACCCAGAGTTTGCAGTTGCTAGAGAACATTTGCAAAGGGCGATTGCTTTGTCTGGAGAATATCACAAGCTTTTTTGGAGCATATTCTGGAAAACTTCGCCGGAACGAGTCAAAAGACGAATTCGCTCACAATGCAACCAACTGGCTTTTGATACTTATTCGCACATGGTTGATTGTGCTGTGTTTGTGAACGAATATGCAGCAAAACAAACATCGGCTGGTATCTCCGAACCGAAACAGTGGCGAGAATTCTTGTTCAATCTCGAATGTGCTTTTGAGTGGCTCGAACGTGAGCATCCACGAGAAATCAAATTCAAGCAATTAACTCTAATTTGATTGCTTTGTTCAAGAACAGCATCAGCTTCGCCAAATTCTTGTGAAAATTATATCTATATATATAGTCATGGTCAGCCAATTCGCTACACAGGGTTGCCTATTCGACCTGCAAACCGTTTTAGATTATGGGCAGTCAATCCTCAGTGTTGCCCAAGAACTAACAAAATCACTAATTGATCATCGCCCTATTGCTACAAAAACTATTCAATCGCAGATGAATCGCCACTTTCACGGCACTGCGGCTGAGGGCAAATGGTTGTGGAAGGATGCGTATGAAGCAGTGGAAGTTGCATTAATCTTGTACCTGCGACAAAACCAATTATCACAAAACCCTTTAGAACAACTGCAACTGCTCGAATCATTTTGCCCCACACATACCCGCCGCAGTGAGGAGCAATTGCAACTCCAGCAATTCTCGACTCCGCTACCGTTGGCGTACTTGGTGGCAATGGCTGGACAAGTGACTAACAACGATTTAGTGCTTGAACCAAGTGCTGGGACTGGGATTCTGGCTCAGTTCGCCAAATTGCACGGCGCGAGTCTCATGCTTAACGAACTTTCACCCGACAGAACCAAAATTCTGCGTCGGCTGTTCCCTGGCACTCCACTGTTCTCAGTCAACGCAGAACAGATTAACGACTACTTAGCTGGAAAGACTCAGCCTTCAGTTGTGCTGATGAATCCGCCATTCTCGTCCTCCCCGAAAATCAGCGATCGCTCACCCGACGCAACGCCCAGGCACATCAACTCTGCACTACAAAGGTTATGTGATGGTGGACGGTTGGTGACAATTACAGCCAACTGGTTCTCTCCGGCTAACCCGACTTGGCGCGAAACTTTTGTTAGGTGGCAGGAGAAGTCCAGCGTGGTGCTTTCGGTCGGAGTCAGTGGGAAAGCTTACACCAAACATGGGACAACAATCGAAACACGAATTACCGTTATTGATAAAGTCCCGGCATCTGAAAGAGGCGACATCCCTTGCATTCGAGAAACTCTGGACTTGCCTGAAATACTGGCACTGATTGGGCAGTTGCCTGAGCGTTTGCAATGGCAGCATTCAACTGTCAAAACTACGGCGGCGGTAGCGAAGGTTGTTAGACTACCAAAACGCACTGTAGTAACTCAACCAGAACCAGCTTCCGAGATTCCAGACGTAGTAGTTCTGGAATATGAGGTTATCGAGTGGACGGCTAGTGAAGGTTTGAAAGATACGCTTTACGAAACCTATCGCCCACAACGAATCCGAATTAAGGATGCCCTACCCCATCCCTCATTGCTGTGTGAGAGCGCAGCACTGGCACTTGTCTCGCCTCCAGCTCCCACGTACAAACCTCATCTGCCACAAAACATTGTCACACAAGGCTTGTTATCAGAGGCACAGCTTGAAAGCGTTATTTACGCAGGTCAGGCTCACTCTGAGTTTCTGTCTGGGTCATACCTTGTTGATGACTCATGGGATAACGTGAAGGTAGCAGCCAACAACGAAGAAAACTCCGTGAAATTTCGTCGTGGCTGGTTTCTTGGCGATGGGACGGGTGCTGGTAAGGGTAGACAGTGTGCAGGAATCATCCTCGACAACTGGTGTCAGGGACGGCGAAAAGCTATTTGGGTATCAAAAAGTGCCGCATTAATCGAAGATGCCCGTAGAGATTGGTGTGCTTTAGGAGGCAATGAAAAGGACATTATTGACCTCTCGAACATCAAGCTGGGCGATCCAATCGGATTCACTCAAGGCATATTATTCTGCACATATTCCACATTGCGCTCTCAGAAGAACGGCAAAAGCCGGCTCAAACAAATTGTGGAGTGGGCAGGTAAGGACTTTGAAGGTGCGATCGCTTTTGACGAGTGTCACAGTATGGGCAATGCGATGGCTGTTGAGGGAACACTGGGTATGGTTGCAGCTTCTCAGCAAGGGATTGTCGGGCTGAGACTGCAAAATGCACTTGCCAAAGCCAGGGTTGTTTACGTGTCGGCAACCGGAGCGACGAAAGTTTCAAACCTGTCTTATGCTAATCGTTTAGGCCTTTGGCAGACTGGGGACTTCCCGTTTACCTCTCGTGAGGATTTCGTTGAATCTATCTCTGTCGGCGGCATTGCGGCGATGGAAGTTGTTGCACGGGATCTCAAGGCACTTGGTTTGTATCTGGCGCGGAGTCTCTCGTTCGACGGCGTTGAGTATCAGACTCTCGAAATCGAGTTAACGCCAGCCCAGGAAAGGATTTACAATAACTATTCCGATGCTTTCCAAATTATTCATAATAATCTCAATAAAGCACTGGAAGCCTGTAATATCACTGGTGCGAAAACTTACAATCGCATGGCGAAAATGTCTGCATTGTCACAGTTTGAGAGCCATAAACAGAGGTTCTTCAATCATCTGTTGACTAGTATGAAGTGTCCCATGCTGATCCTCGCAATTGAACAGGATATTGCTCAGGGTCTAGCTGTTGTCATCCAAATCGTGTCAACTAACGAAGAACTTTTGAAACGGCGACTTGATGAGGTTCCGGCTGAAGAATGGAAGGATTTGAACCTTGATTTAACACCACGGGAATATGTTCTTGACTACTTAGTTAGTGCCTTTCCGATTCATCTTCATTCCATTCACTCAGGAAAAGATGGCGACGAACGCTCTGAACCACTGTTTAACGCAGATGGTTCTCCGGTCATATCACAAGAAGCTGTGGGTTTACGTGATTCACTGGTTGACCGACTGGCCAGCCTCGACCCCATTCCCGGTGCTTTAGAACAACTACTTTGGCACTTCGGTCACAAGCAAGTTGCTGAAGTGACTGGTCGTAGCAAGCGCGTTCTCAAAGATGATTCAGGGCGTTTGTTCGTGGATACTCGTGGCAATGGGGCGAATATTGCTGAAACTGCTGCATTTATGCAGGCCGATAAGCAAATTCTCATCTTCTCTGATGCTGGCGGTACAGGTCGAAGCTATCATGCAGACCTCAATGCTGTGAACAGGAGACGGCGATCGCACTACCTTTTAGAAGCTGGTTGGAGGGCTGACAATGCCATTCAAGGGCTTGGGCGATCGCACCGCACCAACCAAGCCTCTGCACCTGTGTTCCGACCTGTGACCACCAATGTGCGCGGTGAACGCAGGTTCATCTCGACTATTGCTCGACGGCTGGACAGTTTGGGCGCACTCACCAGAGGACAAAGACAAACTGGTGGTAACGGGATATTCGAGGCTAAGGATAACCTTGAATCCCAGTACGCCGAACACGCTTTGTATGAGTTATTTAAGCAAATCTTCCAAGGTCGGTTTTATGAAGTTCCACTAGGGCAGTTTGAGCAGATGACAGGTTTATCGCTGACTTCCCACGAAGGCGGTATAAAAATCGACCTCCCACCCCTGCGTCAATTCCTCAATCGGCTCCTGGCTTTACGGATTGATATGCAGAATATCATTTTCGAGAGGTTTGAATTGCTCTTAAGTCAGCAGATTGAAGCAGCGATCGCCGCAGGAATCTATGAGATGGGTGTGGAGACTTTACGAGCGGAACGGTTTACTGTCGAAAGCCAAGAAGCTGTGTACACTCATTCTGAAACTGGGAGTGTGACCAACTACTTGAAAATTGAACGCACTCAAAGAAACAACATCAAAACTGCCAACGAGATGCTTGAGTTTGCTGCCAAGTACCAGGGTCAACTTATGATCAATGAAAAGTCTGGTCATGCTGCTGTGTGTATTCCGACACATAGCGTTTATGATGCGGATGGTGGTGTTATTCCACGAGTTTTGTTGGTGCGATCGCAAAAAGAAACTCGTGTGCCTGTTCAAAGTTTGGAATCATCAACTTGGCGGCAGGTTTCGGCTGATGCGTTCGTCGCGGCGTGGTCAAAGGAAGTAAACGCACTGCCCCGTTTCACCACTGATTACCTGCATTTGGTGACAGGGATACTGCTGCCTATTTGGAAAATCCTGCCACAGTCAAGCAGTCGAGTATTTCGGTTACAGACTTCGGATGGGCAGAAGATTCTTGGTCGAGTGGTGAATGCGAACGACATCCAAACTGTGCGAGAGCAACTAGGCTTGAAAAATCAACTGCTTTCTCCAGCAGAACTTGTGAAGCTTGTGCTGGACGAGAAGTATTCACAGCAGTTACCCGGAGGAATTACACTGCGGCGGTCTTTCATTGCTGGTGAGCCACGTCTGGAGTTAGTCAATTCGTTATCGCTGACTGATCGATTGGTTGCTATAGGTTGCTTCACAGAAATCATCGACTGGCGTAAGCGGCTGTTTGTGCCAACAGGCGATCGCGCTGCTGATGTTTTGAGTGAGGTAATTGGGATTTTGACTTAACCCAAAATCAAGGCATTCCAGTACTGGAATGCTTCTTTTTTTCTGCCGAAATAATGCTTGGTCTATTCTGCTATTGAGCATTTGCAATTCCTCGAACTACAGCTGATGAATTGAATGCAAGTGTTAAAGTAGGCATCTCCGCGGGAATAAGTTGCTCAATCCTTTACTAGTAGTTTGGACATCTCTGCAAGCTGATGCAAACCAATCTTGGCTTAATGCCACCTTGAAAATATTGGAAAAGTGTTACTTTATAGCTATTTTTACTTTTTTTAGGAAAAATTTACTTACTTTTGCCCAAGCTTTACGTTAGCTATATCCATTTAGTAATGAAAAGCAGTTATCACTGATACAGTATTTTAACGTATCAAATATGCTCTTGAATATACATTGTTCCAACACAGCCTTCTTAAATTTATAAAAATTATCTTCTCTAAAGAAAATAAAGTGTTGGAGTAGTGCAAGTAATTACAGTAGTAATCACACTATTGTAATCGCTTACCTATGAATATTTTTATTCAAGGCATTACACGGACTAAGTTTTTTCAATCCATACATCATCAGACAGAAAAACTTTCATAACTTACAGTTGCTGGGATATGCATCTACCAGAAGATTCCAATTTAGATATAACTGATTATCAAGCTTGGCTTTGTCCAAATCTTAAAATTTATTGGCAAATACTTCCTGTATTCGACTCTGAGCAAGTGCTTTTACAAGCAATTAAAACAGAGCAAAAGCTTTTATTTTCAGCAACAGAGGGTTATGCACTAGAACATTTTGATGGAACATTAACGGTCAAGCAGATTCAAGAAAAATGTCAACAGAAGTTTGGGGAAGCGATTGACCCTAATTTTATTGGGCTGCTATTGAATAAATTAGTCGATTTGAAAGTATTGACATTCCCTAAAAGGAATGAAATAGAAAACTCAAGTACAGATTTACAAAGCAACAAAACTGTCAGAATATATCGGCTAAAATCTGCTGTGCAGTGGATATGGCACACAGATGGATATTGGTTATTACGGTTGCAGAACACAGATAATATTGCTTATATGCAAATTACTAACTATGACAAAAACTTGATTAAAAAATTAAGTCAACTACCTGTCAAAACTCTTGTAGCTAAATATAAAATTAATCCTCAGCATCTGCAAGAACTTTTACAAACTTTAGCATTAAAGGGAATGCTAGAAGGCTTTGAGCCACCCAAAAATCAGAAAAAATTTAGCATATTACAACTACTGTTTTTTAAGTTTCGCCTTTTTAATCCTGATAAATGGCTCAATGCACATATCAATAAAATTAGATTCATTTTTACAACTGAGTTTTGTTTTTTACTATGTCTATTTTTAGGTTTTAATACTGTCCTTGCTTTTGGCAAACAAGAGAGAATTTATAATTTTGGGCAGGAATTATGGAATAGCCAAGGTTCCAGTTTAATAATTCCTTTTGTCTTACTGATGATGTTGGTGCTATCTATTCACGAACTAGGTCATGCTTTCACATTGAAACATTACAAAGGCGTTGTTTTAGATATAGGTCTAATGTTTATTTGCCTATTGCCAGGAGCATACACCAATACTACTGATGCTTATGGCTTAGTTAAACGCAAACAGCGTACTTTAGTAATGGCCGCAGGTGTGATTTGCCAAGTAGTTATATGGGGAATTGCATTGTGTTTATGGAGTATATCAATACCAGGAAATTGGTTTTATACAGCCACCTACTTGTTAATGCTGGCAGCCCAATTTACCTTAGCTTTAAATCTCAATCCACTGAATAAATTTGATGGATATTATTTGGTGGAGGCAATGACAGGAATTAACCATTTACGGAAAAGGTCATTTGCATATTATAGCCAACTATGGCGAAGAGAACCTAGTCAAGAACGCACTGAAGATATACCAATTCTAGTGGTTTACGCTCCTGCCTGTTTACTGTATATCACTTGGCTTTTGTTTAACTTATTTTTCTGGATTTGGCATTTATATACACCATATTTTCCAGGAAAGTAGTTGTACTAAATTTTAAACATCATTATCGAGAGGAAAGTAAAAATCATGAGATTTTCTTATATAAAAAGAACTCAACCTATTTTGTTTATGGGTGTATTGGGAGCAACTTCTCTTATTTTGCTAATAAATGTAGATCCTTCACGCGCAATAGAGCCTTCACACGCAGGTAATTATTATAAACCTACTACTCTCTGCACAAAATCTGTTCCGGAGCCTTATCCTTTTGTTGGTATATCAGCTTTGGGTATTTTAGGTGGAGGATATTTACTCAGGCAGAGAATGAGAAAAAAAGTTGATGATTTTAATAATAACAGTTGCCTATCCATCAATCCTTATACGCCAAATCATCAACAACCTCAAAAAATCTCATTTATCTACGCAGATGAAGAGAGTCAAGAAAATTATTATCCTCTTTCTGCTTCCTTAGAATTACAACTAATTGATCCTACAGAAATCATCTCAAATAATCAACTGCAAATTTAACTGGTTAATGTTGAGCAAACAACCATTCTTACTTCTAGCGTTTAGCTAGAACTAATACATCTATCTCAAGTGATTCTTTACTGTTTTTAAGGGTGCATTTATGAGTCTGTTTGGATTTGCTGGCAAGAAAGCTCAAAAGGCTAAAAAATCCAAAAAGTTAAAGCAAAGAGAAATATGGCAAGGTAAAAGTTTTGCTTTAGATGATATTATTACTCCTAGTGTTCTTGTTGGTGGTGGCGAAAATTCTCCTGCCCCATCTTTAGTTGATTTATATGCTGTTCCAGGTTCGGAATTTGATTTAATTCAAAGTGACTTATTGCAGGCACTAGATCCAAATAGCCTAGACTTACTAAATCAACCTCACACTTCCTTATTAGATCATCAAATAATGAATGATTGGTTGGTTGACCCTAGTTCTCAGCCTTTGCCATTCTTTGACAGTCCAGGAGTGTCCGCAAATTCATTAACTGAAAGTACACAAACATTTGATACTGCAAATGCTTGTCCAATAGGAGATAAGATTTTTCCTGGCAATGCCACTTTTCCTGGAGCTAAAACCCCAGTTTTACCACAAACTCATCTGGATACAGGTAGTAATAATCTTGTAAATCCTACATTAATAATCCGTTCTGCTATTCAAGATGTAATTGATCAAGTTAGCAATATTGATCCAATAGATATTTATCGAGTTAATATCAATGACTTGAAAAATGCTGATATTTCTGTATTGTCTGGTGAGATATCAGTCAATTATCTAATGCCGTCTGGACAGTTTTTAGGAAGTCAGATTTTTTCCAAAGGCAACTATAATTTACAACCGCCTGCTGGAATTACTGGTGATATAATCGTCAAAATTGATTACCAAGGCGACACACCAGGAACCTATATTTTGAATGGTTTTGAGAGTAAAGTTGCTGAACCTTTCAATATTGACCTGGAATTTGCAGATGGTTTAACTGCTTCACAACAAGCCATCATTCAAGCTGCTACTAAGAGCGTTGAAGCGATGATTGCTCAAGGTTTACCCACCGCCATTGTTGACGGTAAACTCATTGATGATGTCAACTTTAAAATTTCCGTTACTAATTTAGATGGGGAAGGTGGTACAGCCGCGCAGACAAAGATTGATTTTATGCGCTTTGGGACAATGCTGCCTGCTCAGTCTATCACTCAGTTTGATGCTGCTGACATTGCCGAATTAGAACATTCTGGAGAATTGTTTAGTGTAGTACAGCATGAACTGTTGCACGGTTTAGGTTTTGGCAATCTTTGGGAAGCTAAGGGATTAGTTGATTACGCTGGTACGCCATTGACCCAATATAACGGTAAAGAGGCGGTGAAAGCCTTTAACGAATTGGGGGGTTTGACAGATCATATTGCGCTGGAAAATCAGGGCGATGGTTCAGCCGGTTTGCATTGGAATGACAGTCTCTTCCAAGATGAAGTGATGACGGCTGATTATAACAACGGTAAAGGTAGAAATGCACCTATTAGCCTTGTTACCATTGCATCTTTGGCTGACTTGGGATATCAAGTGAATTTGAATCGGGCTACTCCTGATTTTGGCTTATTTGACGGCCAGAAATTTAAGCCAGAAGATTTAACTCCTGAGCAAATTGAAGCATTTAGAGAACTTGCCGAAACTTCTTTTGGTAATCTCGATGAAGAGTTCATCTATGCCACTATGCCGGAGGTTGACCCTGATACAGTAGCTCCTGAAATTTGGGCGCACGCCGAGCGAGGTCCTAATGGGGAATATTATGAGTGGGTTCCTTATATAGTAAACATTCCAGGTGATGGCTTCTGGAATATTGCTCAACGCACAATGGGTAATGGTAATTACTGGACGTGGATTGCTAACCATAATGGGGTATATAAGGCACCATATTGGATATATCTAGGTGAAAAAATTGAAATTCCCGTTCATAAGCCTAACTATGAGCAAGAGCAAAAGCAGGAAAGGCTACGTCGGGAAGCGGAATTAAGGCAACAGCAAGAAGAAGAAGCACGGATTCGGAGGGAACAAGAAGAGGCATTTGCGCGGGAGCAAGAACGAGTTCGTCAAGAAGCAGAAGCACGAAGACGGGAAGCAGAGGCTAAACAGAGGGAATTGGAAGAACAAGAACGGCGTTTGCGAGAAGAAATGGCGCGTCGTCGTCAGGAAGAAGAACGTCTTCAAGAAGAGGCACGATTACGCGAACTTGAACGGCAGGCTGAGATTGCCCGCCAACAAGGTAAAGGTGGTTTGGATTGGTATTTGGCCAAGCCTTTACCAGAATTTGGTTCGATTGACCCGTTTGAGACTCGTTTAACAGGAGAGACGGTTGGCAACCTTGTCCCTGATGATTATTATAGGTTTACTCTGTCGCGTAATGGTCGAGTTACTGCTGAGTTGAAGCAGCTGCTGGCAGATGCTGACATGGTTCTCTATGATGTACGGAATCATCCTATTGCCTACTCTCTTAGAGATGGTATTACAGATGAGCATCTTATTGCAGACCTCATTCCTGGTACTTATTTAATAAGGGTTAATAGTCCCAAAGGTGTGACAACAGACTATGACCTAATTGTTAAGTTCCAGCACTTGCTTTCGCGAACTCAAACACAGCCATTGCCTCCTGGTTGGAAGCCAAGTATTAGTAATGGTAATGGTAGTAATGGCGGTGGTAATTCTATTCCACTATTTGCAGAGCCACGCATTAAGCGTATTTATGATACGGCATTAAACAATTTTGTCATTCCTGAGCGAGCTAAGGCTAATGCTCGAATTCAACAGCTTGGAAGAGAGAAGCAAAGTTATGAGCAGGAGTTGCAGCGACTGCTCGACCAAATGAATGGTGAGCAGCGGGCAAAGGTTCATCGAGCATTGGATAGTATTCGAGACGAGCGACGCGCTTGGGCCGATTCTGTTGCTAATCCCATTAAGAATGGCATAGATAGCACAGCTGATTGGATTATTAATCAAATTGAAAGTAAAATTCCCAGTCAAGCATATAATATTCCATACTTTGGAGATCAATTAAGATCTGCTAAAGATTCCTTTAAAGGAGCAGTTAATGGTGCTAGGAGTTGGTTAAAAGCAAAAGTTGATTGGGTGCAAACTGGAGTTAAAGATGCAATTTGGCAGTTTACTGAAGCTCTCAAGAATGCTTACCGAACTGGTGCAGAAATCAATAGTGTAATTGAAACAGCAGCCCAAAAGTTAAAAGAAAAAATTGATAGTCTAGTTGGCAATATCAATAATTGGGTTAGTGAATTTAAAGGTAAAATTCTAGGTTCTATTCAATGGCTACGGAATGTTGGAGTTAATATTTCAGAAGTTAAGTTATTTGGCAAGACAATTACTAACGGTTTCCAATGGAATTTCTACGATAGTGTTGCTGAACCTTTAGCAAATACTCTAGCTAATGGTATTCGGAGTTCAGTCACCTCTATCGGTGATTTTGCCAAAGGAACTGTTGATTGGATTAAACCCCGCGCTCAAAAGGCTGTTGCTGCTATTGTTGATGCAATTTTTGGTGACAAGACAGGACATCTGTACAACAAAATTCATAATGTTGATCAGCAGATAGAGGCGACTAAGACGGGTGTGGAGAGAGCGATTATTGGAGAAGCAAATCGGCTTCAGGGTAATCTCAATGGTATTCTAAAGAATTTAGGTAATACAGCAAGTAAACTTGTTAGCTTGGTCAAAAATGGACTAATAACTTCTAAAGCTGCTATATCTCATATACCTAGCACAATAAATAGAGAAATTGATCTCCTCGTAGAAAGTTCTGAAAGTCTACTGAAAGGAGCAAGTTCTACTATCAAGCAATTACTTTTAGAAACAACCTTTAATATTGTACAAAATATAAATCCTGTGCAATGGGGTTTTGAAGATATAGCTGTTTCTTACTTAGAAGAAAAACTATTAAGAAATAATTCTTACGTGCTGGAATTTAAAGATAATTGGGTTAGAAAACACGCAAAATCATTACGTGCGGCTGCCATAAAACATAACTTATCTAGTCTGCTGATTGCAGGAGTAGCATGGAATGAAGCAGGAGGGCAACCAGATTATTTAAGCGACGATTTAACTTACCTGTTGAGAATGGTAGATTTTGTTGCAAATCCAGAGCAATTACCAGACAATTTTGTTGGTGATTTAGTCAAAAGTTTATTAACAAAAATGCCGTTAATTAAACGAATTCCTGGTAGACCTCCTGAAGAAACTTCTTTTGGTCAAATTCAAATGCAAATTCGCAATGCTGCCCAAGAACTGGGTTATGATTCCAATAATCTAAGCGAAGCACAAAAAATAAAAATTGCACTTTTGCTAAAAAACACTGAGAGCAATATTGATATTTCAGCAAAACATTTAAATAGTTTACGGAAAATTGATTTTCCACAAAATAATTTGCCAAATATGACTGATGATGAAATTACAATTGTAGCAACACGATACAATGCAAATAATCGTGCTGATGGTACTGTGCGTACACTAGAGCAAATTCGTGAGGTCATTGCATCTGGTAATACTTACGGAACAGAAATTATTAAGATGCGCGATCACCTTGAATCCTTATTAAGCTAATGAATAACGCAGTTGAGAGAGCAATTGCTGTTTTGAGTAAGTGACAAGTTACTCTTCCCTTACAAACCACAAGCTTTATTAATTATTGCCATGCTCCAATCAATCCAAGCTTCAAAAATTTGGTTCAGTATACTCGAAAATCTTCCTGAAACAACAATCTCATCTGGAGGTGTTCGCTCTGAGTTTATAAACGTTCTTAACACTCTTCTACAAAGTACTAGTTATTCCGTTAATACAAATAACACAAATCCAAATCAACCTTCTTTACCTAATTCGGAATTTATTGATTTTCTGGAAAAGAGCAACCAACTTTACAGATCCTGCGTTTCTCGCCAACTTGCCGCAGACTTATCCCCCGACATCGAACTCAAAGATGAACCTAAAGACTGGTTTATCAAAACTGCTGATTTTGGCGACGAGTGCGACAGAGTTCTGCAACACCGCGACGGCGAATTTACACAACTCCTAGAAGATATCGCCTGCTACCATCAAATATTCCAACAAGGTTATAACAAAATCATCCTCTTACGTCCCCCAACTTACACAGGCTACGATATCCAACTCACAGCCGCTATGCAATGCCTGGGCTACACAAAGGAGCAATTTCAATTTATCATTGTCCAGCCCATCAAACTTTGTGCGTTCCACAAAGCTACCCAAGAAATCCATGCTCTTCCTGATTTAGCCACAGAAGAATTAATCTCAGCTATTGGGATGGATGCACTACGGTGGTATAGTCTTCGGGTTCCCTTAACGAGTGTTGCCCCTATTAACATCAGCACAGCAGGACAAGCAAATGATAGCCTTTATCTCGTTCAATCAGCACATTTCCGTTGCTGTAAACTGCTACAACAAGCCAACCAAGAAATAAAGGCGGAGGTTTTTCCACTCCTACCAATAGCTGAAAAATTAGATAGTTTACTACAAGCTGTTCCTCAAATTCTGGAACAAAGCGCCAATGAAATTGCCCCTTATTTAGTTATTCAGCATTTAGAAGTTATTAGTGAAATTTGTCATCAGTGGTTAGATTCTATTAGCTTACAAATCCCAGATTATGCTCTTTTATTAGCTACCAAGCAAACAATTTTTGACTTGCTAGTTAATATTTTGAATGTCACTGCACCTGAACCTAGTAATTGAAAAAGCTATCCTTCCTTTTTAGATGTGATTTTTTAGAGCAATTTCCTCTTCTAAACTCAATACGGTTCAGTTAAGGTTATTCTTGATGTTTCCGAATATGTAGAGACGTTACATTGCAACGTCTCTACAAAGGTTATCAGTAGGCTAATTGTCTTATCTGAACTGTATTGCTTCTAAACTGGGCATAATAGAGTTCATATTAGCCCACAGGCACTCAGCATTCTACGTAATTAAGATTTCGTAGAATCTGCAATTAAGCGTGGTTCAAATTCTGCAATAAGACAGTTGCAACGGCAATTACAAGGATTTTTCAAAAAAGGCAAAAATAAGGTTGTCCAGCAACTTAAAATTAGTAGCTTTATTTTTTTATTATCAAATTATCTTTGTAATTGGGCTGTCTGTTTTTTACTTTCTAAAACCTCATCAAGTTTGCTATTAGCACTCTCGAAATCCTGCAAAATTTCTGATGTCAATTTATTAATCTGCACTCTTCCAGATTGCACACTTAAAATTACATCCCCGCTTCTGTGTGCGATCGCCCAATCTTGACGGAGAGGATTGAACAATACATCATAAATTTTCCCATTGACACGAGTGGAACCATCATCCCCAGTTTGCCCCAAAGTAGAAACGATTTTATGTGCAATCTGGGCGTTCTATTAACTATATCTTTTTGCATTGCGTCTATTGCTTGGGCTGATAATTGCCCTGTTGCCTTAAACTCGTTGCCGATTTTGGCGATTTGCTTTTTGTTCGGTATTTAGTGAGGTAGCCAGTATTTTAAAGCAAACCCCTTTGCGTTCCCTTTTATGGTTGCCGTACTCCTACGTCCAAGCAAGCTACGCGGTAGCGTCTCCCAAACAGAAGGCATCGCTTCATCTATTTGGTGTGAAATTCTAGATCAAAACCAAAAACCAGAACAAAGCCTATTTTAGAAGAATGAAAGGCGATCACACCCAATACAGCCAAAGGGATACTCGCCTACTATCTTTAGTAGCATCCAACGGAGCGGGAGATTGAGAATATGCCTTCCGCTTAGAAGAAAGTCACTAACTCTTTTTCTGGTGTATCAATCGTGGGAAGGAGGTCAAGTTCTGAGTCGGAAATTGCTGTTTTGTCTTAAATCTTAACTAATAGATAATTTTTGAGCTTATATACTCATCTAAGCATTTCAATTCTATTTGTTAAAAAATTGTATTAAAGGAAACAGAAACATGAGCGACTTGAGCTTATCTACTGCCACACAGGAGGCAGCAACCCATGCCATATTAGCAAGTACCTTAAAAGAACAAGCAGAGAAAGGGCCAGACCTGCGCCAGCTACATCCTAAAAGTCATGGTTTGGTTTGGGGAGAATTCATTGTTGAAGACGATATACCCGAATCATTGCAGGTAGGTGTGTTTGCTAAAAAACGGACTTATCCAATTTGGCTGCGTTTATCTAATGCTTCTACGCCAGAAAAACGCGGCAAATTAAAATCTGACTTAGAACCAGATATCCGTGGTTTAGCCATCAAACTTCTGGAAGTGGAAGGACAAAAAGTACTTGATGACGAGAAGCATACACAAGACTTTATTTTTCTCAATCATCCAGTTTTTATAGCGCGAGATGCTCAACAGTTTGCTGATTTAGGGAAAGCTGGTAGCGCTCAGGCTGATCCAGAATTGTTGCGCTCGCTTGCGCCAGTTTTTGAAATTCTCCAAGCTGCGGGTAGCAGGCAGGTAGCTAATCCCTTACTCGTTCAATATTGGAGTACTACTCCTTTTAAGCTTGGCTCTCGTGTCATTAAGTTTTCACTCTTGCCACACCAACAGGATCAAGTTCCTGATGCGAAACCTGATTCCGAAAATTATCTGCGTGAGGCAGCGGTCAAATATCTCACCCACGAAGGCAAAGAAGCAAAGTTTGATTTTCTAGTACAGTTTTTTGTAGACGAAGAAAAGACATCAATCGAAGATGCAACTAAAGAGTGGAAAGAAGAAAATTCACCATTTATTAAGCTGGCAACTGTGAGAATCCCTGCTCAGAAGTTCGACTTTGAAGAGCGCAAGCGGTTGGATGAGGGGTTAGCTTTCTCTCCTTGGCACACCTTACCTGAACATGAACCGTTAGGTAGTATTAATTTAGCTCGGAAAATCTACTTGCAAACTGCTAAGTCTCGCCATGACTATAGTGAACAGCGCCTCAGAGAGCCTCAACCATATACTGCCGTTTTAGATGAGCCTAAATAACACGTAATTCGTAATTAGCCAGTAGGGTGTGTTATGCCTACAGTTAATTAAATTCTTCCGAGCTACTTTAGAAGTAGCTTATTTTTTCTCTTCAATTCATTTATCTTTGTATTTCTGTCGTTCGTTTTTTACTTTCTAAAACCTCATCAAGTTTATTATTAGCACTTTCAAACTGCTGCACAATTTCCGGTGTCAATTTATTAACTTGCACCTGCTGTGATTGCACACTCAAAATTACATCGCCATTTTTGTGCGCTAGAGCCAAGTCTTTGTTCTGGGAATTTAGCACCAAATCGTAAAGTTTCCCATTGACACGAGTAGTACCATCTTCTTCACGCTGACCCAAGTTTGATGCTAATTTCTGAGAAATCTGAGCAACTCGGCTGAGTATATCTTGTTCCATTGCGGCTTTGGCTTTGGGTGATATCTGGCCAGTCACTTTGAATTCATTCACTACTTCGACAATGCGGTTTTTGTACTCGTCAGGTTTACACAGGTTATTAGCTGCAATGTACCACGAGCGCAGATGGTCGATGGTTACGGTTTGAGATTCTTGGCTAGGTGCAGCTAGGTTTTGCTGCTGCGGCTGCGGTGGCGTTTGGGGTGATGCCGTAACCTTTGGTGCGCTAACGATTGGCTGTGGTGGTTTCAAATGTTTTGGACGATCAGGAAGACTACGCACTTTCTCTTTGTACTCTGATTCAGACTCAATCACGTTCCCAAATTTATTAGTCATCGCCTGGGAAACAGATTCGGGGATGGATGAGTTCGCTATGTTAAAGACGGCTAATCCCTTTTTAGTTTCCAGTGGCACATCTTCCCTTGGCAATTGTGCGATCGCTATATTCTTTTCGTTCAACCACTTGGTCACAGTCTCAACTTTGTGATTATCTACAACCAGTTGAGTTAGTCCCAACACTTTATCTTCAGGTGTAGCGAACAATATGGTGGGACGTTCTTTGATTTGGTACAAAATCGCCGCAGTTTTTTCTATCGCTCTTAGTTGTTCTTCAGTGACTATCTGCTGACCAAACACCTGGCTCTCTTTAACCCAAACTTCGGGATACTCAACTGTTGTGGGGTCAACTTTCACTACCATTGTGGTGTTGAAATTACTTTGGAGCGTCACATCAACTGGTATTAATTTCCCAAATTGTAGCACCCCCAATTGTTTGAGTGCCTCTTTATCTTTTTTGAAATGCAAAACTCCCAAAGGTTCCCCATTCAAAAACACTGCGTCCCTTATTTGAGATTGGGGTACATCTAAGGTAAGTCTTCTGTATTCAGTATCGTTAAATTTTTGATCTTTAAAATCATAAGAATTCGTTTTATCAATCTTTAGTAGATTACCATTTGGGGATTGGGCAATCACAAAAGCATTATACTTGTCTGATATAGTTGTCAGTTTTAAGTTGAGTGGGTTGCCATCTTTAATGTAATTTACTGCCTGAAGTTGTTTAATAGAATCAGCGTCTAGCTCCCCCAACACTTGACCATCTAATTTGATTTTTACTACCCCTGTTGGCACTGGTACTTTCCCAATTTCTAGGGTTACAGATTCACCATGAAATGTCTTGTCAGCATAGGCGAATTTCTTAATTTCTCGGATGGTGAATTCAATTGGTTCTTTCCCTGCAACAGTGATAATAGCCTTGGCAGTAGATGTTTCACCGCCGACAATATTAGCTTGCGCCTTTGTGCCAATTGGTAAATGTGCAGTTCGCGGTTCCAACGCTGCAAATTCTTGATATTCCCCATCACCACCCTGGACAAACACTAATCTTAAGCCGTGACGCTCATGGCCCGGAGGATGATGTGATGCCCTAATCTCAATTGAGCATTTCTCTTGTTGATTCCACGTTTTGCCCTTGAAGCTGTTCGCCTCATTTCTCAGTGTTCCTACTCGTAAATTGGTAAATTGCATTTCTCCCAGCCGAGAGATTATTTCTTCACCAAACGCCGCAAACACAAAGTTGGGATTTTTTTTGTAAATAGGGTCTTTATTTTGAGACTGTCTATCTTCTAGCTCATCCTGCCTCGCCGCCCCAACATTCCACGCCGCCGCCGCCGCCGACAATCTCTCTTGCTCTGGGATGTTTTCTCGGTATGCTTGAGCGAATTGGTACGCTTGCTGGAACATTAATTTCGTCTGCCCTCGACTGAGTTGAGGTTTAAATTCAACCAATGAAGCGTTGCTGGCTTTTGTCCCTGGCTTGAGGTTGTATTCTGACACCGTTTGGGGGCTAACTGTACCCAACTTACGGTATTGAGGCTGTCCATTACCTCCAACTTCATTATTTATTTGGGCGAGTGCTAATAATTTTGAGGAGTGCTTGTCCGCTTCTAATTTTAAGTTAATGTTCTGGGAATTCCAGATGAGGGGATGGTCGTAATAAGTTAGGTTCGTAATCTCCAGTTTTGATCCTTGCGGTGTTTGAATAATTGCACTGGGGCCACGCTCACTGTCCCTCCGTCGCTCCATTGCTACGGCAGCATTGTACAAGCGGTCAAATTCGTACTTGGCAGCGATCGCGTTAAATCTCTGTTGTGGGGTGAACTCGACCCCTTTAAATAAATCACCAAATTGAACTATAGGGCGTGATTCTAATTGTGATTCTTGGAAATATTTATTTGTTTGGTTAATTAATAATTCTACTGGGGAATAGCCCTCAGTTTTTATTCCAGAGTTTAAATAAGCTGTGGGGGATTTTTTATCTTTAATATAATCAACTTGGCGATATAAATAACGATTATTTTCTTTGATTAAGCCCATTTCTGGCTTTTTAGAACTTTTGAATAAATCCACCGCAATTTGGTTATGGTAACAAGCCTCTTCAATCATTCTCCTGTACAAGGAGCGATTCTTGTCCATTGCTTGGGAGATAATTTCAGGGGTTCTATTAAGATTTTGAGCTAATGCTACAAACTCTTTTATATAAGGCTTATATTCTTCCCTAATTGGCTTGGGGTGTTCGTAATTCTCCGCTTCTAATAATTTTTGATAATGATGTGATACTTTATCTACATATTCGGTTTTCTGCCCCGGTGTTCCATAAAGTTTGAGAATTTCGATTTCCGATTCTAATGCTTCTAAAGCAGTCACTTGATTATTGATCACGCCCACACTAATACTATCGCTCATGTGTATGGCGATTTCTTCAAATGGTGGTTGCTTTCCGTTAATATAATATGATTGCTTCTTCTCCTTGACAGTAGGAAGATAAGCGTTGGCTGGCAGAGTCCTATACTCAGCTTCGGCTGTAAAATTAGGATACTTGCTTGCAGGTGCTACCCCTATACAATCACCATCATAATCACGTCCTTGGCGTTGGGATTCGGTTTCTAGAGGGGCTGTTTCATCTGTCTCAATTCCTTGTGCCTGTAAAGCTTCAATTCTAGACACTATTCGTTTATGATCTTCATCGTTAACTACGATAATGCCTTCTAAAATTTTACCATTTGGTGCTAATCTATCTTCAACAAACTTATTGGTTGAGACACACAAGCCATTAGAGTTAAGAAACGGAGAGCGAAAATTCAAAACTTTTTCCCCTTCTTTTAACCAAGGTGCACAGATTTCCCCGTTTTTTAATTCCTTAGATGGGATAATCATTGCTCGGTCAAAGGTTAGAGTTCGTCCTAATGCAATATCTCGCCATTCGTTTTGAACAAATTTACTTAATTCTTTCCTGACTTTTTCTGTTTCTAAAAGTTGATGATGCTCTCCTAACAAATCAGCCTTGATAATTTTGTACATTAACAAATTATTATTTTGAGACTTATCAGTTTCTTCATCATTATTATCGTCTACTGTTAATTCTTCATTATTTTCGTCTTGGGTAAGTGACGCTAACTGTTCTGATAATGAGCCATCGGCAACTGCTAAATTAATTTCTTGTTTTAAAGATGCTTTCTGTTCTTCGCTGAATGCTTTACGCTGTTCATATTTCTCACAGTACAGCTGCGCTAATTTTCTAGGATCGTTTTGAGTTTCGGCTAATTTTTGGGCTTGAGCTTCTAACTCCTCTGCAAAATCCTTAATTCCTTGGGGGAATGATGCTAACAGTTGAGATATGGCAGTTTTTCCCCTTTCCGATTGGGATTTTTCGCCTAGCCAAATTTTCTGTTTATATAATCCTGGCTGAATCTGTGGCTTAATAGCTCCACCAGGGCGATCCTTATCTGTACCTTTGAAGCTGGAGAGGGGGAGAATTAAGTCAATTTTAGGTTTATTATTTAAATCTAAATATTCTACATTACTTAAATTATTTGGGCGTAATGTCCCTTTACCAAACCTGTACTTACTATCTTCTCCATCTCCTTCTCTCCAACCAAAGCGATGCTGAATAACACGATAACTTTTGTCTTGCTGTTCTTCCCTTTTAGTTAATTTGTCATATAATTGGGTTGAAATTTGCCCATAACAATCGCCTACTAATTTAAAGGCATCTTCCTTTTTAATTATTCCTCCATTTTCACCCGCTTTAGCTGGTTCTGAATCATCATTAACCACTAAAATGTTTATGGTTTCGTTAATAGAATTCTTACAAGATCCTAAAAATATTGAACCATAAGCACCTCGGTCTTTTCTATCAGGACATAACTTGTTAATTACTTCTAAACATTCTAGGGAACCATACAGTAATCTGGTTTTAGAAGACAATAAAAGATTACAGTCATCTGGATGATTTTTTAAGTCTTCTGGTGTACTATATTCATCTAAATGCCCAAAAGAAAATCCCTTGCCAGGAAAATAAAATTCTAGTAGAGTATTCTCCAGCTTTTCAGTTAAAATTGATTGAGGATTCTTGCTATCTCCGTCAACATGAATCCAAGTATTCAGTCTAGTGTCGAAGTGTTTAAATTCTAGAGTCATTTATCTTCAAATATTAAAAATTTATCAATTTTGCGAGATGTTACTTATGTCGAAAATAAATATGTCCAGAACCAAACGATGGTTCAATATGCACAAAAAAGAATTTTTACCTGATGGGTCAATGAGGGATGAAGTCAGGCAACAAAAAATATCTTCAGGGAGAAATCCGGCAGCTGTTGATGACTATGCTCGTAGATTAAAGGCAGAATTTGATGAATGGAAGCACTTAGACGAAACAGATCCCGAACCTTGGCCTGTTTATACTGCCTACGATTTCTTCACTCCCACAGAAAAGCAGCAGTTTAACCCAGACGGCACTCTTAAGCCAGAATATATCCAATCTGAACTAAAAAAAGGTACTAGCGAGGGGTGGCTGAACCAAATGGAACGGCGCAAGATACTGGAGGTTGAAAACTATGATCAAGTATCGGCTCAACACGCCCAAATGGGAATTAATTTTGGTGAGCAAGAAATGAATAGACTCCGTGCTTCAAGCCGAACCTACGTACAACGCCGTCAACAGATGGAGGTAGACTTGAGAAATAACGAAGAACCAAGCAGTCTGCCGTTTGACAAAGACACAGCTTTTTAATAAGTAGCGGGAATAGCTCTCTTGTATACTTGTGTCCATTGTGCTTCGGATTGGCAATCATCGGGAGTGACGACAGGAGAAAATGTCTCTGGCGGATTGGTGATCAGATCAGCAATGGCATCTTCTTTTTCTTTATCAGACAACTGGGTGAGTTTTACCTGTGCTGTTGGCTTAAACTTATCTTTTTCCTCAATTTGTCCAACCAGAAATGTTCTAGCTTTGTAATATTGAGCAGTATCACTTGGTTCATCTAATCCAAAACACCCCTTTGATTCAATAAACAGATGAGATTGAACCCCACCAACATACTGGTGTGTAGGGATTAACTTATGTGCGCCAGTCGCTCCCCAAAGCAACATCGCTCGGCTTGATTGAGTATCAACACACTGATTCTTCAGAGTACGACCAATACTTACCCTTTTCTGGACACCGCAGACATTCCATGATACTCGGTACAATGGAGGGTATTTTTGAGCGATCACTTTAACTTTTTGAGTAAAATTATCTGCCACAGGTATAGAGTTATTTTGCTCATTTGAGCCAGCCTCAACGGTCGATTGACAGGATACAACAGCTAAAGCCAAGCTCAAAATCAGGCTCTTACGAGTGAAACTAATAGCTTGCATTGTCTTTCTAAAGTAGAAATTATGGAATTAAATAAGCTAAACAGCTTCCAGATTTTCATCCCCAGGAATCTCAGTAAACAGAGATTTGTAATTTATGTAACCCAGGCAAATAGCCCGAAAAACTGCATGGGCGCGATTTTGCGCTCCTAGTTTTAGGTTGAGTGAATTTGCATATCCTCGGATTGAACCAGAAGAAACGTGCAGATTGTCAGCTATTTGCTCATTTGAAAGGCTTTGTTGCATGAAAGGAAAAAAGGACACTCCAATCCGAATTCAGGATAGGAATTAGCCTTCGACTTTATAAGAGTCAGGCTTACCTAACTGGATCATGCGATTCAGGGCAGCACATTGTAAAAATAACTCGACAGCTTGATTGTCAAAAAAGCGTCGTCTTAACTTGCCACCAAAGATGATCTTGAGCCGAAATATAGCAGTCTCAGACAAAGAGCGGCGATGATACCTGCTTTCAAGTTTCCATTGCTTGCGTCCAACTTGATGTATTCGACGCAGATTCTCATCCCTAGGATACGGCGGTGCTTGAGTGTTTGAGGGAAGTTGAATTTTGGCGTTACTGCGTGGTGGAATTATCGCCCTCGCCCCATGTTGTGAAATGGTGTCATAACAACCTTTTGTGTCATAGCCACCATCACCGGATACTTGCTCTATCGGTTGATCAATCTGCTCCAATATGTCAGGCAGTACCTCGCAATCAGCCATATCATTAGTCGTCACCACTGCACCCAGGATTTCGCCACTGCCCTCATCAACTCCTAAATGCAACTTCCGCCACGTCCGTCTTTTACCTACTCCATGTGTGCGGACTTTCCATTCACCTTCACCGTACACTTTCACACCAGTTGAATCCACTACTACATGGACAGCCTCATCTTTTGGCACTACAGGTAGTTTCACCAACAACTTGCTTAAACGACGAGATAGCGTTGAATGGTCTGGTACTTCTAGCTCAATTCCCATGAGCGTGAACAGCGATTCTAAAAACCCCTCTGCTTGTCGCCCTGGTAAATGAAACACCGATTGAATTGTTCCCATAGTGGCGATCGCCACGTCACTATAATAATTCGATGCTCCTTTTTTCCCAGTTTTCTGCTGGTTGCGCCACTGCTCTATTATCTCTTCGTTTACCCAGAAAGTTATACTGCCTCGAAGCTTTAATGCTGCATCGTAAGCGTTCCAATTCTTAACTTTGTACTGAGCTTTCGTCTTCATCGTTGGACTAGGCAGTGAGAGAACATAGGCGATAAATAAAATTTACCATTTTGCCTATTCACGCAACAACGCCCATTTGAAAATCCAAAAGCCATCAGTTTAAGAACTTTCATCTCTATTTGAGTTAAAGATTCCCCAAACTTTTTTCCTTTCCTCAAAGAGTTGCCCTCCTCTTTGATATCTAAGATAGAGCGAGACAGCCTCGGATCTATCCAGCACTGTCCTTGATAGGACATTTTGATCGCATATAGCAAAATATCTGGCTCTGTATCACTTAGCAAGTAGGAATTAGCACCAGCATTAAAAGCCATCTTTAGTAGCCCTTCATCTGAGTGCTGGCTTAAAACGACTATTTTGACATCAGGGAACTCTTGATTAATTTCAGTTATCAAGTCAATGCCACTGACATCAGGTAAGTCTATTTTGAGAATTACAAGATCCGGATGAGTGCCTCTAAGAAGTTGTAAGCCTTGTTCCCCTGAATCCGCTTCCTGCACTGTTATATTTGCGCTCTCTAGGGCTGTCTTTATTCCCAGACGTAAAATTGGGTAGTCATCGATTATCAGTACGCGCATCATAATTTTTTAGGCCTTAAAAAAGCAGGAATGCGGAAACAACTTATGACAATTCGCAATTCGCAATTCGCAATGACGCTCGAAGACTCGCTACCGCTTCGCTAACGCAATTCGCAATTCAATTGCTTAGGTAACAAGCAGAATATTTAATTAGTTAATTGTGCAGTGTATGAGCATTCGGCATAAATTACGTTAGCAACGCTACAAGTGCCACAATTTCAGTGGAGTTTTAAGTTTTCATTATTAGAAATTGCGAATTGCAAATTGAATCATTGCTAAATTTTATCACCATAACCTGATTCTTGCTGCTTATAAAAAGTTAATTTATCCCGGATTTTAATATTAGTTAACTTAGCTTTTCCTGAAGGTAGTTCAAGTACATGAGTAGCGATTGGAGCAGTATATAAAGGACAAGGTTGTTTTCGGCAGGGAGTAGCATTATGTACGATTCTTGTCACTATTCCTTGGTGAATAAATATTATATCGAGGGGAAAATTCACCCTATACATCCAAAACGCTGCATCTTTATAAGGCTTTCCCAAATTAAACAACATTCCGCGATCACCCTCTAAATGAGAGCGATATTTCAATCCTTTTTGTAATTCGATTGGCGAATTAGCCGATTCTAAATAAAAGGTGTAATTATTGCGAGTCAGTTTGTATTTAATTGGCAAATGCTGTGGGCGAGAAGCTAGAAAACTCAGAGTTAAAGTCCCAATTATTACAGATATACCCGTAATAGATCCTAGTATCCTTAAACCATTGATGGCAGCATAATCTAGTTTTTTTGAGATGAGGAACAACATAATTAACTAAAAATATTAATATTGTCGTGACTGTAAACAGAATCATCAATTGGGCTTGATGGTAGTCCCTGTAAAGAAGCTCTGTTTCGCATCCTCTCAACTTTGTCCGCCTCTCTAATTGCCAACGGATTAATGTTTTGTCTGGCCTCTAATAAGGATGCGACAGTAATTTCTAATCGTGGGAGTGAAGAATGTTGATGAGTGTTCTTATCTCCCCCAAACATCAGACAGAAAGTTGAAGCTGCGGCTTTTTCGACAATAGCTCCGATTTCTGCACCGACACAACGATAGGTTTCTTTTAAGAGTCTGCGCCATTGTTCTTCACTATAAGCATCCCCACCATTACGAAAACGCTCATCAAACCTTGCCAAGTGGATTTTGAATATTTCGTGTCTTTCGCCGTTATTAGGTAAATCTACTTTAAAGATGTCATCAAACCTTCCACATCTGGTCAATTCTAGCGGCAGTAGTTCTAGATTGTTAGCCGAGGCGATAATTAAGACATTACTCGTTCGCTCTTGCATCCATGTTAATAGCATTCCTGCCAACCTTCTGCCTAAGTCATCGTCTCCCGCAAAGCCTTTGTCAAAATCGTCCAAATAGAAGATAAGTCGGTCTATTCTATCTACCAACGCTAGTAGTTTTTTGAGCTTGAACTCGGCTTGATTCCCGTAACTGCGGAAGTTTCCCCACTCCACAATTAACATTGGTACACCCAGCAATTGAGAACAAACTTTAGCCGAGTAAGATTTTCCTGTTCCAGGTGGGCCTATCAGCAGAACACCTTTTGGAATCCGCAGATTATAGGCTTGTGCTAGTGGAGTCATTAGTTGTTTATACTTCAGGAATGACTCTTGCATCAATTCTAGACCCCCTACTTTGATTGACGGGGACTGGAGAAATTCTACGTCATAAACCCGCTTTAATAGGTTGATTTTGTAAACCAATAGGCATTGAGTCAATTCCAACGCCTCAAAAACACCAGAAGCGATTATTTGTTTGATAGCATATTCGATATCTGCAATGTACAATCCTACAGCAGCGATCGCTGCTTTATCAATTTCTGAAGCATCATATTCTGGTAATAGTTTTTTTAAACAGCTTCTAATTTCTAGAATGGTTGGCAGTTGGTGAGTAATGCAGGGAACAAACGCCGCAATATCTGGCGATATACTGGCGTTCGGCCCTAATAGCAGGACAGCTTTATTAGAATTAGAATTGTGCAGTTTGATGTTGATAAGTGCTGACTTAATCCACTCGCTAGTCAGAAATTCAGAATTAGTGGTTAGCCAAGAAAATATACCTTCTAGTATAAGAAGACCTTGTAAGTCCGTGAATTTCCAAAAGCGCAGAATTTCAAAGTAATGTTCCTGTCGAGATTTATCTTTAATAGGTTGATACTCATTAACATTAGAAAATGTAATCTTTTCTAAACTAATTTTTAATTGATACAATTGGTCATCCTCCAGCGACCACAAATAACATTTGATATTTTGTAACTCGCATTCAAAAGCAATCTGGAACAAAAGTTTTTGTCGCTCTTGCAAGGGTGATTCTAGAGATATTATTGGATGTTGTAGGTTAATTAATGTAAAAAATTGCTCAATTAAATCATTCATGGAAAACCGTCCTTGCTATCCCTTAATATTGATTCCCCAAGGTGTTAAAGTCGGCAATTTAGAGCCGATAATCTTACCTTCAAAATCAACCGAAAGCACAAAGCTAGGTGCTTCTGAGATTGAGTTTGGCTTGATACTGCGAAAGTATTTTGACCCTCAGATTTTTTCTCAACAACAGTTGCTACCTTTGAACCATAAAGCCGCTTACAGTGCCGATTTTCTGTTCGTGGAACCAAATACAAACTTGCACATCGACTTAGAGATTGATGAACCATTTACTTTTGAAACTCGTGAACCAATTCACTGTGTAGGCATGGATGACTACCGGAACCAGTGCTTTGTTCAAGCCAACTGGATAGTTCTTCGTTTTGCTGAAGAACAGGTGAAAAGTCAACCGCTACGATGTTTACGTGTACTGGCTAATATTATTTACCAGTACACATATAATGACTCTTGGCAACTGTTATTCAAAGATGTTGAAAAACTTACTCCTTTATGGCAATGGACTACTCGTAAATCTCATAAGCTTTCTAAAATTAATTACCGCAATCGTTATCTTTAATAGTTTTCACTTCTGAATAGATTTCGGGGGCAATTGATTTAAGAGATTGGCTGATGGATTTTGAACTTTAGCCAGGAATATAATCATTCCTAAAATAGCAAAAGCCGTAATAATCACCCTTTGTACAGTTTCAAAGGTTTGTCTTTCTTTTGTTTGACCGTAATAAATTTTGTTCCAATACTGGTCATTGTTACTACTTTGAAAGTATTCAAGTGCCTGAATCGTCCCTGTTACATCTTCTCCTCGTTGCGCTTTTTCAACCAGAAGCATTTCTAGATTCTCCACTTGGCTTACAGTCAGCTTTGTAACTTTCGGTTTGTCCCACGACGCAATCGTTTGTTGCAACATACTGGTTGATACAGAAAGAAAATTATGTAAATTCTACGAACTTCTACTTCTAATTACATCCAGCAAAATGCTATTGTTTGAGTGACATTTTGCAGAGAACTACTGCAAAATGTCATAAATCTAGTTCTATTTGTCGTGAAGTTTTGCATATTTGCGGACGGCTACTTACTTCAAACGGGTCAGTATAATCCTCAAAAATCTCTTGGGATAAGGTTCTGCCGTCTTTGTCTAGATCGCTATTGAGAATGTGGTCTATCACATAAAGAGGCATTCCCTTTTGTAGAGAATATCCCAATAGATTTTTCACAAACTCTGGTGTGGCCTCATTATGTTTGAGTACTTCTGTTAAGCAATTACCTTGTTCCACGGTTGTTTGTGGAAGATTGTTAATTCCTACATCCTGGTAAACTGCTTCAAAAATTTGCACTACGCGCTCGTCAAAGTGCTGCTGGTTGGCGAATTGTGCCAGTTTTTCGGTGTTATTCATGGTTCAAGCATCGGGATAAAGTTTTTCCAGCGATCTGGGTGACAACGTTCAACAGTTTTAACGGGTTTAACTGGTTGAGGGACTAAAGGTTGCTGGCGGTCGTAGCGGAATTTTTTATCGACTAGCTTGATATGGCTGATATGACTCGTCCAAACATCAGCAAGACGATCCTTTAATTTATAAGTATCTAAAACTTCTGGGATGTTTACCTCACCATTCCAGCAGATAGATACTCCTTCTTTGTGAAAATGATTCACCAG
Source organism: Nostoc sp. HK-01 (assembly GCA_003990705.1). GTDB lineage: Bacteria > Cyanobacteriota > Cyanobacteriia > Cyanobacteriales > Nostocaceae > Nostoc_B. Next base: position 297,613 of record AP018320.1, read on the forward strand.
TTCAGTGCGAACAAATGAAGCGGTTCCACCACAGATCACTACTTCATCAAATACGGCTCCAATGTTGTCAAGCCAACGCTTTAAAGCTCTACAATATTCATCCTTAACAGTTGGCAAAACCTCAGAGAATAATTGTAAATCAGCTTCGATACCTTCAATAGTAGGTTTACGTGACAGCACTCGAAAGCCTTGAAAATTACCCCCACCACCATTCACCAGTGCTGGTACTAACCGTAAATCATCTTTAGACAAGCCCACTGATGTTCGCTCAACAAACTGCTGCACCATCCAACTCATACCCAAATTGGTAGTTTCAGACTTGCCTTTGCTGCCCTTATCCCAGAAAAAAAAGCTGGAATTGCGGTATCCCAGCATTAAAATGCCAATACTTTTTTGATAAGCAAGGTCTGCCAAAGAACGTAAACGATAAGACAATACACCCGAACCTTCTGGCAATACGTAGAATTTTCGCAATTTAGCTTTTAACAGCCCTGTGGGTGTGTTTATACCTTGTTTTAGTAAAACAGTTAACTGATTCGACAAGTCTTCTACATCTTTATCTTTTGTCTCGCCTGAAGGAAGTAATAAATGAATCATCACTTCTGGGTTTTTCAGTTCGTACTGGCGGCAAGCTTGCCAAAGTAAAGCTGCTATTTTGGGGATAGCGTACTTGTTTTTCAAGGCTCTCAGAGGCGTGATCCCAGCAAAGTTATTTCTGGCTAACGTCCCTAAAACATAGTATTCATTCCCTAATCCAACCCAGGCAGAGTCAGTCGCCGCCGAGTCAATTTGTATGTGTTTCAGAGAGTCCTGGCTGACATCTGCCACTTCTGGAGACATGACAATTACAGACGGTACACCTTCAGGATAGAGTTGAGTGATCGCTCTGGATAAACTACCACCCAAATCACAAGTGATCACCAACTTGTTTGGTTGAGATAAATCTATTGCCATTGTTTAGCTTCCTAATATATTCGCTAACAAAAGTGTTTCATCATCCAAAAAATCACTCCAGTCTTCATCGTCTGGCTCCTCATCTAACGTTGAAGAGGAAGAATTATCATTAAGCGTTGAATCTGGCTCGAAAACGCTTACTACCTTAGAAGCCACATCTACTTCATCATTTGTCTGCAATCGAGTTGTTTGTGGTAAGTAAGGAGCCACTATCTTGTCAATGGTCTTTAACTTGGCTTCTAACTTTTCGATAGCCATCCTACTAGCTTTTATAACTTGTGAGTATCTGGCGTTATTATCTAACAACGCTTCTACTAACCAGTAGGGAGTAATAGCTTCGAGTACTAATTCTGTAGCAGGCTTATTAGAAGGATGTTCCAGTAAATACTGAACAACTTGTCCTTCCCAAGAGTCTTTAGCTCTTCTTACCTTTGATAACTCTACATAAAGATTTTCTTCATTTTTAATATCAGTATAAGAGGAATCTACTTTTATTGGCTGTGAAATTATTTTTCTAATCGTTGCCAGTTTTCCCTCCAATTTTTCACTAGCATTTCTACTTGCTACTATCAATTGTTGTTGTTCTATATTGTTTTCCAATGCCTCGACTAGCCAGTAGGCAGCGATCGCCTCTAGTGTGAATTCATAGCTCAGATTCCCTGATGGATGTTCTGTTAGATATTGGATCACTTTCCCTGTCCAAGAATTCTTAAGTCTTTTAATACGGGGAAGTTCTATATCAAATTGAACAGAAGTTTTCATTTTTTTCTCCTCAGTATTTATGTATTAAAACATACCTATAAATGGTCTACGCAAATTTGCGTCTGATTGCGTTTGATTGCGTCTGATTGCGGCTGTTTGCGTCTGATTGCGGACAGAAATCAAAAAATTTAGTAATTCCGTTTGCGTCTGATTGCGTCTGATTGCGTCTGATTGCGTCTGATTGCGACTGGAAAAAGGGGTTTTTCGGGTAGGTTATTTTAAAGGTGTACTCACTTTACTTTCGTGCCCCTTCGGGGTGGCTTCGCCATCCTTCGCTTCGCTCAGGACACAAAAGTAGTTCGCCCTGCCGGGAGCGCGGAAGTTGTTCAAAGACACTCGTTGCAGCGAGAATAAATCAATGGTAGCGTTAGCAATACTACGAGTCGAGAAATTAAAATCATTCGGGAATATTGGGGGAAGTGAAAAACATACTGCCCGACTTCAGGATACTCCCAATGCAGATCCAACAAAACAAAATATTCGATTGATTGGATCAAAAGATCAGAGATCGCTCGAATCAATCGTCAAGGAACTGATAAAATCAAAGACAAACTACCAGCCCAGAAAAGACGCAGTGCTGTGCAGTGAAATATTTTTGAGTGCCAGTCCAGAATACTTTCGACCCGATGACCCATCAATGGCGGGTACTTGGGACAATCAGAAGATGGAGGATTTTACGAATGCTTCCCAAAAATGGCTGTTAGAAAAGTATGGAAATAAGTGTGTCAGAGCCGAATTACACTTGGATGAATCGACTCCACATATTCATGCCTATATCGTGCCACTCAACGAAAAAACCAAACGACTTAGTTATAAGGAAATGTTTGGCGGTTCTGTGGCACAGGGACGACTGAAAATGTCACAACTGCAAGATAGTTATGCGGTTGCACTTGCTCCTTTAGGCATCCAACGGGGGGTTAAAGGCTCAAAAGCTAAACATATCCAGGTTCAAGAATATTATCAGGCGGTCAATTCTCAACCCCTGAGTTTGGAGTTAGAACGATTTGCACCTTTACCAGGAGAAACAGCCCATGAGTTGCTTGAGCGCATAAAAAATGACCGACGCATTCAACAATTAGATCACCAATTAGCTGACCGCCGACGAATTATTCAGTTGGAAAAACGGGCTTCTTTATCATCAATAGCCTTAGAGAAACTTCGACAGAATTTAGAAACACGCATAGTTCATCTAGAGCAGGAGAACCTAGAATGGCGACAAAAAGCTGATTTAATGCGCGACTTACCTTTGGCTGATGTGGCTTGGGCGTTAGGACTAGATTGTATTGATGGACGATGGAAGGGTTATGGACACATCATTAGTATTGATGGTTCCAAATTCTACGACTTCGCTCCTCAACAGCTTCATGGTGGCGGCGGTGCAATTGATTTGGTGATGCACGTACAGGGGTGCAATTTCACAAGAGCGATCGCCTGGCTATATGAATCATCTGGTAAAACTGGAGTTCAAAAAGCAGCGATCGCGCACTCACTAAATCTGACAAATGAGATTATTCGCTCCCAACCCTGCCCTAAATTCCAGCAACCAGTTGAGAATAAAGCCCACTGGTCAGAAGTTGCTCAATATTTAACGACTAAACGAGGTATCCCACCAAATTTGATACAAGCTCTTTATGAACGAGGTTTAGTTTATGCTGATGCTCATCAAAATGCTGTATTTGTCATGCGAAATTTCAATGACCAAACTAATGGCGCGTCTTTAAGAGGGACAAAGGGGGAGAATAACACTTTCAAGGGCTACCACAAAGGTACAAAGCGGGGTGATAGCTGGTTTTACTTTCACTTAGGAGGGCAAGCTCAAACTCAGGTAGAAAGAGCAGTATTGTGTAAATCTCCGATTGAGGCATTGTCATTCGCCACGCTGGAATTGAAAGCCTATCAAGGAATACCGCCACAAAGAACAATGTATTTAGCTGTAGATAATCCTAAAAGTTTACCAGTAGATTTTCTTTCAACAGTTCCGGTGGTAGAAATAGCATTTGATAATAATGTTTGGGGTCATGAAACTGCCCTGAGCATTCAGAAGCTGTTGAAGGATGCAACTACGCTCAAAACTAAAGCCAAGGGTAAAGATTGGAATGAACAACTTGTCCAAAAACTTTACTTTCAACCACAAAAACTTTCGTCACGGCAGGATATTGAAATCTAAATTAGCTGGTAAGTATCCTGACTGGGATTAAGTAAATTAGATAGAATACGTTCATCAATAGATTGCCATCTGATGGGCAAAAGAAGAATGACAGACAACACCAATAATCCAACCCCTCCCAAAAGCCGTAGATTAGTGATTGTGACTGGAGATAAGGGCGGTGTAGGAAAGTCCACCTTTTCTAGAGCTATGATCCAAACTTACCTCGACACCAATCAAAACTTCGCTGCGTTTGATGCTGATATTTCCAACCCACAAATCAAACGATTTTACGACACTGAATGTACTGTTATGCCCTTAGACATCTTTAAAAGGGGAGAAGCTGATCTTTTTCTGTTGGATGAACTCAAAGACTTCATTGACAAAGATGCAGTTAAAGCTAACTCACCTAAAAAAGATGAACAACTTATCGCTCCTGATAGTAAATCTTTATTTTTACTAGAATTGCCACCCCAATCAATTCAGTTTTTTCGCTCCTTTGAGGAAGAAATGGGCTTCTTCAAAACGGTAGGTAAGAAGCTGGATATGAGAGTCACGATGGCTACTGTGATTAATCGCACGAAGGACTCGGTTAACCAATTGAATTATTTACGTGATTTTTGTGGAGAGAAGGTAGATTACGTTGTTATCAAGAACCTATTTTTTGGAGAAAAAGATAGGTTTGAAAGATACGATAACTCTTTATTGGTTAAAGAACTTAAAAAGGTTAACAAAGTCATCCCAGAAATTTATATGCCAGATTTGATTGCCCACGCTTATGATTATCTGGATGAGAATAATTTTTCCTTTTCTAAGGGTATAGAACAGAGCGAGAAACTGTCTGTTCAAGGTCGAGTTGAGAAATGGATGGAGAACTTTAAAAAATCTATTGAGCCAGTTAAACACTTACTAGGACTAGCTGATGTCAACTTACAGTCCGAATCCTAAACGCCTGATTATGATTGTAGGTGATTCTCGTGTGGGCAAGTCTACCGTCATGCGCTTGTTGATTGACTTATATTGCTCACTAGGATATCGGTTGAGAGCCTACGACCACGACAACCGTAAAAGGCTCGAACCATATAAATGTCTCGTTGGGGTTGAAAGCATCAATTTTGATGAAGGTACTGATTGGGTCATTGAAGAACTCCGCAATGGCTATGATACTCTAGCTGTTGATATGCCAGGACAACACATAGAAGGCATTTGCAACTACATCGATAAAGTAAACTTGTTTAAAACCTTGGGTAAAGTTGACTGGCGACTTACTTTTGTACAACCTATTTCACACCGATTAGATTGTGTTGAATATTTGTCCCAGCTTCTGGCTTTTGCCGGAAATCAGGCTGATTATGTAGTCGTCAAAAACCAACACTTTGCTCAGCGGTTCAAACTTTATCAAACGAACGGCTATCCCAAGCTTAAAGATGTGGATGGATGTGATATTGCTTTGTCCGGCTTAAATAAGTACAGCTATGAGGCCATTGAGAGCATTGGCTTACCTTACTCACAAGTCAGGGATAACATCAATATTTTTTCTGTCTACAGAGCTTATGCTTACAGATGGCTGAACAGTTTTTATCAATCTATTGAGTCTAATTCTTTAGCCTCCGAATACTTGGGGCTGCTACAGATACGCCAACAGCAGGAGTCTGGGCATGACGATTTCTAAATACACCGAAGCCGAAATTGACCGAATTCGAGAACTTTCTGAAGAAATCGGGTTTGACCCCAACGATCCGATGTTTCAAATTATGAGCATCCTGGGGAATTTTGAGGAGATGATGATTCAATTCCCCACCCAGATGGAAGCATTAATGGAAGCTGGGGCTTTAATGATGGACAAAAAGCTCACTGATGCTACCAAAGCTGCACAACTGATGCAACACTCTATCATTACTGATGCTGTACAAACAAGTCTTAAAGAAGAACTCCCAAAACTTAAGCCGACTTTTTCTCTGCCTTTGGAAACACCGAAAATTGGCAAATTTAAACTAGGCATTTGGTCAATTGGTGGCATTCTTGGCGGCATGATTGCTGTTGGCGCAATACTTGGTTCTCTTACTACTTGGAATGTCATCTCTAACTATGTCGGCATCGGCAATACTGACATTACTGCTAATGACCTCAAGCTTTTAGAGTGGGCTAAATCCTCCGAAGGTAGACAAGCCCAACAACTGTTTGTTGATAATCAAGCTGATCTTGAATTTTGTCGCAAAGATAATCGATTATTAGGTCGTTGTGTGGTTAAAATCAGAAAATCCAAATAACTAGGTTAAAAATATGCGCGGCTCCAAAACTGTGCTAGACAGAGCTGAAGATTTTGAGAAATTGCGATTTTCATCTGCTTAATAGTTATTGCAATCGCATCACTTCAAACCGATTTTTTGGAGTCCGCATTTTACATACTTTTAGCTGCTATTATCTCGCCCTTTACAAAAATCAATAAACTTTTCAAACGTTTATTGCTGGTTTCCGGTTTTGTATTGGGTTTAAAGATAGGATACTTCAATTAGCTAGGGTGTAGGGTATAGGGAAATTAGTTAGAGCTGCTATTTACTAATTAAGAATTTCTAAATTAAGGATTAGAGTCGTAATTTGTACTCAATTAATTCTAGAGCCGTGTGTTGTACAAAAATAAAATCTTCTTTTTTTCCTACACCCCACACCCCACACCCTAACTTCATCCAATTTCTGGGCCGTTGTTTTTCAGATCCCGTTTCGGCTGAATTCGCGGTTGTGGCAGTTGTATTTGCTGCTGATTGGGAGCAATTATATCTTGAGTCTCTTGCTCTGTTAGATTGTCTTCTAAAATCTGAAAGTCACTCGCTCCCAATTTTTCGGCTTTAAAAGCTGGATTAGATTTTTCTGGCTGTGGTTGCTTACGGTCTATGCTGAAAATTTGTTTAGTATCATCAATTTGAAGTAAAGCTTTATAACCCTGATTCTCAAATGCACTAATTTGATTTCCCAGGCTTCTACCCTTTGTAATGATTTTATCGAGAACTACTCTAATAAAGGACTTCTTATTTTGGTCTTGATGTTGTGCCTGTTTCTGAAGATTATTTGTTAATTCAACTTGATTTTTAGAAAAATTATTACTTTTTTCAGTAGACGACAATACAGCCTTTTGAATTCCCCTGAATTGTTGAAGTTGAGTTATTAATTTCTGGTTTACCTGGGACTTTTGTAATTGGGTTTGCTCTAAACCAAATGCGGTCAAATACTGCTGAATATATTGCTGTTTTAGCTGTTGTTTGTAGTCTTCAATATTGCCTTTAGACAATAACTGTCCTAATTCTTCTCGTGCTTTTTGCTGATGAGTAGGTTCGGTTTCTTGCTGAGGAGAACTTATTGATAAATCTTTTTGTTGGGTAGTAGATTGATTAAGTGCGCGAGACAATCTCGCTATCATCATATTATCTGAGATACCCCCTGGATTTATTGCTCTAATTTTCTCCAATGTTGAAGTCTGATTGGCTGACATAGGTTTTACCTTTAGGCATCAATAACAATTCGCAATTTAAAATGAATCTATATCAAGCTTTTAATACTAGTAATTATAGCTCTATATCTGGAGATGATGATTTACTATTCTGGCGTGATGGTGGACGTTTATTTTCTTGAGCTTCTGGATTTACAGGTGGATATTTAGCATTTGTAGTAACATGAGGCGGTGTTGTTTTCACAGCCACATTCTGCCCAGATGGAGAGGGAATATAATCAGGAGCCTCTTGCTCTTGATGAGAGTATTCTAACTGTATTCTTTTCGCTATTAACCTGAGATTTTCAATATCCTGCTGGGACACCTTCATGACAGCAGCTTGTTTTGTTTTTAAGTTGATTTTGACCGCTTCTCTATCTAAGCCATCGTTTTCTTTTTTGATTAGTCGAATATTTTCATCACCTGTTTGTTGATTAATTTCTAATTTAATTCGGTAGTTTCCTATTTTTAAATGTTTGGATTGTGCAGTTTTTAATGAATAACTCAATAATTGAGACACTTCAGTTATCTCTAACCTTTTAATCACTGCTTGAGTGCCTAGTGGGGCTAAAGAACCTAGTTGAGTTTTTAGTGTTACCGCATCTTCATAAAATGACGGTAATTTTTCTAATGATTTAAAGTTATTATTCACCTTTAGGAATTCCTGACGCTCTACCATCAGCATTCTTTCTGGTTTTTTAGTAATTACTGCTTTTCCTTTTTTATCAATCTCAAACTGCATCAATGGATTAGAAAAATAACTGTTTTTCTCATCATCAGCACGGTGAATGCTATAGGTTTCACGAAATTTTCTCACACTAAAAGCTTCACTCCTATACACCGTACTACCATCGTCTAATTCCACTGCGTAATTGTCTAAAAGTTGTTTGGCTGTTAAAGCAATATCTTTATTTTCTTTTTCTATTAATAACTTTCTAGGAATTGTTAATGCATAATTTGGTGCTTTCTGCTCGTTAGCCCAGTATTGAGACGCAACATTTACTGACTGAGGTGCAGAAATAGCAGGAGTGGTTGGGGAATCTACTGGGCTGTGGGGTTGTTTAGAATCCTTTTGCTGAGTTCCTGTTTCTTGTTGCTCTTGTGTTGCTTCGAGGAGTTGTTGGGGAGTTTGAGGAATAGCTTGTGCAATTTCTTCTTCTTTTAAGTTAGCTGGATTTGATGTCACAGTTCCATCTAACTGCTTTTCATACAGATTCAAAATTTGTCCATTTTTCAGCTTGATCAAGAATCTCAAATCAAGCGGCGGATTGTTTTCATACCACTCTTTCAACAGTTGAGCTTTCGAGACTAAATCTTGAAGCTTTTCACTGCCATTATTCACAATAAAATCATCTACACCTTTATCCAGCCCTGGTAAGGTAATCACGCTCACATTAGCCCCGGCTCGTTGCAATAATAACCCAGTTTTTAATAAAGCTTTATGAACATTGACAATAGTTTTTGGCTTGGTATCGTGGTCAAAGCATAGTTTGATGTCTCTACCAGGGGTAGCAAACATCGCAAATTCTTCACGTAACTGTATTGGAATCGGATTCGATTGCTCATCTTTCGTCCGATAGCCAGCATTTATCCCTGGTAATCCTATTGCTGCATGACCCTGTGACAATAAACTTGCCGCTTTTTTGGCTCCCTCTGTCACAATAATCGGTACATCGTGTTTCCATACACAGTACCAAAATCCACTGCGGCGATCGCACTCGCTTGGTGTCACACCTGCCCTAGTATAAATTAGATTAGCAATATCATCTGGCACATCCAGCAAGAAAATACTTAATGGTGTTTTTGGTGGATGCTCGTATTTAATAAATTCCTTTGGTTTATTCTTTTCGAGAGGACGGCTGGACGGCTGTTTATCATCTTGCCAGAACTTAAAATAACTTTGAGAGTTGTTCTTTTGCTCAGGTTTTTCTCTTTTGTGGTTGGGTTTCAAGCAACCCCAAAGCTTTAGAGGTGGCACTTCTCCAGGCTTGAGCGTGGGGAATGAGCGTGGATCTACACCTGCGTTACACCACCAGCCGCCTTGCTCAATATGAGAATATGTCTTTATATTCTTCAACCGCCCATCGTTCCGTCGCTCAAGACTTTTGCTATACATCAAATATTCCCAAGCTTGGTTCACCCCTTCAACCGAATCGTGATGTAAGCTTTTGAAATTAAGGGCGGCGATCTCCGCCTTAACAGCACTTTTTACTACTATTTCATGCCAGTGTTCAGGATCTATATGTTCTGGGATAGGGGACTGGGTTGAGCTTGTGGGCGTTTGCGCTGTTGATTCTTCTGTTTGAGGCGTTGAATTTGAGGGCGTTTGTTCTACTTGTACTGTTGATTCTCCTGTTTGAGGTGTTGAGCTTGAAGAGGTTTGTTCTGTGTACACCGTTGATGAGGGGGCTGATTCCTCTGCTTCTAAATCAGCCTCCTCATTCCATCCGGTGTCAGTCAATGGGTCAATTTCTGACCACACATACGCTCCTGACTCATCCTGTTTTAGTACAAATGTATTATAACCGATCTCGATTTTCGCTTGCTTGTCCCACTCGTATTGCAGCCTCTCCATAGCTGCTTCTATCAATGGCACAATTGCTTTTTTCCATATTTGACGAGTTTGTTGTAAATCCTGCCTTGTGAACAAGATGTAATCACTTGTTAAATTAACACTCCGTTCATCAAACATAGGAATTGTTTAAAGATTAATCGTAAACATTCAGCACACAGGAAAATACGATTACCTACTTACACATCTGTGTGTAGGCTCTATGCAGTATTTTATATTGCCTTCTACTTGCTTTTAAGCACTTTAAGTCTATAATTTTTGTCTCAGATATTACCCGATTTAAAATAATTTCTATTTGTGCATAATCTGAACTATAAGTAATAAATGCTATATATTGCAAATCATTCCAACCTATATCTTTCAGATATTTATCTAGCAATTGCTGATAATTTTCTTCTTGAGATACATTTTGGATATCTTTAAATATTAGTTTGACATATATCCCAAACTTCTTGAGCCTTGGTCTGAGTTTAGACCGCTTATTAAACGTATTAACAATGTACGGGGTTGCTTCTCCAACATTTACTAAATTTGCCATTAATCTTTGCTGCTTTCTATCCAATTTATTAATAAGAAGAAAATCTGTAAGAGCAGATTCTATAATTATCACTTCCACCCTCAACCAACTCACTAAAGTTATGTAATATACAGTGAATTTTTGAATTCAAAATTCAAAATTAATAAAAAAATTTAAGTTATTAATTCCGCCTTCCGACCTCCGACCTCCGACCTCTAAAGCATTGATCTCATTCCATCAACGGGTAATGCTTCTACTCCTGCTTCTACTGGTTCTTGTGGAATAGGCAAGCGGCGATCTACTTCTTTTATTCTGATATCTAAGTCTTGCTGTGTTGGATATTTTTGAGTGCTATGCAGTGCCATATTCTTTACTAACTTTTGCCACTTTTGTTGATTGTATTTTTCAATCTTGTCCACATAATCACCAATTTTTATCGTTTTTAACAACGGTACTGAACCTTCCTCTTTATTGGCATACGCCGGATTAATAAATACACATTTACCAGCAGGTAACTTCAAAAATTGCGCTGATTCAAATAATTTTTTAGTTTTTTCTTGTTCACTAGTTGTTGTACTTGGTTTACCGCCACCAGTTGACCTACTCTTGTGCTTGTACTTAATTTCTTCATCACCGAGGAAGCTGGAGAATAATTGTGCTGATTCATTTTCACCAGGATTAAACACAAACTTAGTGCTACAAGCCCCCAGGATAGTTTTCGCTACTTCCTTCCCGTAGTTCTTTTCTAACTGCCCCATGTTCTGCCAGCCTAAAATACCGCAGAATCCTTCACTTCGTGATTCATTCAGCCATCTATATAAATCAGGCAAATAAATCGACGGTAATTCATCTAGTGCAACGATTAATGGCCCAGAATCCACTCGTTTAGAAGCAATATTCCGCGCTATTGTCATGTGTAAAATGCTCGTCATTAAAGGAGCTACAGCATCACGGCGTTCTCTATCCAGCCCAAAGATAATCATCTGCTTTCGCTTAATTTCTAACGGCAGAGTAGTTTTACCCACAAAACACCCCAGCGTATTTTTCGCCATAAAACGAGTGAACATTAAGCTGGCGGTCGCTGTAATCCCTGCCACCGTCTTTTCACTAGCCGCAGAACTGAACAGTTGACCAAACGCTATCCTAATCCAGGGATTTAGTGATGCCCCCATCAGTCGGTTAATCATTTGTTCGCTAGAAAGAATGGCAGCAGCAGTCATTATGTCTGCATATTCCCCAAACTCTTTAGTCAGCATCAATATCGCTTGGGTCAGTTGATCCCCTGACGGGCCAAAAAATCCATCTTCACTGGCGTTAGTTAATATTCGGAAATTCTTGTTAATTACTGTGGCTAATTGCCTTGCTGTTTCCGCATCAGACGAATCTCTTAAAAAGTCCAGCGGGTTGCATACTTCTGATTCCGGAAACCCTGGTGCGAATATGTGTACATCATAGCCCTTTAATCGGGCATACGCCGCAATTTTGGCTTGTGATGGGTATTTGAAGTCATACAAGACAATCCCAAATCCTTGGTCAATTGCTGAATATATCATCGGGTTGACCGCACTATAAGTCTTCCCGCTTCCCGGTGCGCCGATCGCTGCCGTTCCCCTTTGTGCATCTGGTATGTATAAAGGAATTACATTACTTTGCCGTGGGGTTTTTGAATCTTTGAATCGATGCTGCCCAATGTACAGTGCAGCACTATCACATTTGGGATTGGCTATCTGCTGAAGTGCTTTTTTCTTTGCTGTAACAGTTTCCTTGTTTCCTCCCCAATAAGAGGTGGCTATTTTCTTTTTCTTAGATCCATCTCCTAACACCACTTTCATTACAAAATAAACCCCTAATGCCCCTAATAGTGCTAATCCATTAGGTGTGAGAAAGTGATGTGTATACTTGCCAACATCATGGTTGGGGTTTTGTAATTGCTCAACACGAAATGGTTGATTATCATTAATCAACTGTGTTTGAGTATTATTTCTCATTCTATTTATGGTATTGGAAATTTTTGGTTGTTTTGTTGAGCTATAACTTCAAAGCAATTTCTTAGTCAGGGAGTGTTGCGGGTTTACCAAAAATAATTGGGTCTTTTTCTCGATACTCGATGAAAGGCACTGGCCCAATAAAATATGGCGAACAGGTGCGACCAATGAAGGGGATGGTTTTGCAGATTCTAAAAAACATCGCCGTTTGCATCGAGCCTGTTGATTCATCAATATCCCAAATTACTTGTTTAAAAGCCGAACCAAAAGGATTGCGCCCTGTTGGTTCTTTACCCCCATTGAGAGCTTTGAGTATGCCAAATCCGCCTCTTACCTTCTGAACTTTGCCGGAAATCCACTGCACACCCGTTGTTCTCCCGATGCCGGACATCTCTGCATGAGCGCAATTATCCTGTAGGCAAGGTACATTAAACCCTTGTTGATAACTCCCGGAGATCGAGCGAATCCGGTTCGCTTCAATATCTCTTAGTACAAGGTCAACTTGACCGACAAACGATAAGTCAACATTTAATAAACCCGGAAAATTATCCCAAGTTAAATCTGTTAGCCCAGGTACGCCATCAATAAAACTTTCTTGCCAATTACCGAACCCGTCAAATCTCGCCCGCTCTAGTCCAGGTATATCTGTAATTTTGTAATTTTTTAAATTAATCCCCTGACCTAATCTTGCTCGTTGTAATCTGGCAATCTGAGCTAAATTACCAATTCTTCTGTTAGAGGCCAAAATCCCTTGTCGCTTGAGAAAATCGTCAAGCGGTTTCACATCTTTAACTGATTTATTGGCGAGTCCTGGCACTGCCCTAGATAAACTTGGTAATGTTTGCCAATTCATCAGTTGAAAATCTGACAATCTCAAATTATTTAATCTCAAATTTTGAGCGCGAGAGATTTTTTCTAAATCTAGTGTTTCTAAATTTAACTCTGTATCTTCAAAATCCCCAAGTTTTAAAAACTCTGCAATACTTTGTCCTGATTTCCACGCTCTAGTTTCGGTTCTACCATTAACTCGATAGGTAATTTTTCCATCTTCTCTTATTACCATATCGCTAAATTTTAAACGTGACCAATCTGGGATAAAGCCTCCTTCCCCCTCAACAAAGGGTACTTGCGCTGAAGCTGGAGGTAAAATAAATCCAATTGCTTGGTTGAGAACTCCGTACTTCCAAAAGCTATGGATGAATAAGAAAAACATCAACCCAAAAAATATTAAATATTTAATTCGGGCATCATTATTTCTCTGAAGATGTTTTTTATTAACTAAAACTTGCTGAGAATGAATGTTATTATTAGCTTCTAATCCCGGATTTTTGTCTGATTCAGGTATGAGATTTGAAGGCTTTATCATGCTCAACATGAAATAAATTAATATTTGATTTGGGATTTTAACTGATGTCTCTTGTTGCTGATTCATAGGTTTTGAAATTTATTGACATTGAAGTGATTATCAAAACTTTGTCAACCTTGGCTTGGTGTCTGAGCGATTCTGGATTCTGGCATTCTCTCCCAGTAGGGTTAATTTATTGACTAATTCCATTGAAACAACAGCTTTATCAGCAGCAGCATTCAGGTCATCACCTTGTTGTAAATAGGTAATTAATTTTTGCAGTCGTTGATGTAATTCATCATCAGGATTCAGCCATTTA